>JABWCD010000004.1 GCA_013359265.1 Candidatus Hydrogenedentota bacterium
AGTACCCTCCAAAGTGTTACTTCCACGGCCCGGCCCGATGAGCCGGACCGAATCCCTCGAAACAAAACCAGAGGATACAAAGGCAAACCGCGTGCCAGATTTTGGTCACGAACTGGAAGGTGTTGGCAGAATTGATGTTGCGTGACTTTTGTGACGAAGGAGAGTGCATCGATTGCTGCACAAATTGGAACACGCGGCGTCATGCCGTGACATTTTTGGGCGCTGCGCGATTGTCACCGCAAAACTGCGGGCAATTCGCAATCGCGAAAACGTTGCCGGTAAAATCGAGTTCCCATGCGGCGCGCCGCGAGTGCTGCCGATCGCGAATCCGAGAGTTGGGGGGAGGCGGATTCGGTGAAGCGCTTCGATATCCGCCCGAAGGATTTTGTTTAACGTGACCAGTTACATCGCGCTCGCAATCTTCATCGCCGCGTACACGTTCTTCTTCATCCTTCCGACCTGGCGCAGCGTGGTCGCTTCCGTTGCGGCGACCCTGCTGCTGTTGACCGGTTGCCTCACTGGATGGCAGGCGTTTACCGCCATCAATTGGAACGTCATGGGCATCTTCGTGGGAACGCTGATGCTCGCCGAGGCCTTCATCGAAAGCAGGGCCCCTGCATACTTCGCGGAGGCAATCGTCAACAAGGCCCCGAACACGGCGTGGGCGTTGTTGTTCATTTGCATGCTCACGAGTTTTTTGTCCGTGTTTATCGAAAACGTTGCGACCGTTCTCATTGTCGCGCCGATTGCGCTTACGCTCGCGAAGAAGCTGAACATTGTTCCGATCAACATGATGATCGGCATCGCGATATGCAGCAATCTACAGGGCACCGCGACGCTCATCGGCGATCCGCCGAGCATGCTTCTGGGCGGCTACGCGAAGATGACCTTTGTCGACTTCTTCGTCTACAAGGGGAAACCCAGCATCTTCTTCGCCGTCGAGCTGGGGGCGATTGTATCGTTCGTGGTGCTGTACTTCGTGTTCTTCAGGCACAAGGAGAAGCAAGAACTCGTTGCGGTAGAGAACGTGAAATCGTGGCTTCCTACCGGAATGCTGGTCACTCTCATCATCGCGCTTGCTGCGTCTTCGTTCTTTGACACGGGCTTTAGTTACGCGGCGGGCGTCATTTGCATGGTCTACGGCGTCGCCGCGCTGGCCTGGCACGCGACCGCGAACCAAGGAAGTGTGCGCGCCACCGTCAAAGGTCTCGACTGGGACACGACCGTCTTTCTCATGGCGATCTTCATCATCGTGGGTAGTCTTACCGAGGCCGGATGGACGGACGCGCTGGCGAAGTGGCTTGCGGAACAGGTCGGCGCCAATGTCTTCGTCGGCTATACGCTCATCGTGTTCATCTCCGTGATCGTCTCCGCTTTCGTTGACAATGTCCCGTTCCTCGCGGCCATGCTTCCTGTTGCCGACAAACTTGCGCGGGAGGTTGGCGTGCCGCCGGAGCTCTTCATGTTTGGACTGCTCATCGGCGCGAGCCTCGGCGGAAACGTCACGCCCGTCGGGGCGTCGGCCAACATTGTCGCGACGGGACTCATCCGAAAAGAGGGACATCCCGTGAGCCTCGCGCACTGGTTGAGAATCTCCATTCCGTTCACCATTGCCGCTGTCGTACCCGCGTACATTTTCATCTGGTTTGTTTGGCGCTGACCTGCGGCGCCGAGCTGCGGCAGCGCGGTTGGTTTTTTTGACGGATTGACAGGTTTTCGTCAATGTGCTCCGTCAGCACCGCGCTCGTTTTCGCATTAGCCTCACGTATCGCGCTATGAAGACTCCATCCACGTGCTCCCTGCACAGGTTTGACTTCGACGCATTCCCACGGCGGTGCGAGACAGTTTCGAGGTCCCTCCACGTTACTCCCACGGAATGCGCGTGCGGCAACGAAGCGCGGGACATTACACGCGATTCTATTCGCGGACCTCTCCGAAGCGACTGATAGCTAGGAATTTCCGGCTGCGAGGCATTGCGTCCGAGGTCGCGAAGAGCCGCCCACCAGTTCTGAGATGATGCAACAGCCCGCACCTACGGTATGAGGTGTCGAGCGCATTGCGCCCCCCAACAGTCCTGCGTCATTTCCCCGAGTCGCTTCATCCGCCGCGCGTCGCTGGCACGCTTCTTACTAAGACGGAACCGGCGCTTAGCAGGGGCGCCATGGAATGGAGAAGGTGACCGATGCGATTCGAATGTCCTGGGGCAGCGGGAATTCCCACACCGGCCCACCACGCTGAGACGGCAACCGTACGCGAGGGATTCAATCCTTTGTTTGCGATCGCGAAACACATTACGAACGATACCTATCCCGGTGTCTCTCCAGACCCGCGGAACGCGTACCCGCGCGTTTCGCGGGCATCCCTAATTGAACTCGTAGCGGCACTCTGTGTTGTCGCCGCGATGTCCGGTTGCATCACGACGCCTCCACCGTCGGAATCGTTTCCTGTCGCGGCAGAGCCGAAAGTCGTGCTGCAACCCGGCGATGTATTGCAGGTGAAATTCCTATATTGGCCTGAACTGAACGAGGAGAAACAGAGCATCCGGCCGGACGGAAAAATATCGCTCCAACTCGTGGGTGACGTACAAGCGCAGGGCCGGACACCGGACGAACTGCGCAGCGACCTTCTCGGCCTCTACGAGGACAAGCTCATCGAGCCGGAAATCTCGGTAGTCGTCAATTCACTCGATAGTCACCGGGTCTATGTTACCGGCGAAGTACAAAACCCCGGTCTGGTCATGATCAACGGGCGGTTAACGGCGCTGGAGGCGATCATGCAGTCCGGCGGGTTCCTGAAGGAGAGTGCGAAGAAGCGAACGGTTGTGGTCGTGCGTCAACGCGAGGGCCAACAGTTCGCGACGACGCTCGATCTTCGCAAGGCACTCGAGGAGCCCGAGAGCGAGCCATTTCTGCTCGAACCTTACGATATGGTGTTCGTGCCCCCCACCAATATCGATCAAGTGGACCAGTTCGTCGAGCAGTACGTAAACCGGATCATACCGCGATCCGTCCATTGGGGCTTTCAGTATGACCTGAACGAACCGAGTTACTCGAACAACAATTTCGGTTCGCAGTTGTTGTCCACGGCGACGCAAATCAACCAAGGCGCGGTCCAGCGCATGGGAGCAATCCAATCAACCAGGTAATGAACAACTCGCTGCGGGACATGTTGTATCTCGTGTTCCGCCACAAGGTGAAGATTGCGTCGGTGTCCGCCGTGGTCTTCGGGATGGTCGTGTTGTACACCTACCTTGTTCAAGAGGTGTACCGCTCGGAAGCGAAGCTGTTGATTCGACTCGGGCGCGAGAACTTGTCCGTAGACCCGACCGTATCCGGCCCGACGCTGTACCCGTCGCGCGATCGGGTGAATGAGGTGAATTCCGAGGTTTCAATTCTTCACAGCCGTGCGATCGCCGAGAAGGTCGTTGACAAACTCGGCGCCGAGACCTTCCTCGAAAAGCCGGACGAGTTGCTTGACGTTCAGCCGCCAGTCGCGGCGATGGCCGACGCCCAGCGGGACTTGCGAAAAATTCGCCGTGAAGTGCGCGAAGCGGAAGAGACCGGCGCCGGCCTCATGGTTGCGCTCGATTTGAAGACGCCGCTTACGCCACGCGAACAGGCGGTGAAGGCCTTCATGGAAAACCTTGACGTGTCCGTCGAAGCAAAGACCGAAATAATCAACGTCACGTTCGACGCGCCGAGCCGGCCGCTTGCGCAGAGCGCGTTGGACGCGCTGCTTCAGTTCTATCTGGAGGAACACATTCGCGTGCACGCCGCTCAGGCGACGCCGCGGTTCTTCGAAGAGCAGACTGAATCGCTTCGCAACGAACTCGCCTCGCGCGAACAAACGCTCGACACGTTTCGCCGCGAAAACGGCATTACGACGATTGAACGGCAGAAGGAAGTCCTGCTGAACCAGATCGCAGGATTGGAGGAGCAACTCTCCAGTGCACAGGCCGACGGCATGGCGTCCGAAAAGCGCATCCACGCACTTGAGGCGTCGCTCGAGGGACGGTCGAAGACGCTCGAGATCAGCCGCACCACGGGGGTAACGAACTACGCGGCGGACGCCTTAAAGGAGAAGCTGCTCGATCTTCGGCTCAAGGAAACCGATCTCTCCGCGCGCTATCCGGAGACGCACCGGCCCTTGATCGACGTGCGGCAACAGATCAAGGAAGCGGAAGCGGCCTTGAAGAAGGAAAACGAAACGCACACGGAAATTACCACCGGCGTCGACGAGACGTACCAGCAAGTCCAACTTGCGTTAGTAAACGAGCGTGCACAACACGTCGCTCTCGACGCGCAACAGGCATCGATCTCCCGGGAACTCGACAAGCAGCGCGCGCAACTGGCGACGCTGGCGAGCCAGGAGATCGAACTACAGACGCTCGAGCGCGAAGTGGCCCTCGCGGAAAAGGACTACGAGCAGTATCGCGACAGCCTCCAGCGCGCGCGCATTTCGTCGGCGCTTGACATCGACAAGGTCTCGAATGTCAGCGTCGTCCAACCGGCGACGCTTCCCATGGACCCAGTGAAGCCGAACAAGCTGCTGAATCTCTTTCTCGGTGTTTTTCTCGCGATGTTCGCGGGCATCACGTTTGCTTTCGTGTTCGATTACTTCGATGACTCCGTCAATACGCCCCAGCAAGTGGAGCGTTGGGTCGGTGTGCCGGTGCTTGTCACCGTGTCGAAAAAGGAGTTCAAAGCATGTATTTAAGTTACTACGGGTTCAACAAGGAACCGTTCCACATTACGCCGGACCCGGACTTCTTCTTCATGAGTCCGAGCCACAAGGAAGCGCTTGCTGCGGTCGTGTATGGCGTGGAAAAGGGCCTCGGCTTTGTCGCGATGACCGGTGAAGTCGGCACAGGCAAGACCACAATCCTGCGCGCCTATCTCGAGCGCATCCGCCGGACGCGTATTCGTCCCATCTTCATGTTCAATCCGAACCTTACGTTCGAGGCGTTGTTGGTGCACCTTCTCCACGAACTGGGTATTGACGGACGCGGCAAGTCGGAGCGCTGGATGCTGCACTACCTGATGCGCTCGCTGGTGCATGAAGTGGGCAAAGACAAACGCGTCGTGCTCATCATTGACGAAGCGCAGCACATGCCGAACCAGACGCTTGAGAAACTGCGCCTGATTTCGAATCTCGAAACCATGGACTACAAGCTCATGCAGATGGTCCTCGTGGGTCAGCCGGAATTGGATGTGAAGCTGGCCGACTACTCGATGCGCCAGATTCGGCAGCGCATCGCGGTGCGCGCCAAGCTCCGCGCGCTGACGCCCAAGGAAGGCATCGAATACATTCGCCATCGCGTTTCACACGCGGGCGGCAAGCCCGACGCCGTCTTTACGCCTCAGGCGATGAAGGCCATTGTCAAAGCCGCGGAAGGGTATCCGCGCTCGATCAACATCATGTGCGACAACGCGCTGGTCAGCGGGCTTGGCTATCAGTGCAAGCCCATCACGCCGAGAATTGCCCGCGAAGTCATCCGCGAGTTCAAGGGCGGCCGCGCGATGCCAAACCTGCGTTGGGTTGGCGCTGCGTGCGCGGGCGCGGCGATTGCCTCGGCGTGCTTCGCCGTCCCGATGTTCTGGAGTCCGTCGCAGACGGAGGCCGCCACGGCCGGCATTCGCGAAGTCGCGCACGCCGCCGCGCTGGCGCCCATTCCGGAAACGCCGGCGCTGAACGCGGCTGGCACAGCGACCATCGTACCAGCGGCGAACGGCGCAATCGCCCTGCAGGAAGAGGTGTCTGAATGAGCCGAATCTACGAAGCGCTCGAGTTCGCCGGCGTCGCGCCGATTGACGAACCGATCACCGAGATCAACTTTAACGTCTCTTTGCCGCCAACGGCGGAGGGATTTGAAGAGAAGTTGATCGGACTCTATACGCGAATCGACGCGTTGATCGAAAACCGGGGCGGCAAGATCGTTTCGTTTGCCGGTCTTGGCGACGACGAAGCCAGCGCGACGTATGTCATGGAGATGGCGCGCGTGGGGGCGACGAAGCTTGGGAGACGTGTCCTCGTCCTGGCGACGTGTCATTCCGGGTGCGCGCGCAAGCTGTTCGAAAGCGGCCTGACGCGCGGGTGGGAGAATATCTCGTACAGTGCGCGTTCCATCAACGATATCGTTTACCGAATAAACGAGCCGCCCATCGCGATCAGCCAGCTCAACGCGAAGCGCGAGACGCTGCCGGCGTTGCTGGCGTCGCCCCGCGTGCTCAATACGCTGCGGCTCATGCGAAAGCGCTACGACTGGATATTCATCGATACGCCGGCCATTGGAAAAGGGATGGACGCCGGCCTGGTGGCGCCCCTTGCCGATGGAACGGTCGTCATCGTCAATGCAGGCGGCGTGCGCTGGCAAGTGCTTCGTCACGCGGTCACGCAGCTAACGGCCCAGCAAGGCAATGTCCTGGGAGTCGCGCTGAACAATCGTCGCTACGAGATTCCTGATTTCGTTTACCGAAAGCTCTAACGCTCACTTCTGCACGGGGAGATGTAGGCATGGTTGCTAAACCACAAACGGATTCGGCCTTGGTGCGCCTCTATCGCTTGATGGCGCGCGTTCGCGAGGAGGAGAAGGCGCAGGCGACGGGCTTGCTGAACAGCGAGGCGTTTGAAGAGCAACTCTGTCTCGAACGGTCGCGCACCGATCGGTCGGGGCAGCCGTTCGTGCTCATCGTGTTCAACATCCAATTTTCGCAGAGCGACGAATCGATGCACGCGGCGGAGCGGGCCCTGGCCGCTGCGCTGCTCGAACGTACGCGCGTGTGCGACGCCAAGGGATACTACGGCGACCAGATCGCCGCCATTCTTCCGTACACCACGAAGGCCGGCGCGACAAATATTCTTGAACCGCTCGAGTTCATTTTTCGGCGCAAGCTTGCGGAGGCGGGCATCGAGTCCCTTCCCGCGCCGAAGCTGACATTTGCAGTCTACGAGTATCCCGATGACGAACGCACGAATCTCGGTTCGCGCGCGCTCCGTGGGCGGCATTCGGTTGCGAGCAGCCCGATCAAGATGAGGCTCCACCATGTCTCATAACTACGAACTCGCGCAGGAGACCCTGCCACCGTGGAACTCCCTTGAATTTCCGCAGGCGGAGAACGTGTCGTCGGAAAACGGTCATGCGTTGTTTGCGCGACCGTTTCCCATGTGGAAGCGCGCGATGGACGTCATTGGGGCGCTTTTGGGGCTCGCGCTATTCGCGCCGCTCATGATTGCAATTGCGATCGCGATAAAGGCAACGTCGAAAGGCCCGGTCTTTTTCAAGCAGAAGCGCGGCGGCATGGGTGGAAAGACATTTCACCTGTTCAAGTTCCGCAGCATGGCAACCGACGCCGAAGCGCGCAAAGCCGATCTCATGAAGTTCAACGAGCGCAGCGGTGTTGCATTCAAAATGACAAACGACCCGCGCGTGACCGCAATCGGCAAGGTGATTCGCAAGACCAGCCTGGACGAACTGCCGCAACTCTTTAACGTGTTGCTCGGCGACATGAGCATCGTCGGGCCGCGCCCGCTTCCGGTCAACGAGGAGGACGGCTATTCCGTGTGGCACTGGCGCCGCCTGGACGTCAAGCCGGGGCTGACGTGCATCTGGCAGGTCACCGCCCGTCACGACCGCGATTTCGATCGCTGGGTACGCCTCGATCTTGAGTACATCCAGAAGTGCTCCTTCTGGCTGGACGTTTCCCTGATTCTCCGCACGATTCCCGCCGTGTTGCTGCAACGCGGCGCGCACTAGTTCCCAAACGAAGCGAGTACGACGAGCATGGGCCGAGCGGCCGACATAGGGCTTCGCATTTCCCGTTGCGCGGGATGGACCGAACGCGTCCTTGCGCGTGCGCCGCGCCGCGTGCCGAATAGCGTATTGAGCGTCGCGGACCAGGTTGTCGCCAGCGCCACCACGTTTGTAACGGGGGTGCTGATTGGCCGGGTGTGCACCAAAGAAGAATTCGGGCTGTACACGGTCGGATTCAGCTTGCTCACTGTGCTGATGGCCGTTCAGGCCTCGCTTATCGCGACACCGTTCATGATTCGATATCCGCGGCTGACGGGCGACGACGGCCGGCGCTTTGCCGGCAGCTCGTTTGCGCACCAGTGCGCGTTTGCGGCGGTCGTCTCGGCGCTGGTCTTAATTTCGGGGTTGTCATGCTTCGGACACAATCCGGCGCTCGCGCAAACCATCAGCGCGCTGGGGGCCGCACTCGCTTTCCTGCTGCTCCGCGATTATGTGCGGCAGAACTGCTTTGCGCGGCTGGCGTATGCAAAGGCGCTGCTGTTGGACGTCTTGCTTGCGGCGCTCCAGATCGTAGGTTTGGTTGCGTTGTATCTGACGGGTGCGCTTCATAGCTGGTCCGCGTTCCTCGTGCTTGGCATGTCCTCCGCGGTCACCGCATTCCATTGGTTCATCGTGACGCGCCACGAACGCATTGTTACGCGAAGCGCCATCGCGGAGGACTTCGCGCGGAATTGGACCGCCGGTAAATGGCTGCTTGCCAGCGGCGTCGCGTGGGCGCTGAGCATGAATCTCTATGCGTGGATTGTCGCCGGCTTTCATGGAGCGGCGATGGCCGGCACATGGGCGGCCGCACTCGGCGTTATGACCCTGATCAATCCGCTGATGCTTGGCGTCCAGAACTACCTCGGCCCTCGCATCATGCACGCGCGAGCGGATGGGGGAGTGCGGCGTCTTCAACGTGTCGTGCGGGACTCGGCGATCGCGTTCTGCGGGATGCTGTTGGTCTTCACCGGTGCGATGGCGATTGCCGGCGACTCGCTTGTCACGCTCGTTTACGGCGCAAAGTATGCGGGAAACGGCTTGCTGGTAGTCCTGCTATCGCTTAATGCAGCCGTGCTCACGGTTGGCTTCGTAGTGTCGCGGGGGTTGTTTGCGCTCGAGCTTGCCCGTATCGATTTCTACGTGAACTTCATTGCGCTGGCCAGTTTCCTCTTGATCGGCGTTGCACTTGTTCGCTGGAGCGGCCCAGTTGGCGCGGCAGCGGCGCAACTCATCACAAACTCCGCAGCTACGGCGATCAGGTCTGCCGCATTTGCCAATGCGAGCGGCCGTTTGGCGAGGGAGGCCGCATGACTGACTCGCTGACACTGCGCCCTGCGCCCGAGGCCCAACGCCTCCCGTGGTTCATGTTCATTCTTCTGACGGTGGCGTTCTTCGTTGCGCTACATGACCCGGTGCGTTCGTACTCGATCCATGACGACTATCTTCCGTCCGAGGACACCCTGCAGAAAGACGCGGCGCAGGGCAACGCGAAACGCCAGATTGGATTCTTGATGGTCGGCGGATTTGGCCTATTGATGATTGCCATGCCCGGACGCCGCCCGCTGCAGATCAACGGTTTCCTCGCGGGTCTCATGGTCTTCTTTGTCGGTTGGCTGCTCATGAGCATCTTCTGGGCCGATGAATGGGCGCTGACGGCGCGCCGCATCGTTGTTATCGCGACGCTTTCGTTCGGCGCGCTTGGCGTAGCCTGCCGAATGAACCCGCGCGAAATGTTGTTTCTGGTCCTGTTCAGCTCGACCTGTTATCTCTTCGCGGGCATTGCGTCCGAGATTGCGCTTGGCTCCTTCACACCCACGGCGGACCGCTACCGTTTCGCCGGCACGATTCATCCGAACAACCAGGGCGTCAACTGCTCGTTTATTGTGCTCGCCGCGATTGCGGCGCTCCAAACCGAGAAGCGCTGGCGCGGGCTGTATGCGGCCCTGGCGGCGTTCGCGTTCTTCTTCCTCGTAATGACGAAGTCGCGCACGTCGCTTTTGAGTTTTCTCGTCACGCTGGCGCTCTATCTCGTTCTCGTGTACGCGGGCTCGCCACGGTTCATGTTTGCGTGTTCCGCGGCAATCACCGGTGCGCTGACGGCAGTCCTACTAGCAGGCGGCTCGTTACTGCCGGCATTGCAGAAGGGAATTCTCCTGGGCCGCAGCGACCAGGACCTCGACGGTGCAATGGCGCTGACGGGGCGCCTGCCGCTTTGGGAGCAACTCATCGAGTACGCGGCGGCGCGTCCATTGCAGGGATATGGCTACGGAAGTTTCTTCACCGTAGCGCATATTCGCGAGATTACCGCGCGCCAGGGCTGGCCCATCGCCGAATGCCACAACGTATTCCTCGAAGTGCTCATGGGGCTTGGCATTGTCGGCGTCAGCACGTATGCATTGATCCAAATCATTGGCATGGCGCGTTCCGTGAAATACTTCCGGGCGACGCGCGACGCGCGCTTTGCATTTCTTGGCGGACTGCTCCTGCTCGGCATTGTCGGTGGCATGACGGAATCGACGTTGCTGGTTCCCACCATGCAGACCTTCGTGCAGTTCTTGACATTGTCCTACTTTGGGTTTCAAGCGTTGCCGGAACCGTTGCGCGCCAGGGTAAGTCATTTTGAAAGCGGCAAATTCAGTTGCCCGCGCGTTTTCGAGCCTTCCGGCCGAATCGTTCCATTTCCAAGGGGGCACGCATGAGTTCGGTACTTTCATATCAAGCGCAATCCGACGCGCAGGCGAGCACGGAAGGGCACGCACGTCTGATTCTTGCGAGCGGGTTCCAGCCTGACTACGTGCGCGAAGTCGCAAACGCGCATGCCCGTCTGGGCCACGCCGTGCGTATCATCGGCGGCGACATGCACGAAGGGCAGGAGTACCATCCAAATGTCGCGCTGCTAAACCTGCGCGGCAGCGACAAACGCGACAGAAACCCGATACGCGAATTCTCGAAACTGGTTGCGTACTACGCGAAGTTGATTGGATGCGTCGCGTCTACAAAGGGGGAGATTCTCTACGATGTCAGCATTGGCCGTCCATTGCTGCGCTGCATGTTGATGTATCCGCTCTTTCGACTTCTCGGCAAGCGCATTGTGTACACGGCGCATAACGTGCTGCCGCACGACGCCGATACGATCAGGTACCGCATCATCTATTGGATTGTTTACCGCGCACTCGTAGACGCGATCGTTGTGCATGGACAGGCAATCAAGGAACGGCTGGTCGACGAGTTTGACGTGGACACAGACCGGGTCCACGTTGTTGCGCACGGCACCTATCATCCGCACGAGACACAGACGATCACGAAGGCGGCCGCGCGGGAACACCTCGGGATTGCGGAGGACGAGCGGGTCCTGCTGTGCTTCGGGCTTCAGCGCTATTACAAAGGCACGCATTTTGTCATCGAGTCGCTTGGCGACTATCACGCGGAAAAGTTGACCCTGCTTGTCCGGGGACATGCGCCGGAGCGGTCGTACCAGGACCTGATTGAGCGCATGGCGCGCACGCACCGGGGCCCGATGCGTATCGACGCGAAGTTTGGCGCGGCGCCGGATTCCGAGATGGAATTCCTGTTCAAGGCGGCCGACGTTGTGCTGCTTCCCTACCTTGAAGGCAGCCAGAGCGGAATCAAGTTCATGGCGTACGCATATGGCCGTCCTGTGCTCGCCAGTGGCGTAGGCAGTTTGCGCGAATACGTTCAGCCGGGCGTTACGGGGGAAGTCTTTTCGTGCGGCGAACACGCGGCGTTTCGCGCCGTGCTCGAGCAAATGCTCGCGAACCTGTCCGCGTACGCTCCCGACCGCATTATGGAGTACGCGTGCGAACACTGCTCATTCGACACCGCCGCGCGTCAAGTGGACGCGGTGTGTCGCGCCGTCACGAAGAGGGCCCACTGATGCGCGTCCTGCACATTCACAATTATTACCGGTTCCGCGGCGGCGAAGATGTAATGTTCGAGCGCATCGGCGCGATCCTCCGCGCGAACGGCCACACTGTCACGACATTCGAGCGGCGCAGTTCCGATATCTCCGGCACCGCGTCAAAACTCCGGGCATTTGCGTCGAGTGCGTATTCGGCCGCGGCCAAGCGCGAAGTGCGCGCCGCGCTACGTGACGGCCGTCCGGACGTAGTGCATGTGCACAATCTGTACCCGCTCATCTCGCCGTCCGTATTGGAAGCCTGCGTGGAAGAGGGCGTTCCGGTCGTCATGCGTTGTCCCAATTACCGGCTCGAATGTCCCAACGGTGTGCTAATGCGAAACGGCAAGATCTGCACAAAGTGTAGCGGGGGCAGGGAATACTGGTGCGCGCTTACCAACTGCCGCGGCAACGTGCTTGAAAGCATCGCCTTCGCCGCGCGCAACACACTCGCGCGCCACGGCGGCCTCTTTACGAGTTGCGTCAGTGTCTTCGTGCCGCCGAGTCATTTCGTGAAATCGAGGCTGGTGGCGGCGGGTTTTCCGGCGGACCGCATCCGCGTCGTACCCAATGTCGTTCCGATCCCCGGGAAGCAGGCCAATCCCGCGGACGGCGCCTATGTCGCGCTTGCGGGGCGCTTGAGCGAGGAGAAAGGCATCGAGACGCTATTGCTCGCGGCGAAGCGCCTGCCGAACATTCCCGTACGAATCGCGGGAGAAGGTCCTCTCGACAGCATCCTGCGAATACTTGCGCCGCCCAACGTGACGTTTGTTGGGCAACTTTCGCGCGAGGCCCTGACGGATTTTTACGCTGGAGCGCGCATGGTAGTGGTTCCGAGCCGGTGGTACGAGGCGTTCGGGCTGGTTGCCGCGGAGGCGATGAGCTACGCGTTGCCGGTCATCGCGACAAACATGGCCGGCCTTGCGGAAATCGTCGACGACGAAGTGACCGGCCTGCACTTCGCGGCGGGCGACGTCGCGGCGCTGGCTGCGCATGTCGAACGGTTGTGGAATGCGCCCGGCGCGTGCCGCGCGATGGGCCTTGCGGGGCGCCGCAAAGTCGAGCGCGAGTACAGCGAACAGACCTATTACACGCGCCTGATGAGCGTTTACTCGCAGGCGCTTGAATCGAAGACTGCGCCGGTTGCCGCCGGTGAAATGGCAAAGAGCGCGTAGCAGCCAAAGCGAACAGAGGAGGACCAGGAATGAAAGTAGCAATAGTCACGGGGTCCGGTGGGCTCATCGGCGCGGAGGCCGCGCGCTTTTTCAGTAAGCGTGGGTTCTATATCGTCGGCATCGACAACAATATGCGCGCCGAGTTCTTCGGCGAGGAGGCGTCGACATCGTGGTCTGTTGACCAACTCAAGTCGACGCTCCTGAACTACAAGCACTATGCCGCGGACATTCGCGATACCGCGGCGATGCGGCTCATTTTCGAGCAATACGGCAGCGACATAGCCCTAGTCGTCCATACCGCCGCGCAGCCGTCGCACGATTGGGCGGCGCGGGCGCCGTTGGTTGACTTTGGCGTCAACGCGATGGGTACGCTGAACCTGCTCGAATGCACGCGGCAGTTCGCGGCCGATGCCGTACTTATCTTCACATCCACAAACAAAGTATACGGCGATCGCCCGAACACGCTGCCGCTCCGCGAACTCGAACACCGCTGGGAAATCGCCGACGGACACGAGTACGAGGGCGGCATTACGGAATCGATGTCAATCGACAACTGCACTCATTCCGTGTTCGGCGCGTCGAAAGTCGCCGCGGATGTCATGGTCCAAGAGTATGGACGCTATTTCAAAATGAAGACCGCGGTGTTTCGCGGCGGATGCCTGACGGGGCCGGGGCATTCCGGCGCCGAACTGCACGGTTTCCTCGCCTACCTGATGAAGTGCTGTGTCACCGGGCGCACGTACCGTATCTACGGGTACAAGGGTAAACAGGTCCGGGACAACATCCACAGCTACGACCTCATTCAGGCCTTCTACGAGTTCTACAAACGTCCGCGCACGGGCGAGGTCTACAACATCGGAGGCGGGCGGTACAGCAACTGCTCGATGCGCGAAGCGATTGCGCTCTGCGAAGGGATCAGCGGCAAGCGCATGGACACAATCTACCTCGACGAGAACCGGATTGGCGACCACATCTGGTGGATTTCCGGTCTCCAGAAATTCGAATCCCACTACCCGGACTGGCGCATCACGTACAACGTGCCGCACATCCTTGAAGAGGTCTATACGGCCAACGTCGAGAACCATGCGCCGCAACAGGTGGCAATACCCGCATGACACCGAGGGGCAACAAGCGTCCATTGCGCATCCTGCTGGTGAGCAACCACCGGCGGTTCAAGATCAACTTTCGCGCGCACCCGTGGGCGAGCGAACTCGCCGCGCGCGGACACGACGTGGACGTCATGTGCCATGCCAATCGGGAGATGCTCCGTACAAAGATCGAGAAGGTCGAGAACTTTCGCATTATCGAGAGCCCCGATCTCCTCGTGGGCGCACTGCGCCAGGGGTGGGATCCCGTGTGTGCGTGGCGCCGCCTGAGCTTCCTGCGACGCGAAAACAAGAAGTACGATCTAATCCATTGTCTGGATACACGCCTCGCCGTAGTCCTCCCCGCGCTGGCTTATGCGCGAGAGAAGAAGATTCCGATCGTGAGCGATTGGATCGACTGGTGGGGACACGGCGGCCTTATCAAAGAACGCCGTCCGCTTTGGTATCAGTGGCTCTTCTCGGGTGTCGAGGTGTTCTTTGAGGAATACTATCGCAATAAGCTCGATGGTTTGACTGCGATTAGCCACGCGCTGATGGAACGCGCGGTGAGCCTCGGCGTCGATCGCGAACGCTGCATTGTCATTCCCGGCGGGGCAAACGTCCGCGCGTTTGCGAAGGTCCCGGATCAGTCGCAAAGCCGCCGCATGCTCGGCATCGCCGAGGATGCGCCGGTCGTTTGTTTTTCCGGCTTGGACGTGCTCATCGACCTTCCGATGGCCGTGAAGGCGTACGAGATTCTCCGTCTTACCGATCCGCGCACGGTCCTGCTGCTTGTCGGCCCCTCCGAGCGCGACGTCAAAGGTATGTTGTCCAATCGCGAGTCGCTGAAGGGCGTCAAAGCGGTTGGGCCGGTCGCCTACAAAGACCTTCCGACCTATCTCGCTGCTGCGGACGTGTTCCTCATGCCGTACACGCAGAAGGTCAGCAACGTCGGACGATGGCCGAACAAGATCGGCGACTACATGTGCATTGGTCGGCCGACAATCTCGAATCCGGTTGGCGAAGTGAAATGGCTGTTCGAGCGCTATCCGATCGGCAGTCTTTGCGAAGAGACTCCCGAGGGGATGGCGGCGGCCGCCCGCGACTACCTCGCCGACGGCGAACGCTGCGTGCGCGTGGGGATGTACGCGCGCGATGTGGCAAATAAGGTCTTCGCGTGGGACAAGCTCATTATCGGGCTTGAAAACTGGTACTACGCACTGGTCGAGGGGCGCTTGGGCGCGCGGGTCGAACCCGCAAAGTCCGGCACGCCTCTCTTGGTCCATCAACCTGCAAATGGCGCCGGCCTCCGGCGATAGGAAAGGACATTTCACATGAAGATTGCCGTCATTGGCACCGGCTACGTGGGACTCGTTACGGGCACCTGTTTCAGCGAAGTGGGGCACGATGTCACGTGTGTCGATATTGACGCCGCGAAAGTCGAGGCGTTGCGGTTCGGGCGCATTCCGATTTATGAGCCGGGTTTGGATGAGATGGTTGCGCTCAATGTGGAACAGGGGCGCCTGTCGTTTACGACAGACTTGAAGGCGGCGATCGAGAAGGCGTTGTTCGTCTTCATCGCGGTCGGAACGCCGCCGTTGGAAGACGGCACCGCCGACCTCAAGCACGTGCTCGCCGCGGCGAAGTCGGTTGGCGACTACATCAACGGCTACAAGATTGTCGTAAACAAGTCTACGGTTCCCGTCGGCACCGCCGAAAAAGTGCGCAACACAATCGAAGCTACGTTGCGCGAACGCAAGGTGCGATTTGACTTTGATGTCGTGTCGAATCCCGAGTTCCTCCGCGAGGGTTGCGCCATCGATGATTTCATGAATCCAGACCGCATCGTCATCGGATGTGGCGACTGCAGGACCGAGGTTCTGATGAAAGAGTTGTACGCGAGTTTCATTCGCGACGGGCACCCGGTGCTGACTATGGATACTACGTCGTCCGAAATGACGAAGTATGCGGCGAACGCGATGCTCGCCATGAAGATATCGTTCATCAACGAGATCGCAACGATCTGCGAGCGCGTCGGCGCAAACGTCGAGGACGTTCGCAACGGCATCGGCGCGGACAGCCGCATTGGATACCAGTTCATTTTCCCAGGAATCGGGTACGGCGGTTCGTGTTTCCCAAAGGACGTGCAGGCATTGGTGAGCACCGCGCGCAGCGCCGGACACGAGCCGCGGCTTTTGAAGTCGGTCGAGGAGGTGAATCAGTCGCAGAAGACGACACTGGTCCGAAAGATCGAGTCGTACTACGACAACGATCTTACCGGCAAGCGGTTCGCTATTTGGGGCCTGTCGTTCAAGCCAGAAACGGACGACGTGCGCGAAGCGCCATCGCTTTTGTTGATTGACGCGCTGCTAAAGGCGGGCGCGGAAGTCCACGCTTACGATCCGAAGGCCGTCCGCGAAACGCAGCGCTATCTGGGTCCGCGCGCGGGAGTGACCTATGCCGAGGACAGTTACAGCGCGTTGCAGGGTTGCGATGCGCTCCTGATCGTTACGGAATGGTCGTACTTCAAGAATCCCGATTTCGATCGTATGAAGTCCTTGATGAAAGCCCCCGTAATCTTCGACGGCCGCAACATTTTCTCGACGGATTTGGTCAAGATGCTCGGCTTCGACTACCACTCGATTGGGCGCGCCCCGGTGCTGGCGTATTCGCAGGCGCGCGCGACGCGCTTGAAAGCCGCTGTATAGGGAAGACCTTGGTAACGCCGAGACGCAGACGAAAACGTATGAACAAGCGAGTAGACATAAGCGTCGTGGTTTGCACCTATAACCGCGCGGCCATGCTCGAGCGTGCGCTGAAGTCGCTTGCAGTGCAGCAATGCCCGGCGGGAATCGAGTTCGAGATTGTCGTTGTGGATGACGGGTCGACCGACAACACCGGCGAAATCGTGCGCGAGGCGAACCGTTGTACGGATCGGCGGGTCAGCTATATTCGCGAGTCGGGACGGGGCATTTCGGCTGCGCGTAACCGCGGGGTAGACGCGGCCCGCGGCGAGTGGATCGCATTCACGGACGACGATCAGATCGCGGACGGCGTGTGGCTGTGGAACTTGTGGTTTGCACAAGGGAAGACCGGCGCCTCCTGCGTTGGCGGCGCGCGTACGCTGGAACTCCATGACGACGTGCTCCGCTCGCTTCCCATGCAAACGCGGCTGATACTGGGAGAGATTGCTCCGGTCGGCGAACTGCACCCGTGCACGCGCGATTCGCTGCTGTGCACCGGGAACCTTCTTGTGCGGCGCGACCTCGTGTTGAAGGTAGGCGGGTTCGACGAGGCGTTGACGCAGGGCGGCGAGGACACGGACCTGCTCATGCGCCTGCGCGCCTCCGGACAGACGTGCTGGTTCACACCGCATGCCGTCGTACGCCATATCATTCCGCCGTACCGCCTCGAGATGGGCTACCTCACGTGGTCTGCAATGCGGGGCGGCGATTGCTTTGCGGTGCGTGATGTGCGCGAATGGGGCGCGTTGCGCCCCAGTTTGATTGCGATCGCCCGTCTCGCACAGGCCAACTTTGTTCACGCGCCCGCGATGGTCTACGCGCGATTGCTTGGGCGCGACGCTGCGGCGATTGCGGGCCGGTGCCGTATAGCGCGCGCCATGGCCTACGCGAAGCGGGTCGCCGCGCTCGTGATGTTCCCGGTGCGTGTCGAAGCCGCATCGCATGGTTCGAGGTTCGATTTTCGCGGCGAGCGCCGAATGTTTGATCAGCCCGTTGGATAAGGAATTCTCATGCGCGTAGTTCAAATCATGAATTGGCACCGCTTCGGCGGCGGCTCTGACTTCATGGCAAAGGTCACCGGCGAGGTGCTGCGCAAGAGCGGTCACGACGTCTACATGATGACCAGCGACAGCGCGAGCTTCGATGGTACGTTCCTTGGCCGGGCCAAGGCCTGCGCGCGGGGAATCTATTCGCGCGACGCGCGCCGGGAGATGCGGGAAATCCTCAAGAATTTTGCTCCGGACCTCGTGCACGTGCATGAAGTGTACCCCGCGCACTCGCCGTGGGTGTTGCGTGACTGCCGGGACGCGGGCGTGCCGGTCGTCATGACCTGTCACGACTTCCGGGTCACGTGCCCGGTGTCGACGCACATCAGCCACGGCGAACCGTGCGATCGGTGTACCCGTGGATCGACGCTCTCGTGCTTTACGCGGAACTGCCGCGAGAACCGGTTCGAGAGCGCCGCGTTCGCGCTGCGCGCGGGCGTTGCGAAATCGTTCCGCCTTTTCGAGGAAAACGTAAACCTGTTTCTAGCGCCAAGCCATTTCATCAAGCAACGCATGATCGATTCCGGATTGCCATCCGATAAGCTGCGGGTCGTGCCGAACATGGTGCGCATGACGCGGACTACCACGAATCCTGGCGCTGGTACGTACGCGGCGTTCGTTGGGCGTGTCGCGCCGGAAAAGGGACTCGACACCCTGATGGAAGCGGCGTGGCGCGCGGGCATGCCGCTGCACATCGCCGGGCACGGCGCGCACTTCCCGCAGTCGGTGGCGCCCAATGTCCACTGGCGCGGGCACCTGAGCGGGGCCGCGCTGACCGAGTTCTACGCCGGCGCGCGCTTCGTGGTCGTGCCAAGCCGTTGGTTCGAGGCGTTTGGACTCGTTGTCGCCGAAGCGATGATGCTGGGCATCCCGGTCATTGCGGCGAACGCCGGCGCATTGCCCGAACTGGTTGACCATGGCGTGACCGGATTTCTGTTCACCGCGGGCGATTCGCAGGAACTCGCGCGGTGCATGTCGATCCTGTGGAAGGATGGTGAACTCTGCCGCCGCATGGGAGTCTCCGGCCGCGCAAAGGCGATGCGCATGTACACGGCGCAACAGTACTATGTCAATCTGATGATGGCGTATAAATCCGCCGCCAAAGTCGGCGAGCGCACCGAGTCGCCGGAAAGCGCGAAGACCCGGCAACCGCAGGTGGTGCAGTGAGCGCGGAAGCGACATCGCCTCCCTACGAATTCAGCATGGGCGGCGTCAAGTGTTCGACGCACACGATCCCGCAGTTACTTGCGGAGATTCAATCCTTGCTGGCGCACCGCTACGATCAGCCGCGATCCATTCTCTGCGTGAATGCGCATATCTACAACGTGGCGTGCAACGACGCCACGTTGCGCGATTCGCTAAACAATGCGCGCATCGTCACCGCGGACGGGATGTCGATTGTGTGGTTCTCGCGCCTGTGGAACGCATTTGTTCCCGAGCGCTGCAACATGACCGAGGCGTTTCGCGCGTTTCTGCAATGCACAACGATGCGCCCAAGCACGGCCGTCCTCATTGGTCTTACACAGGCCGAAGCGGAGCATGCGGCACAACGCATCAACGCCGCGTCGAAACACTGCACCGTGATAAAGTCATATTCGGGGTTCCTCGCTGAAGCGGAGTACGCCGCGCTGTTCCATTCCCTCGGCAAGGTTGACTTCATTTTCGTGGGCATGAGCACGCCGCGCACCGAACGAACGTGCGAACTTGCGCGCCGCTGCTGCCCGGACGCCATCGTGTGGGGGATAGGCGCGGGTACCATTCGTATCTACGCCGGCACGATGAAGGAAGCGTCTCCATTCTTCCGCCGGCACGGCCTCCAATGGCTGCACCGGCTGATGAACGAACCCTCGAAACTTTGGCGCCGGTACCTCATCGGTAACCCGCTCTTCCTTTACCGCGCCATTAAGTACAGTATGTTTGCGCGCCGCCGCAGCGTCACCGCGCCACCCGCCTTCCGCAGTTAGCGCGAGCCGTTTTTCGTTCGATGGCGTCCGGCCGCGTCCGACCGAGGCCCGCCCATTTTTCCGCCGATTGGGGTACAATGAAGGTGACGACAGCAACGTGGTGGTCACCTAACTGGGGGGAGGGTGCGGTCATGAGTACGCGATTGCACGACAAACACGTTCTGGTCCTCGGCGGGCTGGGATTCATCGGCAGTAACCTGGCTTTGCGTTGCGTCGAAGAAGGCGCGCACGTCACCGTGTACGATTCGCTTATGGACCACGGCGGCGGCAACATTGCCAATCTCGATGGCCATCCTGGAATCCGGGTCATTATCAATGACATTCGCGATACAAATCTGATTGCCCGCGCCATTCGCGATCAGGACGTTATCTTCAACTGCGCGGGCCACACCTCGCACGCCTACTCGATGCGCGACCCCTATCTCGACATTCAGATCAACTGCGTGGGTACCATGAATGTGTTGGAGTCCGTCCGGCGCGACAATCTGAAGGCCCGCGTGGTCTATGTGGGTACCAGCACGCAGTGCGGCCCACGCGTGCACGAGGTGATGGACGAACGCCACCCCGAGTTTCCGCTCGACATCTACAGCGCGAACAAGAGTGTGGCGGAGAAATACCACCTTATCTACCACCGCGCCCACGGCCTCCGGACGTCCGTAGTCCGGCTTGCGAACATATTCGGGCCGCGCGCGAATATCCGCAGCAGCGACGGCGGCGTGATCAATTTCTTTATTGGGTTGGCGCTTCAGGGCAAGGAATTGACCATCTACGGCGAGGGCACGCAGCGGCGTAATGTGCTGTATGTCGACGATTGCATCGACGCCCTGATCGAGGTGGCGCTCCAACCGAAGACCGAAGGCGAAGTCTTGTTTGCCGCAGGCGACGTGGAACACAGCATTTCCGATTTTGCCGACATGGTGGTCGATGTCATCGGAAACGGCAGCGTGAAACACGTGCCGTGGCCGAAAGACTGGGCGCAGATGGACGTAGGCGACGTGTCCATCTCGAACGCAAAACTGCGGCGATTTATAACATGGTCGCCTTCCATCAACCTGCGCGAGGACCTGGCGAAGACCCGCGACTTCTTCGAGTCGCGCCTGCAAACCTATCTCGGAGGAAATGTTAAAGGCGTGCTCGCGCGGTGAGCGGCGGTGCGATATATTTCGTCTATCTATTGTGCCGAAGCGTGCAGCCGGTGGTCTTCGTCCGTGTTTGACGGGTGATTCAGGGGGACGTTACTTGCTCCCCAAACGACGCATCCGTTAACGCTTTCAATCGTCGCTCCATCTCTCGTAAGGGCATTAAATCGCCTTTGCGGGCGGCACACTCGATCCCTGCCTTGTACGCGCCGCGCGCGTCCGACGTGCGGTTCAGAAACTCGAAACACTTTCCAAGATTCAGGTATGCGACTGAATAGTCCTTCTGCACTTGCGTCGCGCGCTCGAGGTGCGGTACTGCGTTCTCATAGTCGTCCAACTGGATATAGGCCATGCCCGTGCCAAACGTTGCGAGCGGATCGTCGGGATCGAACTCGAGCACTTCCTTGAACATGGCGATTCGTTCAAGCGCCTCGCGCCGGATGCGTTGACGTTCCGACGCCGCGATTTCCTCGGCCTCGCGCGCGTTCCGCGCGTGTCTCATTTGAAGCACCGCCGCTTTCGCCTTTTCGTCCTCGGCTTCGGGAATCATTCCCTTGGCGACATAGAACACGGAGAGGTTCGTATGCGCCATGACCGAATCGGGATTCAGGCGCGCGAGAATCCGCATGTAGCGGATCGCTTCGTCCACGCGATGGTGCCGGTTGAGGATCACGCCGAGCGCCTCGTACGCATCCTCGAACGCGGGGGAGAGGAGCACCGCCTCACGCAGCAGAGCGATGGCCGAATCGTCCTCGTCATGCGCGTCACGTTCGAAGCGCTGCAAGGCGTCCTCGTACGCGGCGCGCGCGCGTTCCTCCCGAGTTGGCGCCGCGTAGAAGGGCAGCACGACGACGCGAGCCGTGAACGGCTTTCCGTCTTGCGCGTGCAGTTCTATCACTGAACCGGGCGCGCGGCGGTCGCGGTCCAGATAAGCCAGCGCGATCGTCCTTTCGAGAGTGGGGGAGTGGGCGGCACTTTTCAGCACGCCAATCCCGGATCCCCCAAAATAGAATGTCGAATCGAAGGGAGGAAACTCGCCCGCCTCGAGTTCGAGCCCGACCAACGCCATCTTCACTGAACTGTAGGCGCGCAGTTTCGCGATGACCTCTTGGCCGAGGTAGCATCCTTTCTCATAACTGACCGCCTCGCGCTCGAGCGTTGTCTCGGGCAGGCGGTTCGAGGTATCCATGTCGATTCCGAACCGTGGAATGCCCGCCTCGATGCGCAGTACCTCGCGTGCGTCATCGTCAACTTCGCAAACGCCGAATGGTCTTCCTGCTTCCAGCAGTCTATCGAGCAACGGACGCGCCTCGCCGAGTTGCGTGACGAAGAGATAGCCATCCTCACCGGTCTCGGAGATTCGGAACGCGAGCACCTGGAACCCGCACAATTCGATGGGATGGCACCCATACTTCTCTGCAGGCAGCAACTCGGAGGCGGTGGCCTTATCGGTGTCCAGCAAGGTTGACAAGAAGTACACCACGCGTGGACCCTGCACGAGTACCTGCTCGACTTCGTCCCCCGCGTCCGCCATGCGGACATCTTCGATGAACAGATGCGAATCGAGCTGGTCAATCAGGCGCGGGGCTTGCTGCTTCTCCACGACCAGCCAGTACTCGTCGTCCCAGCGATGCAAGGTGAAATGCGCCTGCAAGCGTCCCTTGCGATCTAGGATTGTGTTCGCGTGCCCCAGCCCGGACTGCAGCGCCGCGACGTCATTCGACGTCTGTGACTGGAGCCATGTCGCGACATCCTTCCCCTCAAAACGAATTAACGTGTGCGTGTCGCGCACCCATACGCCAATCCCGTGCCGGACGGAATAAACGCCCGCCTTGACATTTTCGTCTATCGAATCGGGAGTCATCATCTACTTGCGGCGACGGCCGGTTTGAAGTGCGGCAATCCGCGCGCGCGTTTATGCCATCGCCTCGGCCAATGACTGCGCATCCAGCCAGTGCTGTTTGTAGTCAGAAATGCGCACCGACACCAGATCGCCGATATCTGCGTCGCAGTCGTGTACCGTCACGGGGCGAAAACCGTCCGTTCGCCCGTTCATAGCGCCGCGATGACGCGGGTTTGCCGCGTCGATGAGCACGTCCTGTTCCGTACCGACATAGGCCGCCATGCGGGCATCGGTGATTTGCCCTTGCAGCGCGATGACGCGTGCCAGCCGGTCTTCCTTCACTTCGCGCGGGACATCGTCCACCCATTTCTCTGCTTTCGTGCCGGGTCGCGGCGAATACTTGAACGGAAATATCTGGCTGAACTGCACCTCCTCCAGGACGCGCAGTGTCTCCTCGAATTCCGTGTCCGTTTCCGACGAGAAACCCACGATCAGGTCCGTCGTCAGTTCGATCTTGGGATTGATCGAGCGCATGTACCGAACCTTATCGAGGTACTGCGCGATTGTATGGTTCCGGTTCATTGCTTCGAGCACGCGATCACTGCCCGCCTGAAACGGCAGATGCAGGTGGTTGCAGATAGTCTTCCGTTCGGCCATCAAGTCCGAGAGCCGGTTGTTCCAATCGTTCGGGTGCGGCGATGTGAACCGGACGCGCTTCAATCCTTCCACCCGGGACACCATATCCAACAATTCATAGAAGCCCACGCCGTGGGCGCGATACGAATTCACGTTCTGGCCCAAGAGCCAGATTTCCTTGGCGCCCCGGTTTACGAGGTCGCGCACTTCGCGCAGTATGTTGTCCGCCTCGCGGCTAACTTCGCGCCCGCGCGTATACGGCACCACGCAGAACGTGCAGAAATTGTCGCAACCCTTGGTAATCGAGACATATGCCTTGCACCCGTCGACGTGCCCCGCCTCGACCCATTCCTCGGGCACAAAATTCTGTACCCGGTTCGCGGCGCGGGGGAGCCACTTGGTCATCAGCACGCGCTCGCCCCGGCGGACCTGCGCGATCATCTCCGGCAAGCGGAAGTAGTTGTCCGGCCCGAACACTATGTCCACGCAGCGCTCACGCTCAAGAATTCTTTCGCCCTCCTGTTGCGCCACGCATCCGCCGACGCCAATGATGACATCTCTACCATTTCGCTTCAGTCGGCGCAGCCGCCCGAGCAGACTGTATACCTTGTTCTCGGGGTTCTGGCGCACGGAACAGGTGTTGAGGATCACGAGCGAGGCTTCGTCTACCTCCTCGGTCAGGGAGTACCCGCTACGCGCCAGCACCTCGACCATGCGGTGCGAGTCGTGCTCGTTCATCTGGCAGCCAAAAGTCTGTATGTATGCCTTCGGAGTCGTCATATTCCCAGTCTACGGTTTGCGCCACACGACCGAGTAGCGCCACAACGGGTGCCTGCGAACCTGTGCGCCCCGGGATAACACGGGCGACGGTATCCCGAATTTCCTTCAAAGACAATAGTTTATCATGTTTCCGGTGTGCGTCCCATGCCGCCCGCGCGGCTCGGTCAACGTTAGACGGTGGAATCGCACTGTCATCCAGATTGGCGCTCGCGTTCGTCGAAATGCCCGGTATCGGAGTATATAGGGAGGACGTTCGAGCGGGAGAGCCCATTGCCTGCAGATCCGACAGATACGGCCCTGATGATCGCCGTTCGCGACCGGGGAGACGCGACCGCGTTCGAAACGCTTGCTTTTCGGTGGGATCAGCGCCTGGTGAAGTATCTGACAAAACTGACCGGCGACGTACAGGTAGCGTGCGATCTACGTCAGGAGACGCTGATCCGCGTTTGGCGCAGTGCATCGACTTATGATGATTCGTACGCGTTCGCAACGTGGGTTACCCGAATCGCGACGAATCTTGCACGGACTCACGTAGCCCGCCGCCAAATCCTGAACAGCCGGATTGCGACGCTGGATGGCGCCGCGGGATTGCACTTTAGCGGGGAATCCAGCGCGCTAAACCGCGCCATCGAAAGCGAACAATCAATAACACTTCGTGAAACGCTCGACACCCTTCCAGCCCCCGAAAAGGAACTGTTGCTTATGAGGTTCCAGCTTGGGCTGACTTATGGCGAAATCGCACTCGTAACCGCAACCCCGGAGTCCACGGTGAAGTCGCGGATGTCCGCACTCCTCCGGAGACTACGGAAACAAATGGAAGAATCCGGACTTACTAGGAGCTGCATAAAGCTATGACAAAGCATGGTTTGGACAATGATCTCTCGTCCGCGAGCCCCCCACCGGAAGCCGAGGAAGGTCTCGATAATGTCGTTACCCAGGTGCGGGCCTGGTCGAATGAAGACGTTTCCGCCCCTAGACTAGATGCGCCCTTCCTGAGATCCGTCGCATCAAGCCAGCCAAGTTCCAAGCGTAGGGAACGTTTTTCATCGACCGCCGAGCGAATCGGCTGGCTGTGCGTGGCTGCATCCCTCCTTCTGCTTAGCCTCTCCGTGGCCGGCGTTCGGCTCGAGTGGGGCGACGCGTCGATTGAGTTCGGCTCAACGGGTGGCGAGCTTAGTCCTCGCGAGCTGAGCGCGAAGATCGCGGAGATCGAGGGCCATTTCATTTTAGAGCAATCAGCAAAGAGCCGCGAGATTGGACAGTTGGCGGATACCGTGTCGGCGCTCGAAACTGAACTCCGTGAGACAGCGTTGAATCTCGTCCAATCGCAACAGGCTGAATCGGCGACAAGATATCACGACATAGTCAGTTTAATACATTTGACATCATCGCGATAATCGCACGGGCGAATTCCTGAACGAGGAAACACGGGTTTCCGCTTAGTGTCCTAGTGGAAGTTTAGCGTTCTATCGGTGTTCCTACAAATCACTTTTGCGAGTTACTTCTTAAGGAGGCGTCTAATCATGCATAGACAAGCGTTTCAGAATCCTGGTCAAACAGCGAGACAAGTAGTCGCATTCTTGATCCGATCAATTTTACTTATGAGCGTCATTTTAAAAGCACATGCCCAGGAGGAAACAGCATCAACGCGACAACCTGATATTTTTGCCAAGATCATCGAGGAGAGCCTCTCGGACGCTGGACTTGGAGAGTGGATCGCGGGTCCTGCCGGACTCCGCGCGGCCCTCGGAACTGGGATTCGAGGCGAGTATTTGCCCACTGTGGGGGTGCTCATGCACGTGCCTGTTTCATTTCCGATATTCGAACCTGAGCCCCAAACCGAGTCCGTAGAGCCTCCCGCGCCTCCTTCCGACCTCTGGGAAAAGTACTCGAAGGCCGACGGTGGCGCTCACGGTCTCCCTCTAGACGCCGACGCGGTGCGCCGAGAGATTTGGACGGCTCGGACCGAAAACGGCGGGCCGAAATCCGGGGTGACCGACAGTGTCGTTGAAAAAACAATACGTATGGATGAACTTGATCGTAAACGTCGCGTAGCGATTTCGTCGACGGGACTCTCGGGGCCGGCAGAAGATATTTCTTTTGACATCACGCTTCCGGCTGGTTCGGTTCCGGCCTATGACTCGGAGCGTGTAGCCAAGTTCAACGACGCGCTCCTTGACGCGGTCGCGAAGTATGGACACCGATTGACGTGCATCGGCGACAGCGAGCGGCTATTGATTGTTGTCGAGGGTCCGTCCCCCAATGTTCGTCGGCGCAGCCTTACCTTCTCGAGCGGCGGCGCGGAACCGTTCACGCTCGCGCTCCCGAGGCTCGCCGGACTCGATGCGCCGAAGGAGCGCAAGTTGCTCATCGTTCCCAGATCGGCCATCGCAGCTTCGACGGATCGCGCAACCCTGTCGCCCCAGGTTTCCGAAACTCGCTATTAGTCTTTCGTCCGGCCCGCAGTGCGCCCGCGGCTGCACACTGGCGCGATTGGAGTTGCGCCGCGCCAACGCCGTCATTATACTACGCGCCGATTTGCACCGGTGGGGGCGCAGTCGTTGTATGGCGGAGGACAGCTAGGAATGGCGAAAGCCGACAAGGCCGTTGAATACGGGTCAAACAGCCTGCTTTACTCGAGCATGGTGCCGAAGCGGGCTTTTTTTGTGCGCGGCGTCGGCACGCACAAGGAGCATTTGGCGTCGTTCGAGAGTGCGCTGCGCGACGCGGGAATCGAGAAGTTCAATCTGGTCTATGTGTCCAGTATTTTCCCGCCCAACTGCAAGATTATTCCGAAGAAGCAGGGACTCAAGTACCTGTCGCCGGGCCAGATCGTGTTCTGCGTCATGTCGCGGAGCGACACGTGCGAACCGAACCGGTTGATCTCGGCCGCGGTAGGGCTCGCCCAGCCGAAGAACGAGGCGCACTACGGCTACATTTCGGAACACCATGCGTACGGACAGAAAAGCGCAATCGCCGGTGAATATGCCGAAGACCTTGCGGCTACAATGCTTGCGACGACGTTGGGAATCGAGTTCGACCCGGACGCGGCCTGGGATGAGCGCAAACAGATTTATAAGGCCAGCGGCCATATCTTCAAAACCCGCAACATCTGCCAGAGCGCCGAAGGTCACAAGAACGGCCTCTGGACGACTGTCCTGACCGCCGTCGTTTTTGTTTTAGAGTGACACCAACAGGCAGTACGTCTACCGGGTCGGCTTCGATCGAATGACGCGATCCTGAATCCGTTCTGAATACACTCCACGAGGAGATCCTGATGATTGCTTCCCGAATGCGGGCGGTATTGTTCACGTTTGCGATCGCGTGTGCGTTTGAATCCGGCGCGCAGCCTGCGGCCGGCATCGACCCCAAGGTGCGCGACGTGGTGAACGCCATGTCCGCATATTACAAATCGCTCACGACCACGACCTTCTCGTATTCGGTGAAGTTGGACCGCGAGATGAACGAGAGGAAGAGCGGAATCGAGCTCGATTTCGCCGTCGCCATCGAGCGGCCGAATCGAATCTCCTTTGTGCAGGGTAAGAGCAAAGAGGGCGTCGATCTCGTCTCGAACGGAAAGGAATTGGCGATATCTATCCCCGAGTTGAACAAGTACGTCGTGGAAACCGCTCCGGACAGCATCGCCGATTCGCTCGAATGGGGCGCTCTGAGCAACCTGACCGAATTCAATTCGATTATTGGCGAACTGATGGGACAGGATCCCGCCGCGGCAATTCTGGACGGCGTCTCGCAGGCGAGCTACGTCGGCGAGGAGGCGATCGAGGGAAAGCAGCACCATCGAATCCGGCTCGTTCAAGAAGAAATGGAAGTCGATCTTTGGATCGCTGCCGGCGAACGGCCGTTTCTTGCGCGAATGACGCCGGATTGGGCCAAGCTGATCGGCGACGACAAGATCAAGCTTGATCTGAATATTACGTTCACCGGTTGGACTGCCAACGACCCCATTCCTCCGGAACGGTTCGTTTTTTCGGCGCCGGCCACTTCCACGAAGGCAGCTTCATTCGACGCGCTGTTCGGTATGGACGAGAAGCTGCCGGCGGCAGCGCTGCTCGGAAAGGCCGCACCTTCGTTCACACTGAACGGTCTCGACGGCAAACCGATCGACTTGAGCGAATACCTCGGCAAGAACGTGATCGTGCTGGATTTCTGGGCGACGTGGTGTGGGCCATGTGTGCGTTCGATGCCGGTGCTCGTGGACGTGACCGATTCATTCAAGGACAAGGGCGTCGTCTTTATTGCCGTGAATCTCGGTGAGGAATCGGAAGATGTGCGGAGATTCTTTCAGGAGCTCAAGCTGACCGCCAACGTCGCCCTGGACGTGGAAAAAACCGCCGCGCAACACTACCTCGTCGATCCGATCCCGCAAACGGTGCTCATCGGCAAGACCGGCAACGTGGAGGCAATCCACGTTGGGGCCAGTCCGGTCTTACGGCAGGAACTGAAGTCCCAGCTCTCAAAGTTGGTTGCCGGGCAGTCGCTTGTCGACACTGGCGTCTAATCCGGACATTTTCACGCAAACAGCAAAGACGTGCACTATCCGTTGCGTCACATGAAGTTCCATAGGTTCCTGTCGATACAGGCCGATCGCGTGAAGAATCCTCCCGCCGTGCGCTAATGGGCTAACGTACCCATTTAAGTCTTAAGACTCGCATTGCCCAACCGAAGTTCGTTCTCCCGGCGCTGACTCCCCGCGCACCGCGATCCGCATTGCCGCGTGTGATCAAACACAACATATTGTGTTCAAAGTTTTGATCGCATACGAAATATAAGTTGACACCGAAAACCCCGCATGATATTGTGGTTTTTGTGCTAATGCTTAGGGAAAGTAATGCCTGTCCGTATGGTGAGCGCTCGGAGTCTTAACAAAGGCTAACCTGCTTAAGTGGATAATTCTAAACTACTTGCACGAATAGAGGTACTATCCGAGGCGCTTCTACTTGCCGATGCGTCCGACATCGATATCTTCGCCAAAGCGCATGACGAATTTTTGGAACTCGCGGCGTGGGCAGATCGGTGCAATCTGACGGCACCTGCGAGTGCATTGCGTGGGGCATGCGAACTGATCGAGCGCCTTGTTTTGGGAGAGGTGCCAGAGCCCGCGGCCGCCGCGGACACCATTATTCAATGCCTGAGTGCGATTCAACACGTTGCCCGCGACGGCTGCTCCGCTTCGGATGCGCGATTCCCGGCCGAACTGCTTGGCGCCGGCGCCCAACAGACAGGGGCTGACCCCGCAACGCGGGGAAAGAGTCAGACAACCGGCACCGTATCGGACCGCTCGCTTTTGCCAGAGTTCATTAGCCATGCCAAGAACACGCTCTCGGAGATTGAACCGCTCATCGTCCAAGCGGAAAGGCACCCAGCGTCCCGAATCGTGAGCCAGGTCCGGCGCGCGATACATACGCTTCAAGCGGAGGCGGCGTTTGTTGGGCTTAACCAAATGTCAGCGGCGCTCCGTGCAACGGAGGACGCGATCGATCGCGCCGGGGGCGATCAATTACCCGGTGGGATTCTCGATGCAATCGAGTGGGTGCGACGCAGCATTGCCGCGTGCGAAGGCAAGGGGGACGACGCCGGGAGTCCGGAACCGTTCTTGACGCGGTTTGGGACCGAACCGATCGAAACGCATGACGGCGAACTGCAAACGCAAGCGCGCGTCGAGCATCCATCGGAAACTGACCCGGACTTGCTGCGCGAGTTTGTGGCGGAGGCGCGCGAACACCTCGACAACGCGGACATACATTTGTTGAACGTCGAGACCGACCCGCGAGACAGCGACGCCATTAATGCGGTATTCCGCGCGTTCCATACGATAAAAGGTGTGGCGGGCTTTCTCGCGCTCGAACAGATTCAATCGTTGTCCCACGAGGCGGAGAACCTGCTTGACAAGGCGCGCAAAGGAGAACTAGACCTCCAAGGCAACTATATCGACCTAACATTCGATGCCGTGGACATGATGAAGCGGTTGGTCGCGAATGTCGACTGTGCGCTTTCATCGGGTGCAGTACTGGCTTCCGAAGATGGAGTGGGCGCGTTGGTGGCGCGCCTGCATGCTGCCGTAACGGGGCATCCGGCGCTTCAGTCCGGCGACGCCATAGCGGCGAAGGGGCAGCGAAAGCGGGTTGGCGAAATTCTGGAGAGCGCGGGAAATGCGACGCGCTCGACGGTGGAATCGGCGTTGGCGGCGCAGGTGCGAGCCGAGGCGCCGCCATTGGGCGAATTATTGGTCCGCGAGATCGTGATTTCGAGGGCGCAGCTAAACCAAGCTCTGGAGATTCAAAAGCGCGAAGGCTATACGCGGCGTCTGGGCGAGATCCTCGTTGCGAGCGGGATGGCGCGAACGGACGACATATACCGAGCCATCGGAAAACAACACAATGCCGCGCCGGAGCCGATTGGGGCGACACTTGTTCGGGCCGGCGACGTGTCCGCAAAAGTAGTGGCGCGGGCCCTTCGCGGCCAACGTCAACAGCAGCCGGTGGTTGACGTACGCGAGCCGGTCAAGGTGGATGCGGAGCGTCTGGACAAACTGGTCGATCTGATCGGCGAATTGGTGATAGCCGAATCGATGGTCTCGCAGTCGACGGAGCTGTCGAAGGTCACATCGCAACAGCTCGCGCGCCGAGTCAATCAGTTGGACAAGATTACGCGCGAACTTCAGGAAATCGGTACATCGCTGCGAATGGTCCCGGTGCGCGCGACGTTTCATAAGATGTCGCGGCTCGTCCGGGACCTTGCCAAGAAATCGGGGAAGTTCGTTGAGTTTGTTACGGAAGGCGAGGATACCGAGCTTGACAAGACGGTTGTGGACAAGATCGGTGATCCGCTGGTTCACATGGTGCGGAACGCTGTCGACCACGGCCTCGAAGCGACGCCCGAGGAACGTGTGGGAGTGGGCAAGACCGAAACCGGCCATGTGACGCTCCGGGCGTTTCATAAAGGAGGCAGCATATACATCGAGGTCGAAGACGACGGGCGCGGTCTCGATCGCGAAGTTATTCTCGCAAAAGGCAGGGAGCGTGGGCTCGTGCGCGATGGAGACGCTCTGTCCGATCGCGAGGTTTTCGGTCTGATTTTCGAACCAGGATTCTCGACGGCGAAACAAATTACCGACGTCTCCGGCAGGGGCGTGGGTATGGATGTGGTGCGCCGTAACGTCGAATCGTTGCGCGGGCAGATCGACATACAGAGCACACCCGGCGTTGGCAGCAAATTCAGCATACGCCTGCCGTTGACACTTGCGATCATTGACGGAATGGTCATTCGTGTCGGGCGCGAGCGATACATCGTACCGACGCTTTCGGTGCATCGATCGATCAAACCAAATCCGGAGCACCTCAACACAGTGGTGGATCGCGTCGAAATGTTGACGCTACAGGGCAGGCACATTCCCCTGTTCCGATTGCATCGCCTGTTCGAGATCGAGGGCGCCGAGACCGATCCGCTGAACGCTCTCGTGTTGATCCTGGAAGACGAGGGCAGGCAGGTGGGCCTCATGATAGATGAACTGCTGGGTCAGCGGCAGATCGTCATCAAGTCGCTTGGCGACGCGATGAAGGGAATTGACGGAATCGCCGGTGGTGCAATTATGGGGGACGGAACGGTCGGGCTAATTGTCGACGTGGGCGGAGTTGTTCGTATGGCACAGAACGGGGCTGGGGCGCTTGGAATGCAGGCATGCGGTTCCGCGGCGTGACGGAATGGCCCCGGCGATATCAACAGTTGTGGCCGTGACCACGCGGGACTGGAGGACGATGTTATGACGAATGCAGTTGCAGACGCACCCGTTGCCGCGGGCGGCCACGTGGCGGCGCACGATCGTGCGGGCCAGTACTTGACGTTTTGCCTCGGCCCGGAAGTGTATGGCATCGAAATTCTGAAAGTGCGGGAAATCATCGGAATGATGCCCGTGACGAAAGTGCCGCGGACGCCGAACTTCGTTCGTGGCGTAGTCAATTTGCGCGGAAAGGTCGTTCCCGTCATTGAACTGCGGGCCAAGTTCGAGATGGAGCGGATCGATGACACTGGCATGACGTGCATTATCGTCGTGCAGGTGTCGGGCGCGGCCCAGAAAATCACGATGGGAATCATCGTCGACGCCGTCGCCGAGGTAGTGGCGATTACCGGCGATCAAATCGAGCCGGCGCCCCAGTTTGGGTCCGGCATTCGGACAGAGTTCATTCTCGGGATCGGAAAGGTTGCGTCCAAAGTAGTCATACTGCTCGACATCGACAAGGTACTTTCGTGGGGGGAGCTGGCGAACCTTGACGAAGCGGCGCACGCTTAGTCTGACCGTGTTCGCGAACGCGGTGGAGAGGAGTACATGCAAGCCAGACATATCAACCCGTTCATCGAGGCGGTCTACGAGCTTTTTCAAACGATGCTGAAAGGGACCGTGGAGCGCGGCCCCATTGGCGTTACCGACGGCGGCGCGCATCCGAACCACATACTCGCGATCATTGGAATCAGCGGGCCGACGCGCGGCACAGTGTCAATCGGGTTTCCGGAATCTACGGCGCTGGCGATCGTCGGCAGAATGCTCGGCGCGCCGGTGAATCAACTGGACGATACCGTCTCGGACGGCGTGGCCGAAGTCGTGAACATGGTGGCGGGAAGCGCGAAGGCAAAGTTGAATGCGAACGCGGACACTCCGCTCGACCTGAGTTTGCCGACGGTGGTGCATGGCGAGCGCTATGACGTGCAGTACCCATCGAAGTCGGTGTGGCTCGAAGTGCCATTCAAGAGCGAATTGGGCAGTTTCAATCTGCGCGTGACGTTCGAAACCACACCTATGTGAGGGGATACATCGGATGAAAGCATTGGTAGTCGACGATTCCGCAGTCATGCGCAAGGTACTCATCGGAGCACTGGGGCGCGCGGACATTACGGAGGTCGACCAGGCCTCGGACGGCAAGGAGGCCGTCGAGGCGGTGATGGCGGCTGACTACAACCTGGTATTGATGGACTGGAACATGCCCAACATGCTCGGTATCGACGCGGTCCGCGCGATTCGAGCAGCGGGCAAGACGATGCCGATCATCATGGTGACGACGGAAGCGGAAAAGAGCCGAGTGATTCAGGCCCTCAAAGCCGGCGCCAACAACTACATCATCAAACCGTTCGAATCGACTACCATCGTTTCGAAAATTCAGGAGGTGCTGGCCAAGGCGTCGTAACTGGAAGTTCATGCAGCGCGCGCTCGGTTCGACATGCACTTAATAAAACGACATACCTACTACGTGGAGCCCGGCTACGTGTATTTCAGCAAGAGAGCGACCTTGCTTCGGGCCGTCGTCGGCAGTTGTGTTGCGGTATGCTTGTGGGACAAACGGAACAAATGCGGTGGGATGAACCACTTCATCAAACCTGCCGCACAAGACAAAGGCGAAGCGACGCCCGTGTACGGCAACGCGGGCATTACCGCGCTCGTCAAGTTGATGGAGGACGCCGGGTGCGAGAAGGCCAACGTGGTTGCGCACATACTGGGCGGCGGCGCGCCGGAGGGGGAGCGATCCCCAACGCTGGGCGAGCGCAATGTCGCGGCGGCCCGCGAGGCGTTGTCCCGCAGGCAAATCACCATATTGGCGGAAGACACCGGCGGACCGTTGGGCAGGAAGATTGTCTTCGACACGGGCACGGGGGAGTTGGCGGTGTTGAAGACAACGAATGTCAGGACGGGGGATTGGTACGCATAGCACGATGTGGACTGGATGTAGACTCGCGTGGAACGAAAGACCTTCGACAAGTTTCGGTCACTGATCTATCAAAAATGCGGAATAGCACTCGGCGACCAGAAAGAAGCACTCGTTTCCGCCCGCATTGCGAAACGCATGTGCGCGTTGAATATCGAGTCGCAAGAAGCGTATTACAACGCCGTCGTGAAGGACACGACGGGCGCCGAATTGGTTCGGTTTATCGATGCAATCTCGACAAACTATACGAGCTTTTTCCGCGAACCGATTCACTTCGACATGTTGACCCGGATGCTTGCTGCGTGGAAAGCGCAGGGACAGCGCCGGTTTCGTATTTGGTGCGCCGCCGCATCGACGGGGGAAGAGCCGTACACGTTGGCGATCACCGTCAACGAAGCCATTGGCAGTCTGGGTGTTGACGTGAAGATACTGGCAACGGACATATCGACTCGGGTTTTGCAGAAGTGCCAAGAGGGGCGCTACGACGGAAACCGCATGTCCGGGGTAAGGCACGATTTGCGGCACAAATACTTCGAGGAGGTTCGCGAAAATGGGCAGGCCGTGTTCGAAGCGAGGGACACGCTTCGCACGCTCCTTGTGTTTCGACGCCTCAACCTGTCTGCACCGCCGTTTCCCATGCGCGGGCCGTTTGACGCAGTGTTTTGCCGCAATGTGATGATCTACTTCGATAGCGACGTGCGTACGCGGCTCGTGTCCGAGATACACAGATTGTTGAAGCCAGGCGGGTACTTGATGGTTGGTCACGCGGAGAGCCTCACCGGATTGGACACGGGATTTAGACCAGTCCGGCCATCGGTGTATGTCAAATGAGAAGGAGCAGCAACGTACAATGGAAACGGCCAAGGCTGGGAGGCGGGGAGAATTCTCCATGCAACTGACCGTTGGGATATCCGAAATGAAAGTCTCCAAGAACCCCGGCGATACGCTGGTCACGTATTCGCTCGGGTCGTGCATCGGTGTGGCGCTCTTCGACCCGGACGCCGGCGTCGGCGGGCTTATACATTGCATGTTGCCGTTATCGCGGCTCGACCCGACGAAGGCGCAGCAGAACCCGCAGATGTTCACGGACACCGGCGTCCCCGCATTGATTCAGTCGTTGTTGGACAAGGGTGGAACGCGCAAGCGCATGATCGCGAAGGTTGCCGGCGCGGCGTCGCCGCTCAACGACAATGGAATGTTCAAAATCGGCGAGCGCAACTATACGGTCCTACGCAAGGTATTGTGGAAAAACGAAATCCTAATTGCGGCGGAGGACGTTGGCGGGACCATTGCGCGAACGATGACCCTGTGTATCTCGAACGGGAAGACGACGATCCGGTCCGGCGGAACGGAGCGCGAGCTATGAGCCAACGCGAGGAGATTCTGGCGCGCGTTTCGTCGATTACGTCGCTTCCGACGTCCGCGACGCAAATGCTGGCGCTGGCCAACAATCCGGAAACGCAAATCGAGGACGTGCAGCGGACGGTGGAATACGATCCCGGTCTCGTGACCAATTTGCTGCGCCTCGCCAACTCGGCGCATTTTGGGACCGGCAGCGCGATCAATAGCGTTCGCGAGGCCGTTGTCCGGCTTGGGTTCAAGCGCGTGTTTCAAATTGCGATGACCTCGGCGGTCGCGCCGATCGCGCAAAAGGAAATTCGCGGGTACGATCTTCCGCGCAACGGTTTGTTGCGCCACAGCGCGGCGACCGCCCTGGCCGTCGAGTACTTGCCCAAACGGTTGAGCATGCGCGTACCCGATGCGACCTATACGGCGGGGCTGCTGCACGATCTCGGCAAGATCGTCCTGGGCACGTATCTCGAGGTCAACTCGGCGCCGATCGTGTTAAAGGCGTATCGCGAGAGCATCTCTTTCGAGATGGCGGAACAACAGGTACTGGGCACGGACCACGCCGAGGTGGGGGCGGCGCTGCTCGAATACTGGAAGTTACCGCAAATCGTAGTCGATGCGGTGCGCTGGCACCACGCCCCCAACCGCTTTCCGCACGAGGACAAGACGGTTGTGGACCTCGTCCACGTCGGCGAACACGTTGCGCGGATTTGCGGTACGTCGTCGTCCACGGACGGCATGAACTATTCCGTGTGCATCGAGTCGCTGGATCGGCTCAAGGTTGTTCCAGACGTTCTCGAAATCGTAGCGAGCGACGTGCTGAGTTCGCTTGAAGAGATATGCGCGATCTTCAATTAGATAGGGGGGACTCACTATGTCAGTAAGCGTTCTGGTCGTCGACGATTCGGAGACCGTCCGGGCAATCATCGAGAAGACCATGCGAATGGCGGATGTTCCGCTCAAGGAGTTGTTCACGGCGGCAGACGGGCAAGAAGCGCTTGACGTGCTGAAGCACAACTGGATCGATCTCGTCCTGACCGATATCAATATGCCGGTGATGTCCGGCGTGCAACTAATCGAACACATGAGCGCGGACGACGATCTCAAAGGTATTCCAATTGTCGTTGTGTCGACCGAAGGAAGCAGTACGCGAATTGAAGAACTCAAGGCAAAAGGGGTTCGCGCCTATATCCGCAAGCCGTTTACGCCTGAAAAGTTTCGCGAAGTGTTTATCGAGTTGTTGGGGGTGAACGATGAACACTAATCTCAAGGACGTCGTGAACGACGTGTTCCCGCAAATGCTGGAATCGCTGACGTTCATGTTCGCGGACCCGGACGAGGGTGTGTCCCCTCCGGGAATGCCGCACGACGCCGTCCTGGTGCGGATCGCGTTCTCCGGGGAACGCAACGGCGCAATTGAGATGGCTATTGGCCGTTCGCTCGGATTGGAGATGGCCGGAAACCTGCTTGGCCTCGAACCGCAGGCCGACAACGCCCAGAAATACGGCGACGACGCCTTGCGGGAGCTGATGAATGTCACGTGCGGACACATCCTGACCGCGATGGCCGGCGACAGGCCGGTGTTTAACCTCACAATTCCAAGTATTTCTCCCATGGACGGCGCGGACTGGGATGCGTTGTCGCGCGATGAGAGCGCAGCCCAGTTCTCCATAGACGGACGGCCAGTGCGAATGCGCGTCCAATTGGAGGCATAAAAGATAAGAGGTTCCGCCGTGAGTCAAACCGCTGCCTCAACTTTCTCGATGGGCAAGCGAATTCGTGTACTCGTGGTAGACGATTCTGCGCTCGTTCGAGAGATTCTATCGCGCGAGCTTGCGCGCGACCCCGACATTGAAGTGGTGGGTACCGCACCCGATCCCTACGTTGCCCGCGACAAGATCGTGGCGTTAGCGCCCGACGTCATAACCCTGGACATCGAAATGCCGCGTATGGACGGGCTGACGTTTTTGCGCAAACTGATGCGCCATCATCCGATGCCCGTCATTGTCGTGTCTTCGCTCACTCCCAAGGGCGGCGACTTGGCGCTCGAAGCCTTGGATGCCGGCGCGGTCGAGGTCATGTGCAAGCCGGGCGCCTCGTATACGGTCGGGGACATGTCGGTCGCACTTGTCGACAAGATAAAAGCTTCCGCGCGCGTGATTGTCGCCAAGCGCGAAGGGAAGGCGCCGGGCGCGGGTGTACCGCAACGGCTCTCGATGTCGCGCACGACGCACAAAGTCATCGCCATCGGAGCGTCGACGGGCGGTACCGATGCGCTGACTACGATACTGACCAGTTTGCCGCCCGATGCGCCGGGCATCGTCGTCGTGCAGCACATGCCGGAACACTTCACGCGCTCGTTCGCGAACCGCCTGAACGAACTCTGCGCCATGGAAGTCAAGGAAGCTGAAGACAACGACACCGTCGTGCCCGGCCGGGTGCTCGTTGCGCCGGGCAACTACCACATGCTGCTCCGCCGCAACGGCGCGGTCTACTGCGTGAACGTGAAGCAGGGGCCGCTCGTTTCGCGCCATCGTCCGTCGGTAGACGTGTTGTTCAAGTCCGTCGCGAAGTATGCAGGCAAGAACGCCGTGGGCGTATTGTTGACGGGTATGGGCGCTGACGGCGCGGATGGAATGCTCAAAATGAAGGAGCAGGGCGCGCTGACCATTGCACAGGACGAAGCGACGAGCATAGTGTTCGGCATGCCCAAGGAAGCCATCGCCCGTGGCGCCGCGCACCATGTTGTCGCGTTGCAGAATGTATCGGCCACAATGCTTCAACTCGCACAACAGGGCTGAGGCGGCCGCGCCGCGTCAATCGCGCAGCAGTTCCGGCACAATCATCCAACGCACGCGCCACTGTTCTTCGCCGGCGCATTCGAGCGCGACGATTCCGCCGCGTTGAAATTGAATCGGATTGTGGCCACCTTTTGCGCGCAATAGCTCGGCAGCCAGCAATGAAAGATGGGGGAGGTGGCCTGCGATCGCCACATCGCACTTTGCCTGCGCGATCTGCTTCAGCGCGGACCGAATATCGTCGTCCGGCCGCAGTCGATCGCGCTCTTCAACAGTCCCGCCCGTTGCACGGGCCAAGATTTCCGCCGTTTCGCGCGCGCGCGTCTTGCCGCTGTGCCACACCTGAGGAATTTGCACCCCGGCTGCGGCAACACATCTCGCTACGCGTTCTACATGAGCCCTGCCCTGTTCGCTTAGCGGACGGTCGGGATTTACGTCCTTGGCGACGGCATCGCCGTGTTGCATGAGGTATAGAAACATGACAGACCCTCCTCGCCTATCGGCCCCCAATATGATCTACCCGAGGCAGGGTCAAAGGAAAGCGGATTCGCGATACGCGCGTGGACGGAAAGGAGTGTTCAGGTTCGGGAACCGGGACCGCAAAACCGTTTGCGTGGCCGCAGTATCGATTTTGAAAACGCGTTAGTCGTAGTCGCTGGCAGGATGCTCTTCGCCTCCGTGCAACGGAACGCGGGAGAGCGCGGTGGTGAGCACGTCGACGATGAGATCGTTCTGGCTCTTACCTTCGGCTTTTGAGGCCAGCCGTATTGCTTCGTAGAGATCGGCGGGTACTTTGATGGCCATTTTCCTCAACTCGTATATGTTGGTGGGGTGGGGCGCGATTGGGTGCAGCGAGGAGCTTCCGCCATGCGCAAATAACTCCTCTTGTGACGGCGGTACCGGTTTCATGTGGCTCAGGTCGTCTTCCGGAAAGCAGCCCTGCAAAATCTCGAAATTGGACATGCCCTCATGAATGAGGTCCTGGATGTGCCCGCGTCCGCCCATCGCACGCAGGTGCTTTACGATCCCCGCGGGCGTCATGGCATATCCGCTTTGCTGGATAAACTCGACAGCAGCCAAACCTTCGAGTCCGCGACGCACGGCCTCGATGACACGTTCCTGTTTGGCGCGGATCTGTTGGATCACGATGCGCTCCGAATGTCCTATGACTTCCCGTGGAAGTATAGTAAATTATTGACAGAAATGCAAGACATAATAGACGCGTTCGATACCCAATCACTCTGGCACCAAACAAAACAAAAGACACCACAAGCGCATGCCTGCGGTGTCAAGGGCGTCGAACGAACTCGTACGGATTTACGACTCGAGCAAGGTGCTCGGTTGGCACTTGTCGTCAACCCACGTGAGCAGGGGAATGCCGCCGCCCTTGACCGTGAGTAGGCCCACCACCGTTGCTGCAACCGTGCATAGGACATCCTGCCAGACGGCCGCGCTACGGGGAGTTTGCTTCGAGATTTGCCTAATGTGCTTCATACCAGAACGACCTCCTAAGGCGGTTCAACCAAGTCGAGTGCCATCGCACGGCGCAGCATTGGCCCGCCGAGCTTGTCAATAGATTACCAACGGCGCGGCGTTTTGTCAATAGTTTTCTCCGCCGCCACCCCCTATCTATACTTGCCGGATTGAAGGGTATTACGCTAATGTCCGGCGACCGGGTGGAACCCGCGTAAGGGGGCTTATGCGTCATCGTATTACTTTCTTCGTCTCGCTTGTGGGGGTGTTGATTTCCGTTGCGGCGTCCGCTGACTCGGATTTCGGCGGATTCCTCGTAAAAGATGGGAAGGCCCTGTTCCCGATTGGTTTCTACGAACTGCCGGGGGACGATGCGGGCCTGCGCGCGATGGCTGACGCCAGCGCCAACATCATCCGCTGTGGTTCACGGGCGGACCTGGATCGGGTCGAGGCGGTGGGCATGCTGGGCTGGGTTCCGCTTCCGCTGCACACCGGCGTGACTGATGAGTTGCGCAGGCAGGTTGCCGAACTGGTGGACCACCCGGCGCTCGCGGTGTGGGAGGGCCCGGACGAGGTGGTCTGGAACTTTACCGCATTCAGCGGCCTGCACAAGTCGATGGGGGTATACGAAAACGCCAATGAATGGTGGGAGCAGACGCCGCGCGCAATCGAATACTCCGAGTCCGAAGCGGCAAGGATTATTCCGAATATGCGCGCCTCCGCCGAGTTGATCCGTTCGATTGACGGAAAGCGCAGGCCCGTGTGGATGAACGAGGCGCTCCGCAGCGATGCAAGATTTGTGCGGCAGTACCTGCCGTTCATCGATGTCGTGGGCTGCGATATCTATCCGGTGAAGACATCGGATCGGAATATCGAACGCATGGGCAGCGCGACAGACCGTTGGATGCAGATTGCCAAGGGCAAACCGGTGTGGATGGTGCTGCAGGCGTTTTCGTGGGACGAACTCGGCGCGGAGTATGCCGACCGCGGCAACGCGTACCCGGCATTTGCCGAATCGCGGTTCATGGCATACGACGTTATTGCTCACGGTGCGCGAGGCATTATGTACTGGGGCTCGCACTATCTGAAATCCGATGCGTGCCGTTGGTCGATTTATTCGCTGGTATCGGAATTGGCCGCGCTCAACTCCTTCCTGGTCGCGCAGGACGAAGCCGGTGTGAAACTCGAACTGATCGAACTGACCGACGAGCGAACCGGCCTGGGTGTTCACATGATTGTGCGGCGATCCGGCGAGGACTGGCTTATCGCGATCGTGAACGAAGACGGTGTCGCGCGGATGGGCGTCGAAATCTCGGGCTTAAGTGCAATAGACGGACGCGACGTGATGCTGCTCTACGGAGACGAAACCCACCGCGTTTCGGGCGGCGAGATCATCGTCCGCCTGCAACCAAAGGAAGTGAAAGTGTACTGTACGTCGCGGGCGTTCGAGTCGGAGCGCCGGGAATATCGCGACTTCGCCGGAAAGTAGGACGGGTTATGCGGGGGACTGTTTCGGTTTGGGCGTCGCTACAAAAATCGTGGCTTTGTTGGTAGTCGATTTGCCCTCGCTTGCCGCTACTTCCTGCGACGGATAGGAAATCGTATATTCCGTTCCGGCAACCAGCACCTTGGCGGAGTCGTCCCTTCGCAGATCGATGGACGTGGTTTCCATTCTCGAGATGATGTCGAGAACGACGTGACTGTCGTCGCCATCCTTCAGCAATATCTCAAACAGACCGGGGCCGTTGCGGTGGGCAACCGGAAACTTGTCCCCGATGGCGGCCGAACCCATGAGCATGATGGTTTCGCCCCTGGAACCGGGCCACTCGGAGAACGAGGTCCATACGGCCCCGCGCGAGGATTCAAGCCCGTTCGTTGGCGGCGATCCCGGTACAAACCGCAGGCGAACAACCTCCGCCGATCGTGCATTGTCGTTGGTGGCGCAACCGGCCGAAACCAGGCAGCAAAGCAATACGATTCGAATGCGCATCTGCATACCCTCCGCGCCAATCAGTAGTAGTATTCAAGCAGCGAGATTCCAATGCAAGAGGATCGACCGTCAATTCGTTGACGTTTCGGCCGGCGCGAAGGTGCGTTGCAGATACTTGCGATTCGCGATGTAGCTCTCGATGACGTCGCCGCCGGGCGGGACGGCGCCTTCAATTTGCACCGGGCCCGAGTAACCGATGTCGTCAATCGCGGCGCGGACTTTGGCGAAATCGACGCGACCCTCGCCGAGCAGCGAGCCGTCTTCCTTCATGTGGAACTCGCATATTTGCCCTTGTTTGCCAAGCCAACGGATTTCCTTGTCGATGTCGTAGCCACGCTCGGTCGAGTTGGCGACGTCGTAATAGACCTTGACCGACGGCGAGCCGACGCGGTCAATGATGCGCATATGGTCTTCGGCGCTGAGCCAACTTTCGATGCCGAGGACGACGCCCTTCTTCTCGGCTTTGGGAGCGACGTCCCTAAGGCGCCGCACGGTTTCGTCCGTGCCGGCGGGGTCATTGCGAAGGTCGCCGTGGTGAAAGAACGCGAGCAGCACCACGCGGCAACCCAGCGCCCCGCAAACGTCGATGCTGTCGCTGACCCAGGCGATCGTGCGCGGATCGCTTTTGTATGGAATGTTGTTTAGTTCGCCGATGGCAAGCGACAACACTTCGATGCCCGTCGTCGCGACTGCGGCTTTGTATTGGTCCTGCATTTCGGTGCGGCGAAGGTGCATGTCGTTGGCCAGGTTTCCAAGACTTACTTGCACCCCGTCGAGGCCAATCGTCTTGGCTATATCAAGCGCCGCCGGGTTTGCCGTCATACCTATGGACCAGTCACACGCGCCGATCTTGATGCGAGGCTTGGTATTTGCCGCACGGCCCGGGGCGAACGAGCCGAGAGCAGCGGCAGTCAGCGTTCCGGCGATAAACTGGCGCCGACTGGTTGACATGATCCAAAAGGCTCCCCGAGGTTAATGAACAGTATAGCCGGAGTTTCCATCCGATCGTACGAGCGCGCGAGCATTTTGGCAAGCGGGCGCCCGTTCACAACTACATTGTAGTTATACAGCCACATAGGGTCGGGACGTGCGCGTTGCCGGTGCATGGCGCCCTACGGTTTGGTCAATGGGTACCCCTGCCAAACATACTCGAGCGCTTGAGGGAGCAGTTGCTCTTTTACACTACGCTCGCAATGTCTGGCGTTGCGGGCGAAGGTGAACTGGTACGCGTACCCTTTGCCGGCGAGGGCTTTGGCCATGCGTTCGTTGGCGAGGACCCAGTCGTGCATATCGTCGCGCATGATGTTGGGATTGAGCAGGTCCTTGTCGCCGACGTGCATCCAAATGCGGAGCGGTTTGACGGGGCTGTTCGGGATGATGGTTTCGTGGAAGCCCCATGCGCCGTGTGGCGTGTCGGGGTTGTACGGCCATTGCTGATTCACGAAGGTGCCGGAGAACGAGAGCACGCGGCGGTATAGATCGGGCCGGTACCAGGCCATGATCATAGCGCAGGCGCCGCCGGAACTGCAGCCCATCGTGGCGCGGCCGTTGGGGTCTTTCGTGAGTATCACATTGCACCTGGCTTCGACAAGCGGCAACACTTCGGTCTCGACGAATTCCGCGTAGTTGCCGGACATGGTGTCGTATTCGAGGCCGCGTTGGCTGCCTTGGGCGTCGCCACTGCCGTTGCCAATCGAGATGGCGATCATGACCGGGACGCGCGCTTGCGCGATTAGATTGTCGAGCGCGGTAAACAAAAGCGGATCGGGGCCGTCCGCACCGATGATGAACGGCGCTTCGGCGCCCAACACGTATTGTTGCGGGACGTATACGGCGACTTTGCGCGTGTACGGCGCGGGGCGGCTCGTGGTGACGATGAGCTTCGCGGGGTTGTCGGGATCGGGCGCGCCGAAGGTATCTTTGTCGCGCGCGATGCCGGGATAGATTTTGCTGTCGGTCGATCGCATGACGAGTTCGTGAATCGTGCCGTGTGGAACATCGTCGCGGACGATCATCTCCGGCGCGGGATTGTGCGTGGGGCCGATGATGAAATTGCCATTTGCATTGACGGGAGGGACCGCGCCGTCGGGCAGTTCGGTTGCCTCGACGTATCCCGGCGTGTGGGGATCGCGTGCTGGCGGCTCGGGGCGTGGCGTGGCGGCGTGCGCGGCGAACAGGCCCGTCGTGGCGCTTGCGAGCAGTAGTGCGCGGGCAAGTCTCATTCTCACGGTTCGAGGGTCCTCCTTCGTTTAGCGTCTTCCCTGGCGATCGACGGCGCGTTTCAAGGGTGGGCGCACACGGTGGTGATACGGATCGTCGGTTTCAATCTCGCAGTGGTAAAGCTCGACCAGCCGCAGCATCGCGGCGTCCGCGGCGGGAGATTCGAGGCCGCCGCCTGCGAACCGTTCGCGATCGAGGATTGTGCGGAGGTGGAGGATTTCCCAGCGCCAGTTGCGTTTGGCCCAATCGGGCAGACGGCCGTGCACGTTTTCCGCGAGCTGTGCGGCTCGCAGCACGGCGGCCGTGTCGACCGGCTTCTTTTGATACGACGCGCTCGCGGCGAGTTCTAAATCCGCGACGATGACCTGCACATCTTCGGTTACGCCCGGACCGAATTCGTACGCGATGTATTCCGCCAATGTGTCGCGCGAGGTCCGATCGGGGTCCCAATAGAATTGCGCGACGACGGCCTTGTTCATGTCTTCGTAGATGCCCTCGCTGTACGGGAACCCGCCTTGGACCACGTCCTTTACCTGGTCCCACAGACGTTGATAGCGCGAAGGCAGCGGATTGGCGCCGACGCCTCCCCACGGCGAGTTGCCCCACATACTGATCTCGGGGAAGTTGAGCAGGGGCAGGTTGCCGGGCACGCCGTGGTCCAGCGGATAGCGCGGGAAGTCTTCGTGAGAATCGGCGAGGATGTAATCGAGCCATTCGTTTCCTTTGGCGAGACTGTCCGCCAGACCTTGCCATTCGCCTTCGGGCGGCGTATCGAACATCCATGTGCTGAGGACCGATTTTAGATTGGGGAAATAATTGCGGCCGAGTTCCGCGAAGTCGCGCGAGATATTGAGATAGCCGTTCGATCCCCACGGCGCGCACTTCGCGCACGCGCACCCGCCCTCGTCGTAGGGCCAGAACACGACGATGTCAAGTCCGACGTCCGAGAGTTCCTCGTACAAACGACGCGCGTTGCGCATGAGGTACGCATGGCCTTCCGGAACGCTTGGGCAAATTGGATGTCCGCTGTTGCCGCGGCGGCGTGTGGGGTCCGGCAGGGGCGTCGCGCGGATTTCTTTCGGGGCGCCGATGAACATGGTGTTGTTTACGCCGGTGGCGAACTGGATGCCCAACTCGTGGGCGGTTTTCGCGTACGTGCGCAGCATTTCCATCGCGGAGGCGGCCTGGGGATCGTCCCAGTCGTGCAGGTTGATCATCGGGAAGATTACCTTGACGGCATTCACGCCCCACAGCGCCAAGTCTTCCATGTAACGCGCGATTTCAGGCGGAGACGCCTGGTGGTACCAATTGTGGAAGTGCGAGGCGAAATACATGCCGCGAAGCGAACCACGGGGCGAGGAAGTCCCGCGCCATGCGGACGCATTGAACTCTCCGCCCGCATACTCTGACGTGCGCAGAAATTTTCCGACGCCGTACAGCAGGCCCGATGGCGATCCGCCGCAGACGCGGATCGCGGTATCGTGGGCATCGATGCGAAATGACTCAGCGGATAGTGCGTCATCAACCGTCAGGATGAGACCCGGATCGCCGGTTGACTCGATTACGTGGGCCGAAGAGCGCTGCTCGATGCGGTCCTTCAGAATCGCGGCGGTGCGGGCAACGAGTGGATGATTCTTGTTCGCGACGTGTACGCGGACGCGCTGCTTGGCATTGTCGCCTCCGCGATCCGGAACGTTGCGGTGCGCGCAGCCGAGCATGCCCACGCCCAGTGTGGTGAGCGCACTATGTGTAAGAAATGCTCTGCGACCGATTGTTTGCACGTCCAATCTTTGCTCCCATTCCGTTCGAACATGACTCGCCATACTTGCACACCTCGTGAGATTATGGCCATGGAATCGCGCGTCGAGCGCGGGAGGTGCTCATAACCGAATAGTGAATGCGTGCGCCATCACTCTTCCTGCATTGCCGGGTCCCAGATGGTCGCGGCGATGTAGCGTTCCTTTGCGGTGGCGTCGTTGTAGTAGGTGCAGGTGACAATTTTTCCGTCAGGGCGTTGGGCGCTGCGTGGATAGCCGAGGTCCCAGCGGGCGCCGTCGTGGCGCACGATGATTTCGTTGCTCCAGGTTTGGCCTTCGTCGCTGGAGAGGATTGCGCGGACACCGTAGGGGGCGTGGCGCCAGCCGTAGATCAGCGCGAGCCGGCCGTCGGCAAGCCGGATGAGGCTGGCGGGATTTCCCGCGTTGTCGATTTTGGGTTTGTCGAGCAGGTACCACGACTTGCCCTCGTCCGGCGAGAGGTAGGCGTCGAGCCACCACGATTTTTTCCCATCGAATTGTCCGCCGTGGCGGATGATGGAGAGGAATGCGCCGCTTGCGAGGCGGACGGTGGACGGCATAATCGCGTAGCCGTACGTGTTCACGGGCGGCTGTTTGCCAATCCATCCGACGTGCTGCCATGTAAGGCCGCCATCGCGCGTGCGCGCGCAATAGGGCCACCCCTCCTTGCCATCGTCTTTCGGCGACGTGAGGAACACAAACATGTCGTGTTTACCGTTCACGATGTAGTCGGTGCGCGCGAGCAGGCCGGGCCGGTCAAAGGTGGGAAAGGAGAAGGGCCCGTTCCATGTCTTGCAGCGGTCCGTGCTGAAGTAGAAAGCGGCGTTCTGCGATCGGAACTTGAAGGCGAAGTCCGGATGCGTGAAATCAATCGCTTCGTGTAATGCAGTCGGCTCGGTTTCCTTCTCATCGTCGTTGAGGAACGACGGCTTCTCGATAGTCCACGATTCGCCGCCGTCGAGCGTACGCGCCTGGCGTTGCGTCTGCGGGGGCTTGATGGGGTGGCCGCCAATCTTGTCGTTGTCGAATGTACCCACGACGAACCCGACGACCATTTCATTACCCCAGGCCCACATGCCGTTGTTTGCGGGCCAGCCGGCGAACTTTTCGGTTTCCTTGAACACGACAACGTTTTTGACGGACGCAGGCCATTGCGCGAATGCGTTAGCGTCTGCAAAAAGTAATGCGGCAATTAAGGTCGTGGCGATGCGGGCCATGAGAAATCCCCCTAACTCAGTTCGCAACTGATTCGTCAATCATACCAATGCTCGCTTGTCGCGGCCACTGGCCAAAGGAGCAATGCCAGTGCATCTGCAGGACGATGTGGTTGTGCCTTGATCGTGTCCTGGATCGGTGGGATATTGAATACGAGGGGGGTAATCCGGTCTAGTGGTTCATACGGTCTGCATTTGATTGTGCATCGGGCGGCGCCGTGGGAGGAGGAATCTCAAATTTCAGGTTGAAATTTCAAAAGGGTGAAGACATCGGGAGTCGGGGCGGTGGTCGATCAAGACGAGATGGATCGGGAGGAAAGGTACTGCCACGTCTCAACGAGCGCAGAGACGCGTGGCTCATCGAGACGGCGCGGTACGACGCCCTTGCGGAATCTCAGATGAAATGAATCAGTAGGATTGCATGAAGAGGTCGGGAGGGCATCGGGTGAACACTAGCGAAATCGCGGGTAAGCAAAGTACGGGCATACCGTGGTGGCCGACGGTGGTCTGTGCGTCGCTTGCCGGCGGGATGGGGTGGGGGATACGCGGCCAGTATGGACACGAAACCGGCGCGATGATCGCCGGCGTTCTCGTGTGTCTCGTAATTGCACTGACATTGTGCCGCAATGCGCGAGCGCTGGACGTTGCGCGCGCGGTTGCGCTTGGAACGATCGCGATGGGGTTTGGCGGCACGGAGACGTACGGGCAGACGGTTGGCCTGACGCAGAATCCCGAGTTGATCGGCAATTGGTCCGCGTTTACGTGGGGAATGATTGGTCTCGCAATTAAGGGCAGCGTGTGGATTGGGTTCTGCGGACTTTTTCTTGGGATGGGACTCGGCGGCACGCGCTACACGGCGATCGAAATGCTTGTCGCAATGTTGTTGAGCCTCGCTGCGTACTGGGCGGGTGTATGGCTCCTGAATTCGCCGTTCGACCCGGAAAGCAAACGCTTGCCCGCGCTGTATTTTTCCGCGACGTGGGACTGGTACCCGAACAAGGCCGATCCCGAACCGCGATACGAAGCGTGGGGCGGAATCTGGTTCGCCTTCCTCTTTGTCATGTTTTATACGCGCGTGCTGCGAAAGGACGGAATGGGGTGGCGCCTGGGGTTGTGGGGCGTTTTGGGTGGCGCGCTGGGGTTCCCGTTGGGACAATGCATTCAGGCTTATCACGCGTGGAACGCCGAGTCGATGAAGGAAGGAATTTGGCCGATTCTGAATTATTGGAACTTCATGGAGACGACGTTTGGTCTGGTCATGGGCGCGATGCTCGGGTTTGGAACGTGGCTGCACCGAAATCGAATTCGGCTAATCGAGTACGATCGCGACGAGTGGATGACGCTGCCGTGGGAGTGGACATTGCTTATCGTCCACTGTGCATTGCTCGTACTATCGGAATTCTGGATTCCGATAGAGTTAATCGGAACTGTCTATGACCTCGGACTCGTTATGGGTGTGATACCGCTGATGGCAATCGCGGGCGGGCGTCTGTGGCCATACTTTGCGATATTTCCCGTTACGCTGATGCCCATTGCGGGCAAGACGCTGCGCAATCTCGGATACGAGGAAGGAGCGATATCCATCGTCAGCGGGTGGCTTCTGTACGTAATCGTTCCGATGGCATTGGCGATTGTGGCGGTGGCATGGTATGGACGCGCATTCAACCGCAATCGAAATGCGTCCGAATTCGCCCGTGGTGCGTTGCTGTTCTGCGCGTGGGTTTACTTCCTGTTGAATTACGCATTCTTCCGGTTTCCGTGGCCGTGGGAAAAATGGACGGGACGAACGCCCAACGCGATCGTCTTTATGTTCTGCATCGCCGCCCTGACGTGGCTTGCATTGTCAGCGCGTCGCGCGTACAGATCACCGCAATCGCCGGCGGGCTCCGTCTAGCGGCGGTTACAGAAGGAGCGCATTCTCGATGATTACACGGCGTTCTTTTTTGGGCCGACTGGGGGCGAGCGCCGCGACATTGGCATCGACACGGGGATATGCGTCGCCCGCGGAGGCAAAGCCCCCGAACATCGTGCTTATCTTGGCAGACGACCTGGGGTATGGACACCTCGGCTGCTACGGGCAGAAGCACATTCGCACGCCGCACATCGATCAACTCGCCCAAGATGGAATGCGGTTTACGCAAGCGTACGCGGGGTGCTCGCAGTGCGCCCCGTCGCGCAGCGTGTTAATGACGGGCTACCACTCCGGGCATACGCCCGTGCGCGGGAATAGCGGCGGCATATCGTTGCGCGACGAGGACGTTACCGTCGCGGAAGTGTTGAAGCGCGCAGGGTATCGAACGGGGCTGTTCGGAAAGTGGGGGCTTGGCGATGCGGATACGCCCGGGGTCCCGAACAAGCAAGGATTCGACGAGTTCTTCGGATATCTGCACCAGAAGCACGCGCATTTCTATTATACGGACTACCTCTGGCACAACGATGCTCGGTTTGCTTTGCCGGGCAACGTTGACGGCAAGCGCGAACAATACACGCCGGATGTGATTCTCGATCGCGCGCTCGACTTCATTCGCGAATCGCGCGAGGGGCCATTCTTCTGTTTCGTCTCGTCCACCATTCCACACCATGAGTGGGCGGTGCCAAAATCGTCGTTGAAGGAGTACGCAGGAAAATTCGACGAACAACGGCCGGAGTTCCGCTGGCGCGAGGGATACGCCTTCCCGAAGGAACCCAAGGCGACGATGGCGGCGATGATATCGCATCTGGACAAGAGCGTTGGCAAGCTGGTGGGGCTTCTCGACGAGTTGAAACTGCGCGACGATACGCTTGTACTGTTTACGTCGGACAACGGCCCCGATTCCTACTCGATGACGAATGGGGAGTTCTTTGAGGCGAGCGGGCCATTGCGTGGCCGCAAATACGAGCTCTACGAAGGCGGAATCCGGGTACCAGCCATAGCGCGGTGGACGGGAACCATTACTGCCGGTGTCGACAACGATTTGCCCATACATTTCGCCGACATCATGCCGACCTTCGCCGAGTTGGCAGGCGATCGTTCCCTGCCGCCGAGCGATATTGACGGGATTTCCGTTGCGCCAGCATTGCTGGGTGCGAGGCGCGGTGGCGTGCAGGAAAAGCGCGAGTTCATGTATTGGGATTTGGATTCCGGCAGCCGGGCCGTGCGCATGGACGAGTGGAAACTCGTCTTACCGAAGCGGGACGCGAAGTTGGAATTGTACGATTTGAAGTCCGATATTGGCGAATCGCGCGATGTATCTGCCGACCACCCGGATGTGGTGGAGAAGATGCGCGCGTGCATGGACGCCAATTACACGCCGCCGCCGCCGCAGATCGAGCCGCCTATTCCGGACGGACGCCAGTACCGCTAAGGCGGTTCAAGTCTGTCCGTACCGCTTGCCTTGCTCGTAACCCGGTCGAGAACAGGGGGAAGGTAACGGGACTGTAGCCGATTTCGCGTCGAGGGACTACGCATTGACTGCGAGCCGGGCCCGCGTAACCGGGGAATGTCCTCTCCCCGAGCGGCGCATCCAAGCTTGAACTGACCTAGAACCGAATGCACGCGTCGTGTCCGCCCTTCATGACGGTGGCGCATGTAAGGAAGTGTCGCCCTCTTGGGTCTCGCCCACAGTCCATATGCCGTTTCCTTCCTTCGGCGCGGAAGAACACGTTCTTCTTCGTCACGACGTCTGTCTGTGCGGCATCGCGCATCAACGCCGCACAGCGGGTAACCCAAGTGCGTGACGGGCGACGCGCGACGGGTAGTTGCGCGGGTCTTCCGGGTTTTCCGAAGCGGCACGTAATGCGGCGAGCATCGTGTCCGTTTTGGGATCGATGCGCTCGAGTACCTGGCATGCGGCGAGGCGCACAAATACGTTCGGTTCGTCCATGGCGCGCAGTGCGACCGGGATCGCCCGATCGGGCGCTCCAAGTTCCGCGAGCGCGCGAGCCGCAGCGACACGCACGGTGACGGAGTCGTGGTCCAGCGCGGCGGTTAACGCGTCGAGCGTTGCGGCGTTTGCCGTTCGCAGATTCGCCAACCCGAGGGCGGCCCAGTAGGCGACGCATACGTCCGAGTCCGTGAGCGCGGCGAGCAACGTGTTCGCCGCAGTGGGGCCGGCAATCGCGATGGACGCAATGGCGCGATAGCGTAGCAGTTTCTTCGGACCGTTGAGATCGTGAATGTAGTCGTTCAACTCGCTCCCGAAAACAGAGACGATCACGCCGTTCGGTGTGTCGTATTCGGGATGGTTGTTGTCGCGTAGGTCTGGCTGTGCCGCGGGCAGAAAGCGGTGCAGTTCCGATTCGGGGACGAGTCCCAGATCGCTTTCCTCGTCGAGCCAAGCATCCATAGCTTTGCGCAGTTCGGAAAGTTTCCTCGCATGCGTCGGGTCGTCTGCGAGGTTGTGAAGTTCGTATGGATCGTTTTCGGTGTCGAAAAACTCCTCGACGGGTTTGGTATCGCGAAAGAACAGTTTCTGGTTTTCGTCAAGGCCGTTCGCGGCCTCAACGCGCCGCAATTCCTGCATGATCGGCCAGCTCTCGCAGTAGGAGAGATATTGGTCGTAGGGTTTGGTGGGTTCGTAGTTTCGAATGTACTTATACCGCTTGTCGCGCACGGCGCGAATGATATCGTAGCGTTCGTCCATGCGGTCGCGCGCAGCGTAGATGTACTTGCGTGGCTTTCCTTCGTGCTTGCCGAGGAAGGCGCTGCCTTGCATGTGTTCCGGCTGATTGACGCCGGCAAGAGACAGCACGGTTGGCGCGAAGTCGACGAAGCTGACCAAGCGGTCTGTGGTGGTTTCCGGCCTGAGGTGTTTGGGCCAGCGCACGAGTAGCGGCACGCGAAGTCCCGAGTCATACATCCACCGCTTTGCGCGCGGGATGCCGTCGCCGTGATCGCCGAAGAAGAAGACGACGGTGTTTTCGGCCAGGCCGTCTTCTTTGAGTTGCGTCAATAGATCGCCCGCCCACACATCCATCGCGGAGACGCAGTCGTACATGTGGGCCCAGTGTTTTCGGATGAGTTCGGTGTCGGGATAGAAGGGGGGAAGCGCGGCCTTTGCGGGATCGTGCAGGCCGCCTGGGATGCGTGCTTCGAGCGCTTTCGGGATGCTGTTCAGATTGCCGATCTGCGATTCGTGCGTGACGGTGGAGTTAAACACCGCGAAGAACGGTTGGTCCGGGTCTTTCCGATTTCGCCAGTGCGCATCTTTGCTGTTTGCGTCCCACGCATCCCGTGGCACGGCGAAGTTGTAGTCCGTCTTGACGTTGTTCGTGCAGTAATATCCCGCACGGCGCAAGTATGCCGGGAAACATCGCACATGGTCCGGCGGCGTGTTGTCGCATCGCATGTGACAGGTGCCGAGGGTGGTGGGGTACATGCCGGTGATGAGACACGAGCGGCTGGGAGCGCACACGCCGGAGACGGAAAACGCATGCGTGTAGCGAAGGCCTTCGCGCGCGAATGCGTCGAGGTTGGGCGTATTGGCGTAGCTATCACCGTAGCAGCCGAGATGGGGCGACATGTCTTCGCAGGTAATCCAGAGGACGTTGGGGCGTCGCTCCGCTGGCCGTGCGTGGGCGATGGCACTGGCGGTGGCCGCTCCCGCGGCGGTCTGTGCGACAAAGGATCGGCGTGTGATTTTGTCCACGAATTCTTCCCCCGAGTCCTAACCTGAGTACGATGGCCGGCTGTGGCCGTTGGCTTTGATGGATTCCAATAATGTGTTTAACTCGGACACTTTCTCTGGATTGATCTTCGCCAAATCGTTCGACTCAGACGGGTCGTCATCCAGATTGAACAATACAAATGACGGTTTGTCCGGTGCTTTGGGCGGACGATGGACGATGAGTTTCCACGGCCCCTTGCGAATCGCAAGCGTGTGGGATGCGTTCGACTGCATTACCAGATGATCGCGTACGGCGTTGGCAGCCGGATCGTCGAGGAGAGCGGGCAGCACATTGAAGCTGTCTGGGCCTGCGTTCCGTGGGAGCGTGCGCCCGGCCACGGCGGAAAAAGTCGCAATCATGTCGACGAGGGCGAAGGTTGCCGATGACGTCGACTCGGGTTTGATGTGTCCCGGCCAGCGGGCCAAAAACGGCACGCGATGCCCGCCTTCGTACAACTCGCCCTTCTGCCCGCGCAACGCGCCGTTTGGTGGTTGGAGCGCGTGCAACGCATTGGTGCCGTCGTCATAGGTGTCCTTTATCGCGCCGCCGTTATCGCTGGAAAAGACGACGAGTGTATTTTCGGCGAGGCCGAGGCGGTCGAGCGTATCGAGGATTTGACCGACGCTCCAGTCCAATTGGTGGATTACATCACCACGCCACCCGCATTCGCTCGTGCCGCGGAACCGCGGGTGCGGGACCATCGGCTCGTGAATGTCGTGTGTCGCGAAGTACAGGAAGAATGATTTGGCCTTGTTGCGCTCGATAAACGATACGGCCTTGCCGGTGATCGTATCAGCCATGTCTTCGTCCACCCAGCGTGCGCCGTTGCCGCCTGACATGTAGCCGATGCGGCTGACGCCGTTCACGATGGTTTGCGAGTGGCTTTTGTCGGCCTTGATTTTCAGCAGTTCGGGATGGTCGAGTCCGGTAGGATCGTTACCGATTTTCTCGCCGTAGCTGACTCGAATCGGATCGGTGGGATCAAGACCCGCGACACGCCGGTTCTCGACGTATACGCAGGGCACGCGATCGCCCGTAGCGGGAATCACGAATGCGTAGTCGAATCCGATGTCGAGCGGGCCGGGAGCAACTTCCTTGTTGTAGTCGACGGGGTCTGTTTCGGTGCCGAATCCCAGATGCCATTTACCGACGATGCCGGTTGCGTAGCCCGCGTTCTTTAGTACCGATGCGATGGTCGGCATCTTTGTGGGCACGGCCAGCGGCGCGACACCGCTGAGGATGTGATCGCCCATCGGGTTGCGCCACGCGTACTGCCCGGTGATGAAACCGTATCGCGTCGGCGTGCACACGGCGGCGGGGGAGTGGGCGTCGGTGCATTTCACGCCTTCGTGCGCGATGCGGTCCAGGTTTGGTGTCTTCACCTTTGCCGCGCCGTAGCATCCCAAGTCACCGGAGCCGATGTCGTCCGCGAGAATAAATACAATGTTCGGAGGGGTGGGGGCTTGTCCGCCAGCAATGTTCGTTGCAGCGGCCGCGGCGATGGCGCCGCCAAGAAACGATCTGCGCGAGATGCTATGCATGTGCGGGTTCGAGTTCCGGGAGTGTGACTGATCGCCGGTACGTTTCATAGGATGCCTCGAAATTCTGGACAAACAGGTCGTCGAGTATCTGCACGGTAAGTATGAGCAGCAGCGCCGAATGGGTGTTGCGCACGACCTCGACTTCGAACGGCAACCACCGTGCGATCGCAAGCATACTGCGCACCGCGGTATAGCTAAAAATCCCGGCGAGTTCAATCGACTTCTTCGACAAGTATTTGTTTAACAGCGCGTCGAGGATTGGGTTCTGACCCATTTGAATTCGCATTGGCGGCGCGGAGTACGGCCATTTTGCCCGATGATACAGTTCGTTGGTGAGATCGTCGCGAAACGCTTCGCGAAGGACGTGCTTCTCGATTCCATCGTGAATTTTCACGCCGTCGGGAATTGTCCGCGTCAACTCGAAGAGGTGGTGATCGAGGAATGGCGTGCGCCCCTCAATGGAATGGCCCATCTCCGCACGGTCTCCGAGCATGCACAATAGATATGGCGCCAACATGGATTTTATCCAGTAGTACTGCACCTGGCGCGCGTGGCTGTTGCCGTCTGTCTGTTTACGGTCGATGCGCCGCTTGAGCATGTCCACGGGGTGGGTCTCGGAAAGTCTCGAGCGGACGCCGCGGCCGAACATTCTGGCGAGAAACCGCAGCCGCGCAGGGGCAAGCGTTTCACTGTGTTCGGGCATCGGCATAAAGCCAAGAGCATCGATGACGTATTGCAGCTTGCGCGCGGAGCGGACCGGCTGCCTTTTGAGGCGATCGGCGATGTGGTGTGACATGCCGCCCTTGTTTTCCTGAAAGCAGACGTAGCCGAGGAATAACTCGTCCGATCCTTCGCCGGTCAAGACGACCGTAACGTGTTCGCGCGCGAGGCGCGACAACAGGTACTTGCCCACGCCGTGAAAATTCGCGAAGGGAAGCTCCGTAATCCAGAGGCAATCCACCATGTTTTGGAGGAGCGTATCCGAATCGCAGCGTACCGAATGGAACTCCGCGCCAATTTTCTCCGCCATGTTCTTCGCGACCTGATACTCGTTCCATGCGTGGTCGCCGGGAAATTCGATGTTGAAAACCTTGACTCTTCCCGGGAAATGCCTGGCCGCCGTGGCGGCGACGATCGCGGAGTCGATTCCCCCGCTGAGGTACACGCCGACCGGCACGTCCGCGCGCAGGCGCAGACGCACGGCCTCGTCGAACGCAGTGCGGACCGCGGCTGCATGTTCTGGGACCGAACGCTCGGAGACGAGTTCGGCGTCGCGAGGAAGATAGAGGTCCCAGTACGGTTCAATCCGATGAGACTTCGTTTTGAGATCGACCGTCATCATACAACCGGGCGGAACTATGGCAATCCCCTCGAAGATCGAATCGGGTATGACGCCACAGAAATAGTCCCGAATGGCGAGCACGTCGATGCGCGGCTTTACGACGCCGGTCGCGAAGATTGCTTTCGCTTCCGACGCGAAGAGATAGTTCCCCGTGGTCGCGTGAAAAAAGAGAGGTTTAATTCCGAACCGGTCGCGGACCGCGACGAGCTTCTGGCCGGCGGAGTCGTATAGGAGGAATGCAAACTCGCCACGCAAGTGTTCCACGAACGCATCGCCATACTCCTGATACAAGTGGATGATGACTTCGGAATCGCTTCCCGTGCGAAAGGTGTGCCCTTTTGCGCTCAAGTCATTGCGAATGCGTTCGAAGTCGTAGATTTCGCCGTTGCACACGAGGGCGATGTCGTGGTCTTCGGAGAAGAGGGGTTGCGCGCCCGTTCCGAGGTCAATGATGGACAGGCGGGCGTGGCCCAGGCCGACACCGGCGGCGTCGTCTCGAAACGAACCCGAGCCGTCGGGCCCGCGGTGGCGCATGGATTGAATGGCGCGGTTGAGCGCCGCATTGTCTAATCTATGGCCCACATAGCCGAGAATGCCGCACATTGCGAGTTGCCCATTGCCCGAAAGAAGGGAAGTACGACTCCAAACATCGCGCGGCCGGTTCGGGCCGCCGCAGCATCATCGCACGAATGCGGATGCGGCGGCGAGTTTACGCGAGTAATCGATCTATTCGGCCCGAGAGGTCTTTGTGGTATGCCTCGTCGCCGCTCGCGAGTTCGGCGGTGCAGAAGTCTTTGAAACCGACCTCACCGAACGCCTTGCGCACCTCCGGCCAGTTTACGCTGCCGTCGCCGAGGTTGACCCACTCGCGCTCTTTCTTCTTGAAGTCCTTCAAGTGGACCTTGACGATGCGTTTGCCCAGCGTACGAATCCAGTCCTGCGGATAACCGAAGGCGACGATGTTGCCGACGTCGAAGTAGGCGCGGACGATGGCGTCGTTGAATTCATCGATATACTTTGCGAATTCGATGGGGCTGAGGAGGAATTCATTCCAGACTTCCTCGATGGCGATAACGATATTCAATTCCTTCGCAAGGGGAAGCAACGTCCTGATGTTTTTTTGCGAGCGTTCGTAGGCTTCGATGTAGCGAACTTCTTCGTTCACGACGGCAGGCACGAGGAGAATATTGTCCGCACCGAGAATCTTCGCGAGCTGCAACGCGTTCTCAATCTCTGCCTTGCCCTGGTCGACTTTCGCCGGGTCGGGGTGGGACATCGGCGCGCTCCAACCGCCGTAAATGACGGAGTGCATTTTGATGCCGTGTTTTTTGGCGAGACCGGCCAATTCCTTCGCGTGGTCGTCCGGGGGCAAGGGCGGCATTTCGATACCGTCGAAGCCGCACGCTTTGGCAAGTTTGATTTTGTCTTCGTCGGACAGCGCCTCCGGCAGCATGCCCCAGATGATGGCCTTTGGGAATGCGCTTTTTGTCTGTGCGCCGGCACGCTGACCAAGCATGGTTAGGATGGTGAGGCTGGTGCCTGTCATCGTCGCATGGGCCAGAAACGTTCTGCGGGACACCGCTCGGTTTGGCATGGCTGGCTCCGTAGTAATTGGTGTGCGTCCCGATCATGCCGGATAATCGATGCCGCGTGCAAAGTGGGGAAGCACACGGCGTGCTATCATGCGAATCGCAGCACGGGAGAAGAACGATGCGTTTCGAGGTGTTTCTGAACGGAGAGCGAAAGTGCACGGCGGACTTGGACGTGCCGGGTATGCTCTTTGCAGATGTTAACTACTTCCACTGTAGCCCCGATGCGCTCGCGATCAACCGGCAGAGAAATCCGGATTTCCAGGAGCGGCATTTGCGTTTTCACGTTTCTCGTCTTGAGGATGTTGAGGGATATAGTGCGTCAAGTTTACATCGGGATTATTTGAGTTCGGACCTCCAACCCGGGGACGAAGTGACTATTAGAATTCTTCCGGCAGGCAAGTGCGACGAGCCTATACCACCTGGCAAGACAATGGATGAGATATTGCAGGAATCGGAGCAGAACTCGCGGCCCAAGGTGCGCGACAAGTGGGGTGAAGTTCCTCTCAACCTTGGCATGTACCCCCCTTACAAACTTCGTTTGAACGCTAAATTGCGCCGCAAATGCAACCGGTTCTTTACGGAAGTCCTCGGTTGTGTGGTCCATCGCGTACGGCGTCCCCGGACCGTTTACTATACGTTCAATTATCAAAGTCAGCTATTGGTTGAGTACTCGGACGATGTAGAAGCAGTTAGCTCGCCTAATCTCGTGATGACCCTCGTAACGCGGAATATAAAGGAGCTTGCGGAACGATTGATCAACTATGGCCTTGAAGTTACGGCCGATCCGGAGGTGGAATCCTTCGAGTTTACTGCGCCGGGTGGAGTCATGTTTCGCGTATGTTCCGTGCCTTTGATAGCGCGAGAGTACGTGGCGCTTCGAGATCGAGCGTGAAGCTTCTCGTTTCGACAATAAAGCGTGGCGCAAACCCGAGCGAGCCGTCGTCCTCGGTATACACGCTGTCGGACTGCAATTACGCTGTCGGCGCTGCGCCGAACGTGCAGGACGCCGCGCTACGCAGATTCGACTCCAATCCCCGAGGTGGCATGCGCGGTGCGCGGGGAGTCGCCGTTGGGGACGGCGCCACGTTCGTGGCGAACTTCGACTCGGTGTTTCGCTACGACCGGGCGTGGAACCTGAAGGGTGTTACTTCGCATCCGTGGTGCGCGGACATACACGATATTGCGTTGCACGATGGACGGTTGTGGGTGGCCTCGACGCGAAACGATTGTTTGGTGCAGTTTGATCTTGATGGGAATGTGCGGGACATCGTCGACCCGTGGGGGATGGGTTTTGTGGAAGAGGCGTTTGGCGTGCCGCGAAAGCGTGAAGTTACAGTAGATGATTTGCGCGATCCGCGGACGCATGAGAAGTCGCAAACGGACCGGTTGCATCTCAATAGTTTTGCGTTCACCGATGCAGGCGATCTGATTATCTCGCTTGGGCAGATTCGCGTGAACGGTCATTGCGAATCCGCGCTGGTTAAATTGGGTGCGAGCGGGGGAGTGGAATTGATTCATCGTAATGCTGAGGCGCCTGTCCCGGCCCATAACATCGTCGCGTTGCCGGACGGCAGGCTGCTTCATTGTGACACAGGGGGGCGCCAAGTCGTCGCTATCGAGCCCCAGAGTGGATGTGTGCAACCGATTATCAAGATGTTTGGCGGTTACACGCGCGGGTTGTGTCGATTGAACGATGACCGTATGGCGGTCGGGGTGCAAAACGAAGTGTGGATGTTCGATCCCGACCGCGCAGGACACGTTGAGCGCATTCGCATTTCGGACGATCCGCGCGAATCGATCCATTCCATTGTGTGCGCCTGAATGCTTGTTCGGGGCGGCGAGGCCGGTTCACCTACGCTAGAGCGCTTCGGCGAATACGTCTCCCCGCCGCCCTATGTCCGCTTCGTGCGCTACCTCCGGCCGTACATGTCGGTTTTCCGCTCGGCGTCCGCGAACGCGCAGCGGGTGAGGAAGCCGAAAGCGATCATCGGCGCGACTTCCGGAAAGTCGGCTGCGTCGCGCCGCGTCTGGCAGAACGCGAAGTAGCGCTGGCGCGCTGTCTCGAGTGCGCGGTTGCGTACCGGGCCGACCCACGCGCGAAAGGTGTCGAGCGCGTGTTCCCACGCTTCCGTCGCGGGGTTTGAAGTTGATTTACGGTTCGACTTGGGCTGGGGACGGACTGGGGTGCTCATCGGTTTTCCTCGCATTGATGCGCGGTGTGTTGCCGCCGCGCGACCCGCCCGCGGAATTGTCTGGTGGCCGACTGGGCACACTTCTCCCGCGAACTGGTCAATAGCAAGGAAAGCGCGTTGGGTTAGATGAGGTGTCTCCGTTTTTCGATGAGCAGATGAAGTGTACCCGGCATGCTTCGTTTTGCGCAAATTCCCTATCGCGTTTGACTGTCTATACGGGCACGACTAGCATTAGCGGCGAGGGGGACAGGCGTGGTGCGCCGGTCCAGTTGTAGCGCAAACGAAACGCGGTGGAGTGTAGAGTCATGGAAATTGCGGGCAAGGGATTTGTAGTCAGTGGGGGAGCATCGGGACTGGGCGAGGCGACCGCGCGGATCATCGCGCAGAGCGGCGGCAAGGTCGTCATTGCGGACATGAATGCCGAGCACGGTAGTCGAGTCGCGGGTGAGCTTGGCGCGAGCGCGAAGTTCGTGCAGACGGACGTCACCAACGAGGACCAAGTCCATGCGGCGATCACAGCCGCCGTGGAAACGTTCGGCGGATTGCACGGGGCGGTCAGTTGCGCGGGCGTGGGCATGGCGATGCGGATTGTGAGCAAGATGGGACCGCACCCGCTCGACGTATTCAAGACTGTGATCGATATTAATCTTATCGGCACGTTTAATGTGATGCGGTTTGCGGCGACCGTCATGGCGCAGAATGAACCAAACGAGGGCGGCGAACGCGGGGTGCTCATCAACACCGCGTCGGTCGCGGCCTACGACGGACAGATCGGGCAGATCGCGTACGCCGCGTCGAAGGCGGCGATTGTGGGCATGACGTTGCCGGCGGCGCGTGACTTGTCCAAGCTCGGCATTCGTTGCGTCACCATTGCGCCGGGATTGTTCGACACGCCGCTCATGGCGATGTTGCCGGACGAGGCAAAGAAGTCGTTGGGAGAGTCGGTGCCGTTCCCGAACCGTTTGGGCCAGCCGGCGGAGTTTGCGCAGTTGGCGAAGCAGATCATCGAACTGCCCATGCTGAACGGCGAGACGATACGGTTGGACGGTGCGCTGCGGATGGCCCCGAAGTAGCACGCAAATGCCGGAAACCTCGATCAAGGCACATCGAGAATCGAACGTACAGCGTTTGGTGACGAACACGCAATAGATCGCGGAACCCGCCGGCCACCGCTGCCCGCGAACTTCCGGCGGGAGATCGCGCAAAAACCTCTGTCCCCCTGCCGTAACTTTTTCCGCAGTCCGCCGTATACACTGTTGAAATGGGCAATCGAGGAGGCAACGTACCAGCAGCGATTCGGGTCCGAGGTTGGGTGCGCTTGAGATGTTGACCGACGGCGAAAAGGGATAGGAACAGGAGAACGTCGTTGAGCTGGTCCCGGGCACACAGTGGATTCAGATTGATCTTGGAACGCCCTGCAAAATCTGCGCGGTCGTCTTGTGGCACTTTCATATGGGTGAACGGGTCTATTTTGACGTGGTCGTGCGCACGGCCGACGACGCCGATTTCACTGCGAATGTGCACACGGCCTACAACAACGACTACGACAATTCATCCGGCCTCGGAATTGGCAAAGACAAGGAGTACATCGAAGGTTACGAAGGACGGCTTATCGATTGTGGCGGAACCGTTGGCCGGTATGTTCGGTGTTATTCAAAAGGCAACACAACCGATGAACTCAACCACTACGTCGAGGTTGAAGTCTGGGGCTTTGCGCAGAGCGACCTTCCAAAAGACTAGGATGAACAGGGGTCAGTACAGTATGCCGGCCTTCAGCCGGACCACTTTTACCGCCAATTCTCCAACCGTAGACCCGGTACGCGAGCGAAGTGCTTTGTATTGTTGGTCACCAGCGTCAACCCGGTAGCGATGGCGTGCGCGGCGATCAGCGTGTCTATTACTCCGATGGGTTCACCTCGTTTGGCGAGAATTGCCGCTATTACGCCGTAACGAGTAGCCGCGGAAGCGTCGAAAGGTAATACGGTCACGGTTTTGATAAAGCTATCGATGATGCCGTCCAGTTTCTTCGAGCCTTTCTTTTCGGCCCCATACCGTAGTTCGGCAAGCGTCAAAGAACTTAAGTGAATTTGAGACGGAGAAAGGCGGACGAGTCGATCCGTGATGAGACCTCGAATTCGCAGCGCGAAGCTGACCGTGTCCGTATCCAGTAAGTACCCCAACATCACTCGAGGGGATTGCGAACGTCAGTCAGTTTCTGCTGTTTTGGTCGCGGGATGTCCTCGTGCCACGCCCCAAGACATTTCAGAAACTCCTCCGGCCACTCGTCGACGGGTTCAATGATCACTTTTCGCCCTTCGCGATGGATGAGGACCTCGGATTCTTTGAAGCGGTATTCCTTCGGCAATCGAATTGCCTGGCTTCCACCAGTCTGGAAAACTCTTGCGCGCTGCTTCTTCATCGGGCCAGTATATATCAATGTATATACATCGTCAAGGCAGCCCTTTTCTTCTACTTCCCCGTGAACTGTGGCGGACGCTTCTCCATAAACGCCATGACGCCCTCGCGGAAGTCGTCCGAGGCGAAGCTTTCCATCATTTCGGTCATGGCGAGGTCGACGCTGGGGCCGAGGCGATTGAAGAGCGCGTGCCAGACTTGGCGTTTCATGACCCGGAGCGAGCGCGGGGACGACAGTGTAGCTAGTTGCGCTGCGAAGGCGCGCGCTGTGTTGAGGAGATCGTCGTTCGGAACGACGCGGCTTACCAGGCCCATGCGCAACGCCTCGTCCGCATCGATAATGCGCGCCGTATAGAGCAGGTCCATGGCGTTTTCGATGCCGACGATGCGCGGCAGGAGCCAGGCAATGCCGTACTCGGCGATCAGGCCTCGCTGGGCGAACGCCGTGCCGAACTTTGCCTTGTCGCCGGCGATGCGGAAATCGCAGTAGAGGGTGTGGACGAGGCCGATGCCCATTGCGTGGCCGTTGATTGCGGCGATGATCGGTTTGCCGATGGCCGGGGGAAACGAGTATTGCTTTTGAAAATCCTCCGGAGTGCCCGGTCCTGTTCCGGGCAATGGAGCGTTGGCATCGACGTCGGACGTATCCACGTCGCCGCCCATCACGCTGTTCAGCAGGCTCATGTCCGCGCCCGCGCAAAACCCGCGGCCGGCTCCCGTCACGATGATTGCGCGCACGTCGTCCCGCTGCTCAGCGTCGGCCATCGCGCGCTTGTACTCTGCCTCCATCTTGAACGTCCATGCGTTCAGTTTGTCTGGCCGGTTGAGTGTGATGGTTGCGATACAATCGGCCACGTCATATTGGATTTCGTCGAAGGACATGGAACGCACTCCGGTCGTTGAGGTGGATTGCGGCGTCACCATTGCGCCGCGCGGAAGGACTATATTCAACGGCGCGGGCGCGTGTCGACCGGCGCGGCGGGCGTCAATACCTCACAGTGCAGAGTAGTTTTTCGAGGACGTCCGCGGCGGAGAAGTCCGTGGAGCCATTGTGGCAGAAGCGGGCGGCGTTTATGTAATCGTCGCCGAGCGTCACCAGCGGTTGCTCGTATGTGCCATCGCCGCGGTACTGGCCAAGTCCGATGTCGGCCGAAAGCCCGTTGCACAGGCATTTCTTTCCAATCGCGTCCTCGGGCTTGCCACCTTTCTTGACGTAAGCGTGCACCGGTTCGCCGGGGCAGCGGAAGCCAACGGTGCCGTCGTCCTTGCGGTACGCTTCGCGCAGATATCCCAAATCACAGAGCCGTTCGCGCGATTCATATACCTCGTTGTCGGAAAGCGTGTCTTCCAACTGGGCGACCTTGAACGGAAATCCGGCGGGAGAGGCGCAGGGATCGGTGAATACGCTCGCAGCACCCTTGACGGCCTTCGCCATAAGCGCGCGTCGCACGCTGGTGCAGAGGCCGGATTCGGCGCACAAGGCGAATGGCGTTCCGACTTGTATGCCCGCCGCGCCGAGATTGAAGGCTTCCTGAAGGCGTTGCGCTGTGCCATAGGAGCCCGCGAGCCAAAACGGCAATCCCAATTCGCGCATCGTCTCCAAATTGACGATGTCGCGTTCGCCATAGATGGGCTGGCCGTCGTCCGTGAGTTTAAGCGCGCCGCGTGGTGGCGCGTTGTGGCCGCCGGCTGTCGGGCCTTCGATGACGAAGCCGTCGATGCGCCCATTCGCCTTGCGCGTCAACATTACGGCGAGCGTGTCCGACGCGATGATGGGCAGGAAGTTTGGACGTTTGAGCTGCGGGAGGGGTACCTCGAACAGCGCGCTCGGATCGAAGTGCAGGCGAAATACTTCCCCGTGTTTCGCTCCCGTGACGCGCAAGGGGTACGACGCCGGCCGGTTCTCCGACAGGGCATCGAGCGCGCCGGGTATCTCCAGCGGGATGCCTGCGCCCATGATGACGTAATCCACGCCGGCGAGCATGGCGCCATAGAGCGACGGCAAATGGGGGAGTTGGATTTTTTCGAGGTAGTTGATTCCGACCGCGTTGCCGTGCCCTTCGCGCGCGAGGTAGACCTCGACGAAATTTGCGGCGACGGCTAGCTCCTGCGCGCGCCGCGATCCTTCGTAGGTGTGCATTGGCACGGACTTGAAGGGCTGGTTTTCCGATATGCCCCCGACCACGTAGTACGTGTTGAGTATCCGCTCGGCGGTTTCACCAAACGGGAAAGCCTCGAGCGCCCTGCGGCAGTGTCCTCCGTAATCGCCGCGCTGTAACCTGCGTGCAAGCACCAGATCTATCGCCGTCCCGGAGACGACACCAAGTTGGCCGAAGCTCGATACTGCTTTAGCTAAGCGCCAATCCGAAACGGCGGCACCCATGCCGCCCTGAATGATGATGGGCAATTGCCGCTCTTGCACGCGATTTCCCCCTATACGACCTTTGCGCGCCCGAAATCCCCCGATTCCAAGCCAGGAAAGAGAATAGCACTACGGAGGCGGCCGTACAATCGTATCGTGGGGCTGGTTACTGCCAGGGCCAAGATATTAATTGACATAAGCGATACAAATGTAATAGCCGGAGTCCCTTACAGGACAACCCGGCTCGGGGTTCCGCGATCCGGGTAAGTAGCACAAGCGTAAATGCTTAACCATACAAAATGTAGTGTTCACGCCCGAAAATATCCCTTTTCTTGTGGCTGGAGTTTGTGTATACTTGTCAAGTCTACTAGATATTGTAGGGGATGGCGTGTCGTGACAGGTCTGAAGCGGAAAGTGCACTTCGTCGGCGTCGGCGGCATCGGCATGAGCGGGCTGGCCGAGATTCTCCTGAATCTCGGGTACGACGTTTCCGGCTCGGACCTCCAGGCCTCCGAAATAACCGACCGGCTTCAGGAGTACGGCCTCACTTTTAAGGAAGGCCATGAAGCGTCGCAGATCGGCGACGCAGCGATCCTCGTCATCTCCGCGGCGGTGAAAAGCGACAACCCTGAAGTGGCCGCGGCTCGAGAGCGCGGCACGCCCGTAATCCAACGTAGCGAACTTCTCGCCGATCTCATGCGCCTTAAGCCGCACGCGATCGCCGTCGGTGGCACGCACGGCAAGACGACAACCACGTCGATGATCAGTGCGATTCTCGATCATGCCAACATAGGCGCAACGAGCATTGTTGGCGGCATTCTGCACCGCAGCGGCACGAACGCGCGGTGGGGGACGGGCGACTATCTCGTGGCGGAGGCGGACGAACACGACGGATCGTTCCTGCGGCTGCACCCGACGATTAGCGTCGTGACGAGCGTGGATGCGGAACACCTTGAATACTATGGCACGCTGGACAGAATCCAGCGCGCGTTCACGAGATTCTGCAACATGGTGCCGTTTTACGGGTTTTCGATCGTCTGCTGGGACGATGCGAACACGCGCGCATTTCACAGCGCGATCGACAGCGTGTGCGTGACGTACGGCACGGGCGAGGGCGCGAACGTGCGCGGCGGCAACGCGACGCTCGTCGTGCCGGACAAATCCAAATCGAAGGCTTCGCAACTTGCCGAATTGCGCACACGCATTGACGTATACAGCGACGACACGCGCATCAACGGCAAAGGGAAGCTGGGCACGCTCACCGTCAACGCCGTCGGAGAACACAATGTGCGCAACGCTCTCGCGGCGTGTACCGTTGGCCTTTGCCTTGGTATGAAGTTTGGCCAGATATCCGATGGGCTAAAGGTGTACGACGGTGTGCAACGGCGCCTGCAGGTGTGCGGCGAGTACAAGGGCATTACGGTCGTTGAGGACTACGCACACCACCCGACCGAAATCGCGAGTACGCTTGAAGCGGTGCGCTGGGTCGAGCCGAAGCGCGTCATCGCGGTGTTTCAACCTCACCTGTTCAGCCGCACGAAGTTTTTCTCCAGCGAGTTTGCATCGGTGCTTACGAAGTTCGACCGTGCAATCGTTACTCCGATTTACGCGTCGCGCGAGGCGCCGATGCCCGGCGTCGATTCCGGCCTGATTGTGGACGAAGCGCGCCGCGAAGGCGCGACGCACGTCGAACTCGTGAACGACGTGGCGTCTGTCCCGATGCAGCTTGCGTCGTCGCTGCGGGAGGGTGACGTGGTCCTCATTCTCGGTGCTGGCAATATCAACAAGATAGCCGCGCCACTGTTGGATGAAGTGAGGAAACGCTGATGGCGCGCGCGGCAAAAGCACGGTATCCCGCACAACGGATGGCGCGGCGCACGAACGCGCGCAGCGTGCGCGCGGCATTTTTTACGGCGTTTATGCTCGCGCTGTTCAGCACAGCGGCGCTTGGCCTGTACCAGTACGTAAACGATTCGGAATACTTTCGCGTGACGACGATTCAAGTGGACGGCGCACACCTGTTGAGAGCGGCGGATATCGTCGCGGCAGCGGGCGTATCGAACCAGGACAACATCCTGTTCATCAGTCCTTCCGCGATTGCGGAGCGCGTTGACGCGAACCCGTACATCAAATCGTGCGAGGTCACGCGGACGCTTCCCGACCTGGTGCGCATTTCAATCGAAGAGCGCTATCCGGTCGCGACGCTGCTGGCGCACAACCGCGCATACGAGATCGACCGTGAGATGACGGTCCTGCGCCGATTGCCGCCGCAGGAGCCGAACACGGGCCCGCTCATTTCGCAGGTCGCGGAAATGGGCGCGGTTGATCCCGGCGTGCAACTGGTGCAGGCGCCGTTGCGCGTCGCGATTCAGGTTTGGGAAGCGTTCGCGGAGACAGCTATGGCGAACGAAGTGACTGTATCGGAAATCGCCGCGGCAGGCGTAAACGAAATCCGTATGTACTGCAACGAGTTGCCATTCGAGATACGCTGGGGCCGCGACGACGTGCGGCAGCAGGCGCGCAACCTCGATGTGTTGTGGCGTCAACGCGGCCCCGAATTGCCTTGTACCGAATATCTGGACCTGCGCTTCGGCCAGGACCTCGCATGTAAATAGGGAAGTTTCAGCGGCACAACGCCGGAGGGATTCCGGCGGAACACGGTGGGGAGTTGCAGCAATGCCAATCGGAATCACGGACGAACTTCGGACGTTTGACCAGCAGGCGGTCATCAAGGTCTGCGGCATCGGCGGGGGCGGCGGTAACGCCGTTGGCCGCATGATTGAGGCCGGCCTGAAGGAAGTGGAGTTCATCACCATCAACACTGACGCGCAAGCGTTGAAGCATTCGCCCGCGGGCACGCGCCTGCAGATCGGCGACGTAGGACTCGGCGCGGGCGCCAGGCCGGAGATGGGCCAGCAAGCCGCATTGGAAGACCGCGAACGGATTCACGACGTGCTGCGCGGCGCGGACATGATCTTCCTTACGGCAGGCATGGGCGGAGGAACGGGTACCGGTGCGTCGCCTATCGTTGCGGAAGTTGCGAAAGAGACCGGCGCGCTGACGGTCGCGATCGTCACGCTACCTTTCCAGTTTGAAGGAAGGAACCGCCACGACAACGCGTTGAAAGGCCTGACCGCGCTCGAACCGCACGTCGACGCCCTCATCGTCGTTCCGAATGACCGCCTGTCGCTGCTGTGCCACGAGAACATCTCGTTTCTGAACGCGTTCCGATTGGCCGACGAAGTGCTACACAATGGCGTGCGCGCGATTTCCGAACTCATTACGACGACCGGACTGATTAACCTGGACTTCGCGGACGTGCGGACGATCATGTCGAACAGCGGCCGTGCGCTCATGGGCATCGGTTCGGCGGAGGACGATAAGCGCGCAGTCCGCGCGGCGCAGGAAGCGATCGTTTGCCCATTGCTCGAGAAATCGAGCATTGACGGCGCGATCGGGGTCATCGTAAACATCAAGGGCGGTAGCGACATGAGCATGCGGGAGGTGCACGAGGCCGTTACCACGGTGCAGAAAGCCGCGCACCCGAATGCGAACATTATCTTCGGCGCAATCATCGAAGACGAGCCGCGTCCGGACATTCAGGTGACGGTCATTGCGGCGGGCTTCCCGTACGAAGCCGTGCAGCCGCGGCCGCAGCAGTACGACAACTCGGTATCGCTGACGTTTGAAGTGGACGAATCGATGGCGCCGCCCCCGCTGCCCAGGATGGAGGAGCCGCCGCGCAAGTCGGCGCCGGTTGTGGCGCACCAGGAACAGTTCGCCTTCGAAGAACCGATCACGCACCACGAGGAGGAACGCCTGCCCGACAGTGTGCTACCGTTTATCCCGCGCGAGCCGGAAGAGGACATGGGCATCCCGGCATTCATGCGAAAAAGGATTCGTAAAACGTGACCCTCGTCGAACAGTTGTTGCAGCGGGCCATCGACAAGGACGCCTCGGACGTTCACATAAAGTCAGATGGCCCGCCGTATTTTCGGATCGATGGCGATCTAATCCCGCGGAAGCGCGAATTGAGCGCGGTGGAAGTGCAGACGATCCTCGATCAAATCCTCACGCCGACGCAGAAAGACGTGCTCGAGCGGCAGGGCGAGGTCGACCTCGCCCTCGATCATCCCAAGCTCGGACGGTTCCGCGTCAACGTATTTCACCAGCGGGGCACGAACTCGATTGTGATGCGGCGCATCAAGAGCGTCATTCCCAGTTTTGAGGAACTGCACCTGCCGCCTGCGATCGAGCGCCTGACGCGCCTGCACCGTGGGCTCGTGCTGTTTACGGGCACGACGGGTAGCGGCAAGTCCACGTCGCTCGCGGCGATTATCGACTACATCAACGAACGGCGAAAGTGCCATGTCGTTACCATCGAGGACCCCATCGAATACACGCACCGCGACAAGCTTTCGGTCGTGAACCAGCGCGAGATTCACATCGACACGACGAGCTTTTCGACGGCGCTGCGCGCGGTGATGCGGCAGGATCCCGATGTGATTCTCGTGGGTGAAATGCGCGACCTCGATACGTTTCAGGCGGCGATTAGCGCGACGGAGACCGGACACCTCGTGTTCACGACGCTGCACACGACGAACGCCATGCAAACCGTCGACCGCATCGTTGATTTGTTTCCGACGAACCAGCAGGACCAGGTCCGCTCCCAGCTTTCGATGAACCTGAAGGCGATTGTGTGCCAGCGCTTGTTGCCGCGTGCGACGGGTGGAGGACGCGTGCCCGCGTGCGAGATCTTGTTCGTCAGTCCGGGTGTGCAGAAGCTAATCAAAGAAAACCGGCTGGACAAAATCCCCACGGCGATTCAGCAGGGCCGTGAAGACGGGAGTCAATCGTTCAATGACAGCCTGTTCGCGCTAATCAAGGCCAAACTGATCACGCTGGATTGCGCGATGGAAGTGTCCGACAACCCGGCACAGCTTAACCTCATGATGCAGGGCATCACCCTCGCGCACATGCGCGGCGGCATTCTCGGGGAAGTGTAGCGTTCGCTACGGCAGTTTTCTCACGAGCTGATCGTACAAGTCCGCGAATGCCTCGCCGCGCGATATTCCATCGCTATCCGACAGCCCTGCGTTATTTCCCTCGTTGTACGCAAGGCCATATTGCTTTCCGATTGCCATGCATCGTTCAGCCCACTGCGCGCGTGTTATCGGCTGTTTCGTGTCACCCGCTACATCCTCAAGCTCAGAATCGGGAAATAGCGCGCTAACTGCCGCGTTGCCATCGGACACGGTTAGCGGCTCATCGATGCGTGCGCGGTAGTCGGAAAACACGCCTTTTGTTCCCAACAATTGACACGCCTTGAAGGCCAGATGGTCTTTCGGAAGGTCGTCAAAGTAGGTCAGCACTTGTCCCTGTTCGACAAGCATGCGCTGCAAACTCTCAATGGAAACTGCACGCAGTGTGACGTCCTTTTTGATAGCCAGGTGCGCGGCGACGCCGGCGGCCTGACCGAGACTCATCCACGTAGGCTCAAGGCGAACTGATGAAAATGCAACGTGCGTCGCGCTGCACGGCACCGGAACGATTAGACCTTCGACGCCTTTTGGAATCATGACGCGATAGGGAATCTGATACGCTTGCGTGTACTGGCGCAGCATCAGAATGTATCCCTCGAGCGCTGTCTCGTGACCCGGCTCGTACTTCCGGGTGGGAAACGAATCGATGGGGAACTCGCCCGCGCTGATCGCGTCCGCATGCACCGGCGCGCGCATCGAACCCGGCGCGAATGTCAGGTCCCTTTCGCTCAATGTGTATTCGCCGACGACTCGCCGCGCTTCGCGCACGTACAACGCCCACGGAAAGTTCTCGTTATCGCTAAACTCGTCCGAAGAAAAGCCGTAGGTGCGCGCAAGTTCCCGGTCCTTCTCGGGCACCTCTGGGTCATTTTGCATAAAGTAGAAGAGGCCCATGGTGATGTTGCGCAGACGCGCCTCTATCTCTTCGCGCTTCTCCCAGTTTGCTTCGACATACCCTGCGTTTTCTTCCGCGAAGGGAAACCCAAGCGGCCACGGCTTCATGTTCGCGTCGTATTTCCGGTTTGGAATCTCTCCGATGGAGAACGCCAGAACGACGGAATCGATCCGGCCGAGTTTCAGATCGAGAAGATAATTCAGATATCGCGCGCGATCGTAATCCGGCGGCTGCGACGGCATCACGCGCTTCGCCGGATCGGTGGTAAGGCACAACCGATACGTATACGCGACGAGCCGGTCGTCACCCTCGCCCGTTGTGCCGGGCAACAGCGAGCGCGTTTTGTGGTCCATGTAGATTACGCCGGCATGCGGCTCGTCAAATTCCGCGCGCGATTCACGGCCGAGGCGATAGCGAGCACCCGCATACGCGGCGAGGTCACCCTCATACGTGGCGTCAATGAAGACTTTGCCGCGCAGTTCGCGCACCTTGCCGGTTTTGCGATTCGTCACGCGCACGGCGGTGACGGTCCGATCATGCCGGACGACTTCATCGAGGCGGTGTCCAGTCAATACGGTGATGCGACGCTGTTCCGTGAGCATGTCCAGAAAAATTCTTTCTGCCACGGACGGCTCGTAGTAGTATCCCTTCTCACATTTGAGCACCTGATCGGATTCCGGGCCGTAGGTGTCTACATAGTGTTTGTATACGCGTCCCACAAACTCGTCCCACTGCCCGCCAATGGCGTCCGCTTTGGTGATATCGGATTTACCGAGTCCGCTGGCGCTCATCCCGCCCACGTGATTGCGGTATTCCGCCAGGGCCACACTGTGGCCCAGTCGGGCAGCCGCCACCGCCGCGGAGACACCCCCCGGCGTTGCGCCGACAACCACGACATCGAACGTCTGCGCTTCCACGAGCGGTGGTGCGAGCAGACAAATCAACATCAAAGCTTGACACATGGTTTTCCTCCATCCGAGTTGACTGATTCTTAGCACGCGGCCCCGCTCGCCGGGTGTTCTGTATAATACGCACATGTGGAGGCGTATCGAAATACCGGGTAAGTGCGCTGTTTCCGGTCGGGCAGCGATGCGGTCCAGGCAAGTCGTTGCCGTATGAGCCGCGGGACCGCATACAGGGTCGCGAGTGCTGCGGTGCTTTGCGCGGCGGCTGCGTCAGCCGCGCCCGACTACGTCGTCGATGTTCGGCCAATCCTCGAGCGTTCCTGTTACGGCTGCCATGGTCCCGAGAAGCAGAAGAGTGGATATCGCCTCGATGTGCGGGATATTGCATTCAAAGGGGGCGTGAGCGGCGCGGCCGCGATTCGGCCCCACGACTCTACGACGAGCCCTCTGATTCGGTACGTGAGTGGCGACGATCCGGACATGCGCATGCCGCCGCCGTCCTCCGCTCTTCCCGCGTTGTCTGCCGATGAGGTTGCCACGTTGCGTGCGTGGATCGATGCCGGCCCGAGCTGGCCGGACGAGTTCGCAGGGCGTGTTGAACCGGATTCGGTCCACTGGTCGTTACGGCATCTTGTCCGACCGAACATGCCGGAGAAATCCGCCAATCCGATCGACGCGTTTGTCCGCTCGAAATTGACTGCGAGCGGCCTGGCTCCGTCGCCGGAGGCCGATCGACGCACGTTGATCCGCCGGATATACTACGATCTGATCGGTTTACCGCCATCACCGGAAAAGGTGGAAGCATTCGTCGCCGCCACGGAACCGAATGCGTACGAAAACCTAGTCGATGAACTGCTGGCGTCGCCGCGTTACGGCGAGCGGTGGGCGCGTCATTGGCTCGATACGATCCACTTTGCGGACTCGCACGGGTACGAGCACGACGTCGCGCGCGAGAACGCGTGGCGGTATCGCGACTACGTCATCGCCGCGTTCAATAACGACACTTCGTGGGACCGATTCGTGCGTGAACAACTCGCCTCGGATGTGTTCTATCCGGACGAACCGCAATTGACGCCGGCCCTGGGGTTTCTCGGCGCTGGTACGTTTGACCTGAGCACGTATTCGACCGCACCGGTGACGTTCGACTATCTCGATCGCGATGATCTTGTGACGCAAACGATGGCGGCATTCGTCAGCACGACGGCGAACTGCGCGCGATGCCATGCGCATAAGTTCGATCCCATTTCGCAGGAAGACTACTACGCCCTTCAGGCGAACTTTTCAGGGATTCTGAAGGGAGATGTGGCTTATGACGAAGACGCGGTAGTCGCGCGCGAACGCAGACGATGGGACGATTTGGTGCGCGCCGCCGATGCGAACGACGCTGCGGCGCTCCTCACGGCGGAAAACGAGTCGCTTGTGCGCGCGTGGCTGGAGAAACGCGGAGACGGCGCGGCCTGGACTCCGCTCACCGTCGAAACGTTCCTTTCGGAGGGTGGAGCGCGGCTAATGTTGGATGGAAACGGTGTCCTCGTTTCGATGGGCAAGTTACCCGAGAAGGACACATACACGATTACCGCGTCAACTGTTCTGCAGACGATCTCTGCGATTCGCTTGAACGTATTTGCGCACGAATCGCTGCCGGCCAAAGGGCCGGGACGTCAGTCGGAGAACGGGAACTTCCACCTTTCCGAGATTAAGGTGCGCCTATTCGAACGCGGCGGGCCTGAGCCGGTGGACATCGCGCTGCGCCGCGCGACGGCGGATTTCAATCAGGACGGGTGGGGGATTGAGCACGCGAATGACGGTGCTGCGGGCACGGCGTGGGGGATTCACCCCGCCGAAGGTGTATCGCACTACGCGGTGTTCGAGTTGGCGGAGCCGCTGAAGTTGAAGGCAGGAGCTCGACTCGCAATATCGCTCGATCAATTGCACGGCTCGGGCCATATTATCGGCGCGTTCAATCTGGCGGCGACCGGCGACCCCGCCGATCGCGCTGTCGCGATACCGGCAGCAGTCGAGTCCGCGCTCGCACTGCCGGAATCGGAGCGCACGGAAGCGCAACGAACCGCCATTGCGTCAACCGCCTCGCGGTTTCTCGCATTGGACGCGCTCGATAGATTGCCGCCACAGACAAGCGTGTATGCCGCGGCGAAACGTGTGGCAATGCCCGTGGGAGAACCCAAACCAAAACCCGAGTCGCTGGACACGCCTAAGACGGTCCACCTTATGGAGCGCGGCGAATTCGATAAGCCGCGCGACGAGATTCCACCCGGTGCGCTCTCCGCGTTGGCGCATCTTCCTGCCCGATTTGCATTGAACGACCCAAACAACGAGGGTGAACGCCGCGCCGCATTGGCCGACTGGATTGCGCACCCCGACAATGTGCTCACCTGGCGGAGCGTAGTGAATCGCGTATGGCACTATCATTTCGGACGTGGTCTCTGCGACACACCGAGCGATTTTGGCGAGATGGGCGGGACGCCGTCGCACCCCGAATTAATTGACTGGCTTGCGGTATGGTTTCGCGACGACGCGAAAGGCTCGTTGAAGCAACTCCACCGGCTCATCGTCACGAGCGAGACCTATAGGCAATCATCGCAGTATCGCGCGGAGGCGGCGCGAGTCGATGGCGAGAATCGAATGTTGTGGCGTCAAAATCGCCAGCGCCTCGACGCCGATGCGTACCGAGACTTTGTGCTGACGGTATCCGGCCGTCTCGACCTGACGATGGGTGGCCCCGGCGTACAGCAGTTTGCGAAGGCGCCCGGCCCACAACTGACGCCCGCGCTCGACTATAGTGCTTACGACTGGAAGGGCGACGGTGCGCGGCGACGCAGCATTTACCGGTTTGTTTGGCGCGGCATACCCGATCCGTTCATGGAAGCACTCGACTTTCCCGATCTGGGGTTGCTGTCGCCGACGCGCGGGTTCTCGGCTTCCGCGTTGCAGGCGTTAGCGATGTATAACAACGAGTTTGTGCTGCACCACAGTGCGGCGCTCGCAGAGAGCGTGACGCAGACGGCGCCGGACGGAAGCGCGCTGGTTGATGTGGCGGTTCGAAGCGTGTGGCTGCGCGCACCGAGCGACGACGAGCGAGAAGCGTTCGCGGCGTTCGCGGATTCGTACGGGCTTCCGGCGCTCTGCCGCGTATTGCTCAATAGCGATGAATTTCTTTTTGTAGACTGAATGGATTCGGAACGGATTAGGAAAGGAATAATGGACCTCGAATTCAACCCCAAATCCAAGACTCGGAATCCAGAGTTCTTTCCCTCGCGGCGCGAGTTTCTGTTCAACATTGGCGGCGGCTTCGCGGGGCTTGCTCTCGCGCAGATGTTTGCGCGTGATGCCGCGGCGTCTGTCGTGGGCCATCGTCCGGCCCGCGTGAACCGCATCATTCAACTGTTCATGACCGGGGGCGCAAGCCCAATGGACACGTTCGATTACAAACCAGCGCTGGAAAAACTTCACGGGCAGATGCTCGGCCCGAAAGAAAAACCGGAAGGCTTCACTGCACCCGCCGGCGCGATGATGAAAAGTCCGTTTGCGTTTAAGCAGTACGGACATAGCGGGCGTTGGGTCAGCAGCGTGTTTCCGGAACAGGCAAAGCTTGTGGACGAGATGGCCTTCCTCATGGCGATGACCACGAAGACCAACGTGCACGGTCCGGGCACGTACATGATGAACTCGGGATTTCTCTTGCCGGGGTTTCCGTGCATGGGGGCGTGGATTTCGTACGCCCTCGGCAGCTTGCGCGATAATTTGCCTACCTTCGTTGTGCTGCCCGATGCGAAAGGGCTGCCGTACAACCAGCGCGGCTGTTTCTCGTCGGGGTTCCTACCGGCGGTGCACCAGGGGACCGTCATCAACGCGGCGATGCCGCAGCCGGTACCTGATTTGTTTCCGAACGAGAAACACGCGTTCCCTAATTCGGATGCGGACGCCGCGGGCCTTGCACTTCTCGATCGAGTCAATCGCGCCCATGCGGAGTCCCGTCCCGGCGATTCGCGTTTGGAGGCGCGCATCGCGAGCTACGAACTCGCTGCGAAGATGCAGGTGTCCGCGCCGGACGCGTTCGACGTGATGCGCGAGCCGGAATCGGTGCGCAAGGCGTATGGGCTCGACGAGGAGGTGACAGAGGATTTCGGAAGGCGCTGCCTGCTCGCTACGCGATTGATCGAACGCGGCGTGCGGTTCGTGCAGGTGTGGAGCGGTCCGCAAGGCGCGACGGGTAACTGGGACAACCACGCCAACATTCAAACCGAGCTGCCGCCCATGGCGGCGGGCGTGGATAAACCCATCGCGGCATTGCTGCGCGACTTGAAGGCGCGCGGGCTCGACGACGATACGCTGGTCATCTGGTCGACCGAATTTGGCCGCACCCCGTTCGCGCAGGGAAGCCTCGGCCGCGACCACAACGGCGGCAGTTTCGTCACCTGGCTTTGGGGCGCAGGCATTAAGCCTGGTATCGCCTATGGCCAAAGCGACGATTGGGGATATCAGGCGGAAGACGGTAAGACTTACTGCTACGACCTGCACGCCACTATCCTGCATCTCTTAGGCATCGATCACGAAAGGCTCACCGTGCGCCAGAATGGAATTGACCGCAGGTTGACGGACGTGCACGGGCGCGTGGTTCAGGAAGTGCTGGCTTAGATTCCGTTGGCATCTCCATGCATAAGCGATATGCTTCAATGCATGAGAACGACCATCAACATCAATGACGACCTCTTGCGGAAGGCCAAGCTGCGCGCCGCCAAGTCCAACCGCACGTTGACGTCCATGATTGAGGACGGGCTAAGGCGAGTACTGCACGACGCCCGGACACCTGCAGAACGCGACGCGAACTTCCCCACGTCGGGTTCCGGAGGCGTTCAGCCCGGCGTTGACTTGGACGACACCTCCGCGCTCATCGATCGTATGAATGGAACGCGGTGATCCTTCTCGACGCGAACGTTTTGGTCTTTGCGTTCCGGAAGGACGCAAACCAACATCGCGAGTTTCGAGACTGGCCGAAGTCCTCACTCCTGAACGAACCGGCTATTGGCCTATCGGAACTGGTGTTAAGCAGCGTTATTAGAATCGCGACCCATCCCGGAATCTTCGCGAAACTCAGTACGTTCGATGAAGTGCTTGGCTTCTGTGATCATCTGCTGCGGCAGCCTAACGTGGCGCGCGTCTCGCCTGGAGACCGGCATTGGTCAATCTTCGCTGGCATGGCCCGGGAAGCGCGCGTCCGCGGAAACCTGGTGACGGACGCATACTTCGCGGCGCTCGCCATCGAAAACGGCGCAGAGTGGATTACTACCGATCGGGATTTTGCGCGATTCAAATCGCTGCGTTGGCGTCATCCCTTGTCGTAGGTTACGGGTAAATCCCCAGGTACGACAAGAATAAGGGCAAGAACTGTAGCAACGCGATCGGCTCGAAGATGACCGCGTAGATCGTTTGCAGCGGGCTGAACACCAGGCTCCCGATCCCCGATAGTAGCGCCAACAGAAACTGTGCGCCCAACATGACTCGCTCCTTACCGGTTCTTTGATTTGGGCAACGCGAACGCGACGTACGCGTCGCTTGCCGGCGTTCCCAGCTTGCCGCCGCCCGCAGCGATGACGACGTACTGCCTTCCTTTGATCATATACGTGGATGGAGTCGCATAGCCGGCTGCGGGGAGTTCGCCCATCCACAGCGTCTTGCCGGTGCGCTCGTCGATAGCGCGGAGGTGCGCGTCTTTGCTCGCCGCGATAAAGATGAGACCGCTTCCCGTGACAATTGGGCCCCCGTAATTCTCGCTTCCCGTGTTCGTCAATCCGGCGTCGGCGAGCGCAGGCTCATATCCCAGCGGAATCTGCCAGAGGTGTTCTCCCTTGTTCAGATCGATTGCCGTAAGAGTGCCCCACGGCGGCTGCCATGCCGGGTATCCGTCCCTATCGACGAAGCGCGTGTAGCCGCTGTGATTGAACCACGTCTTCCCACGCTCTTGTGACGCGGGGGGTGGGGGAGTCGCCGGGCCCTCGCGCGTCGCCGCCGCGTCCTCGAGTCCGCAGATGTAATTGATCACCGCGTTCAGGTCCGCGTCGCCGAGGAATGCGAACGCGGGCATGCGCTCTTTCCCACTCTTTATGTGCAGCGCCATTTGCTCCTTCGAGTATTTCTTTTGCAGGTCCTTCAACGGCGGAAACACGCGAATAGGATCGCCTTTCATATCGACGCCGTGGCAGAACACGCAGTTTTGTGAGTAGATGCGCTTGCCGTGCGAGTCGAGTTTCGACGCCCCTTCCGAGGCGTCAAACATTGACACGATGCACGGGATTTCGTTGGCGTTCACGTACATGACGCCCGTTGTCGGGTTTATCGCCGCGCCGCCCCATTCGCCGCCGCCGTCGAAGCTCGGAACGATTAGAGTACCTTCCAGACTCGGCGGTGTGAATGGGCCGTTCCATCGTAACCGTTTGAGCCGCTCCAGCACATCGTCGTGCGCCGGCTGCGTGCGCTTCGTTACTTCATTTTCGCGAAATCCCTGACGCGCAAACGGTGGCGGCTTCAACGGCAAAGGCTGCGTTGGCCACGCCTGTTCGCCCGGAAGGTCGGACGGTGGCGCGGCCACTTCTTCGATCGGAAACAGCGGTTCGCCCGTGTCGCGGTCGAAGACGAACACGTAGCCCGACTTCGTGATCTGCGCGACGGCGTCACGCTTCCTGCCATCGTGAACAAGGGTCACGAGATTCGGTGGTGCAGGGAGGTCGCGGTCCCACAGATCGTGCCGTACAATCTGATAGTGCCATATGCGCTCGCCCGTGTCCGCTTTCAGCGCGAGCAGGCAATTGGCAAACAAGTTCTCGCCGTGGCGATCGGCGCCGTAGAAGTCATACGTCGCCGAACCCGTTGGGACGTACACCACGCCGCGCTTTTCGTCGAGGCTCATGCCTCCCCAGCAATTCGCGCCGCCGACGCGCTGCCACGCGTCCGGCGGCCACGTCTCGTACCCAAATTCGCCCGGGCGTGGAATGGTGTGGAACTCCCAGGCTTTTTCGCCGGTTCGCACGTTGAACGCCATGATGTCGCCCGGCGCGGCGGGATTCCCTTCGTGCACGCGCACAGACATGATCATGATGTCTTTGTAGATCGCGCCCGGCGTCGTCACGCCAAGCGACAGATTCGACACGTCGCGCTGGTAGTAGTCTTTCAAGTTGATTGCGCCGTCCTTGCCGAAACTCGTGACGTGCTTTCCCGTGCGCGCGTTCAACGCATACACGTGATGACCGATGGCCGCCATGATTCGCTTGTCGCGGCCCGATTCCCAATACTGCACGCCGCGCAACACGGACGCCCCCGCCTGCTTGTCCGGAGCCACGAATTTCCAGCGCTCCTTTCCCGTTGCCGCGTCCAATGCAAATATGTGGCGTTCCGCCGACACCCCGTAGAGCAAACTGCCCACGACGATGGGATTGCACTGAATCTGTGCCTCGCCGCCGCTTCGGTACACCCAGGCCTGTTCGAGTTGTGCGACGTTCGCTGCGTCAATCTGATCGAGGCTCGAATAATGCGTGCGTTCGAGATCACCCAGATACCACGACCACATTCGGTGATTGTCCGCATCTGCTTGGGCATGTACGCCTGCAATGCCGATTAGGACGGCCGTACACGCCAATCGCTTCCACTCCCGCATGGATCAAACGCTCCCGTTAAAAATGGTTCTCGGCTGCCTCAACGCCGCGACGGATTGTCGGTTGCGCACAGCGCCACTTTCAACTTCGCCTTGAACTCGTTCGTATTTCCAAGCAGAATGAGGGGATAGCGGGGGCAACACTTCGGAAGGGAGCTGGGCAATGGCCAGCGGCCAGGTTCTGTACGCGCGGTTCGAGGACGTCTATGTCCTCAAATTCGTTGGATCAATTGGATTTACAGACGATTGGACATTCCCATTGAGCAAGTCCGCGCGACTGTTCATCGATCGCCTGCTCGGGCAAGACGACTACGAAAACATCGTTGTCGACCTGACTGAATGCGATGGTATGGACAGCACCAACCTCGGCTTGCTCGCCGAAGTTGGCAGGCTATCGATGGACCGCTTCAACCGCAAGGCGTCGATCCTCGTGCCTGAAGGCGGCCGCATGATGCGCAACCTGAAGGTCACTGGCTTCGATGCCTTGTTCACGATCCTCGATGTGGACACGCCCATCCGTGGCGATCTCGAACCGCTGCGCGAGGTGTCGGATTCCGAACTGAGCGTCGCGCGCATGCTGCTCGAAGCGCATCAAACCTTGTCGAACATGAACGAGTCCAACAAGCTCATGTTCAAGAACGTCATCGAGGCGCTCGAGGCGGACGTTGCGCGTCTCGAATCCGAGCAGGGGGGATCGGGCACAGGCAATTCGAAGGCGTAGGGTTATTTGGTTTCCTTCGGCGGCGTAACGTCGATCACCTCGCGCGTCTCGATCTGCTTCCGGCGGCCAAAGGGCAGGATATCGATGCCGAGATACCGCAAACTCGAGAACAAGAGAGCTGCGGCCGCCGCTTCGTCAAGATTGCCCACTATAGGGAGCGCGTCCGGCAACTCGAAAACCCCAACTGTAAAGTTCAGCAGGTACACAGTGGAAATGAGTACGCCGAGCATTGCGACACCCTGACCGAAGCAGCCCGGCCCTCGCTCTTCCACGACAACGATCTTTTCCTGCGGCAATGTGTGATTTACCCTTTACGCGCTCTTTTCAGGCTCGTCGTCAATGAATGCGATGTTCAGTTCGACGTCCTCGCGCAGGTTCGGCATCCAGCCTTTGAGCAATTCGCGAACGGTCCTCTCGGCCGCTGCTCTCGCCTTGTCCTGCAATATCGGGTTCGCGCCTTCCCGCAGCACAGCGTCGCGCAACTCCCGCTTCGCTTCCTCCAACAAGAAGTCGCCGGAAAACATCTGCAGTCTGCCCCAGCCCACTTCTGTCTGCGTGTCTATCGAATCCGGGTTGCTCTGCACTTCGACGACATCCGGATCCACGCGTGGCGCCGGAAGCGTCACGCACAACGATTTGTCCTCCGGATCGAAGGTGACATCGTCCTGATCGAAGGCCTGGAGAGGGATGACATACTGGACCCTGTTGTCGCGTACGCGCAGCCGCACCGTTGTGTCGCCCAGTTTGAACGACTCCCAGAGCACGCGTTTCTCGCTCGACTTGTCGATCTCGACGTCCACGTCCGTCGTCAACACGACCAGCTTCGATTCGTGTTTAACATTCTCGATGCCGCTGGATACAATTGTGCTTACATTAACCTCGGGCTTGAACGCCGCCGCCAACCGATCCGGTACGCGCGCCATTTCTTCAATCGCCGTTGTCGCGGCGGCGCCACCCGTCTCGATCACTTTCGCGGGGACGGAATACATTACGGTGTAGATTAGAAAAGTCGCGGCGGCTATCGCGCCAAGAAACACCGCCGCCACCGCCCACGCTGCGGTTGGCGCGCGCCGTATGACCACCCGCGTTGTAACCGGCTCTTCCGGCGGCCGCTCCGCACTGGGAACTGCGGGCGCATCGTCGACGGGGGCGGGGAGCGTCGCTTCCGCTTGTACTGCCACGACAGACGAAGCAGTCTCCTCGGTTCTTTCGCTCGAGTCCGACATGGGTTAACTCCGCTGGACAGGCCTCATCGTACAGATGACCGTAATTATAATCTCCTCCGAAACGGTGTAGTTCCAGTCGCGGCAAGCAATCGATCCGCTCCGCTTAGACACGATAGTCCTCTTTCGCGGTTAGACTCTGCTGTGACGAGAATCGTTTACACGCATCCAGAAGAATGTAAATCGTTAAGTGACAGCCTCTTATAGCTTTAGCAACGGTCGCCCGATGCGCGGATTACCACATCTTGTGGCCGTTAATTTGCTATTGCGTACATATAGTAGACCTGATATAATCCCCACGATATGTTGGGTGTACCAGGGCCAAGGATGACCCTCGACGACGGTCAATTGTGGTATCTGGCGCTCGTACGCACGCGGCAGCGGTGGGGTTTTGCCGGCGGCAGGGAGCCATTATGAAGACACGCAGCGTCCTCCTCTATTTTCCAGGGTATCCCTTTGATCCAACAATACTTACGCCGAATAGACCGCTCGCATCCGTTGCGGGAAGCCTGCTCGACCAAGGCCACGAAACGCGCATTCTAGACTTCGGCACCGCGGAGACCGTCGCGCGGCTTGTCGCGGGCAAGGCGTCTGCCCACATGGAGCGGATTGCCGGGCACTGTCTTGACCAGGCTGCAGCGAATCCGCTTCAAACCCTGCACGTGCTCTGGCACGCGCGAGGCGCCGACCGCGCGTTCCGCGACCGGCGTATGCGGTTCGCCCGTGAAATAGCGAACCAGCTCGGCGCGCAGCGCGGTCTTCACTTTGCTGCGTTCATGATGAATACCGTGGAAGACCTCACGAGCACGTTGGCGATTGTCGCTCCCCTGCGCGAGCTGGCGCCGCGGCTGAAGCTTGTCGGCTTCGGAGAAATGGCGCATTTGTTCGGCGAAACTCTTTCCGCCGAACCGAACGCGTTCGATTGCCTCTGCGTCGACGAACCAGAGTCCACGCTCGCCGCGCTGGCCGAGCGAATTGACACGCCGCAGGGTTGGGCGCACATTCCGAATCTTGCATATAAAGACGGGACGCGGGTCCGCGTTTCGCGCCGAGAAGTGGCGGCAAGTCTTTCGGGTTTGCCGGCGCCCGCGTACGAACCCGACGTCTATCCCGCGCTGAAGGCCGAACAAAAAATTCGCGTCTTCACCATTGACGAATGCAGGCCTTCTGCAAGCTACTGCCACGCCGCGCCGCTAGAAGCGGCAGAGCCGCCGCGCGTACGTTCGGTGGCGTCGGTGTGCAACGAGATGTGGCGCATCGGCACGTTGTTTGGCGCACGTGCCTTCCACTTCTCCGGCGAGTCGGCGCCTGCGTCGCACGTCAGCGCCGTTGCGCACGAGTTGATGCGGCGTGGCATGTCCACCATATACACGCGCGCTTCGAGTATTGCGCACGCGGTGCCGGCAACATTCCCGGCGTTGTATTCGTCTGGTTGCGTTGCGATGTCGTTCCCGATCGATACGGGCAGCCAGCGCCTTCTGGACACGTTTTACGGGCGCGATTTCACGATCACCGACGTCGAGCGTGTCCTGCGGTGCGTGAAGTCGATCGGCATGCTCGCGATTGCGCGGTTCACGTACCCCACGCCCGCGGACGATTACCACACCCGCGCGGAGACAATGCGGTTGATCGAACGGACAACGCCGCACGCGGCTCCGGTTGCGCTGCCCGCGGTGCTGCCCGGCACGCGCTGGTATTCGGATGCGCGGCTGCTCGGATTCGAGATTGAATCGTTGCGGAATCACAGAGACGCTCTCGCGACCGGACGGCGCTTTCCCGCGTTGCCCGGCAATTTCCGGCAGACCCGCACCAACCTCGGAATGAGCGATTATGAGGTTTCCTCATTACACCACGATCTCGTTCGCGAGATCGAGCACCGCGGCGTGCCCGCTTCTTTGCCGGATGATTATGTCCGTCTTGCCTGTATCATGGGGGACGCGGGACGCGAACAGGAGTTTGCCGCCCGCGTGCAGCGCGATTTTACGCGGGGCGACGCGATGGGCATCGCCACGCTTGTGGATTTGGTCAATGAAGTCGCATGCGTTTCGGCCAAGCGCATGGCGCTCAAAGCGCCCGACGCCGAACGTATCGCGGTAGGGAACTAAATTGTGCCGGTTGATCGCATTGTCATTACGGGGGCCGGGATTCTCGCCTGCAACGGCATCGGCATGCCCGCGTTTTGGGACGCGCTGCGAAACGGAAGGTCCGGTATCGGCCACATTACGCGATTCGATACGTCACCCTTTCCTTGCCACATCGGCGGACAACTCTGGGACTTCAATCCCGAGGATTTTCTAAGCAAGGCCGACGTCAAGCGCTGGCACAGCCACGTACACCAGTCCGTCGCCTGCGCAAAACTCGCGCACGCGGACGCGGCGTTCGACACCGCGCGCTACGCGCCCGAGCGCGTGGCCGTTGGTTTCGGAACCAGCGTCGGCGCGCCGGACGAACACTACCTTCGTTACCGCGAGACCTTCGAATCACACGGGTGGGACAAGATCGACAAGTTTGCGTCGTCGGCCTCGTCGGGTCACGCGGCGACGGCAAACGTCAGTTCGACCTTCAAGTTCCGCGGGCCCGCCACCACGATTGCGAGCGGTTGCGCCACAGGTCTCGACGTTCTGCAGTGGGGCGTCGAGCAATTGCGCTACGGTCACGCCGACGCGGCCATCGTCGGCGCGTCCGAATCGCCGTTGACGCCGCTAACCATGGCGGTGAGTTGTTCGCTGAACATCGTCTCGAAGCGCAACGACGATCCGGCGAAGGCGATGCGGCCGTTCGACAAACATAGCGACGGCATTGTGCTCAGCGAAGGCGCCGGCGCGGTGATCCTCGAACGCGAATCGAACGCGCGCGCGCGCGGCGCGAGAATCTATGCCGAACTCGCGGGCTACGCCGCGGCCGCGGAAGGCAATAACCCGCTCGTCATCGATAAGGAAGGCAAGGCCCTTGCCCGCGCGATCGAGAATGCGCTGCGCGCCGCGGGCATGCGAAACGAAGAGTTGGACGCGGCAATCTGCCACGGCGTGTCGCTGCCCATGTACGACCGCAGCGAATCCGCCGCATACAAACGCGCGCTCGGCAGGCATGCATACCACATCCCCATCAGCGCGCCCAAATCCATGACGGGCCAACCCTACGCCGCCGGCGGATTGCTGGGAATCGCCGCGGCGATTCTCGCGCTGGAACACGGTGTCATGCCGCCCACGATCAACCTTGATGAACCCGACCCCGAATGCGATCTCGACTACGTCCCGCACACATCGCGGCTGAATGATGTCCGCTCCGCTCTCGTTACGGCCATGAGTTTCGGAGGCACGCACAGCGGCGTCGTTCTGCGGAAGTGCGCGTAATGGAACTGGCCATCACGTCGGGGTTCCTCGCGGCCTCGGCAGTCTCGTGCGTATTGCTTGCCGCGATCGTATTGATCCGATCGCGCCGCACCGCCGTTCATTGGGCGTTTATCGCGTTGTGCGCCGACCTTGGATTGTGGACCACCGCAATTCTCCTCGTCGTGCGCGCGGACAGCGTTGAAGCCGCGCACACCTACGTGAATGCGTGCTTCTGGTTCGCATGCTTCATGCCCGCCGCGTATTACACCTTCATCAGCCTCTTCCCGCGCGGCAAGTTCGACGGGTCGATCGTTCTCCTGGGTATTCTCGCTGTATCGGGGACGCTGCTATTGCTGCTCTCGCTGACGCTGGAGTCGCAGTACGTGCGCGAAATTACGCTAACGCCCGGGTCGGCGCCGAAAGTGCGCTACGGCCCGCTTCTCAGCGGGTTCTCCGCGTTGTGCGCGCTTGTGTTCATTTCGATGCACTTCAACCTGTATCGAAAACTGCGCCGCTCCGCCGGTATAGAACGGCGCCAGATTCAGCACGTCTTTCTGGGCATTCTTACCGCAACGTTGACCGGCGTTCTCACGAATGTCGTCGGACCGCTCGTCGGCGTGTACGACATGGAACCGTACGGCCCCGTGTTCATCGTCGCGATGATGGGCTTCTTCGCGTACGCGATGGTGCGGTACCATCTGCTCGACATACTCACCATCCTGTCGCGTACCGCCGTCTTCGCCATATCGAGCGGTACGGTGGCGCTGGTGTTCATCAGTTCCGTGACCTTCGTACAGTGGGCCCTCAGCGTGTTCCCCGTGGTCAGCGAAGACCTGCGCACCGTCCTGCCCACCGTCATCGCGGCACTGGTAATCGTGCTCATCCTCGAACCGATACGCGAACGCGCCCAACTCATCCTGAACCGCGTCGTTATGCGGAGGCGCTACGACCTCAACCAGTTCCTCGCACGCGTCGGAAAAACGGCCGCGGAATGCGTAAAACTCGACGAATTACTCGACCGCGTGTCACGCGACATTCAATCCACGATCGGCGCTTCCGTCGTGCGGGTAATGCTCGTCGACGAGAAGGACCCCAATTCGCTCGTCACCGAGCACTCGACCAAACCCGAAGAGAAGGGAACGGTTACGCACGAGTACAGCGCGTTAATCGAACACATTCGCGCCTCGGGCGAAGCGCTTCTGCTCGAGAAGCTCGTCCACGATCGGGCCTCCGAGCAAATGGCGCAGGTTGCCGAAATGCTCGCCGAACTCGACGCGTATCTGTGCGTCCCGCTGGTTCGCACCAGCGGACTGGTCGGCATCGTCAACTGCGGACAAAAGTACTCACGCGACATCTATACCAACGAAGACGTCACTGCGTTCACGGCCTTGAGCAGCCCGCTCGCGACCGCCGTCGAAAACGCGCGCCTGTACCGCAAGCTCGATGAAGCCAACCAGCATCGCGCGCGCATCCTCGGCAGCATGCGCGGCGGCGTGATCGCGGTCGACACCGACGGGAAGATCACGACCGTGAACTACGGCGTGTCCGAAATTCTGGGACCCGTCGAACTGGGCGCCCACATTTCACAGCTCAACCCGCAGGTGGCCAACATACTCGAACAGACGCTGACGACCCGGCGGCCGGTGCTGGATTACGAAACCTTGATCGTCCGGCCCGATGAAGAGCGTGTACCAGTCGTGATGTCGTCTTCAATCCTCACGACCGGCGAAGACGAATTGTCGGGCGCGATGGTGGTGATCTACGACCTGACGCAGGTCAAGCGCCTGGAACAGAACGTTCAGCGGGCGCACCGGCTATCATCGGTAGGCACGTTAGCCGCAGGCATGGCGCATGAAATTAAGAATCCACTAGTTTCAATAAAAACGTTCTCGCAACTGCTCCCGCTTCGCTACGATGACCCCGATTTCCGCGCTACCTTCACCGACATCGTGCCGCACGAGGTCGAGCGAATAGACTCCATCGTAACGCGTTTGCTCCATTTCGCGCGGCCCAAGCCTGCCACTTTCGCACCGCAAGACCTCCGTGCTATTATAGAAGAGGTGCTGGTGCTGGTTGAGAACCAGTTGCGCAAGGGGAACATCACCGTTGAGACGGATTTCCCCGGACCGCGCGTCAACATCTACGGCGACGAGCAGCAGTTGCACCAGGTTTTTTTGAACCTGGTGCTGAACGCCGTGGATGCGATGCGCGAAAAAAGGCGCGGCATGCTTCGGGTGCGGGTGGACTACGAACGCATGCAGGTTCGGCGTGGCGCCAAGGGTTCGGCTCCGGAAATCGACTGCGTCAAAATCCGCGTCACCGACACGGGATGCGGGATGAGCAGCGAGAGTCTCGAGCGAATCTTCACGCCGTTCTACACGACAAAGGATGAAGGGACCGGGCTGGGGTTGTCGGTCGTGCATGGGATCGTGCAGGAGCACGGCGGGACCATTTACGTCGAGAGCGCTCCCGGTCAAGAGACGACATTCGTCATCACGCTCCCCATCGCGCACCGACTCTCCGAACAAAAAGGCGCGTAGCATGCGAGCAGTAGTCGTCGTGGCCGAGGAACTGGGGGTCCGCGAGGCGTTGGGTGCGGCCTTGCGCGAAACGTCCGTTGTATTCATCGAGCGAAGCGTGGATGACGCGTTGCGGCGAATGGTCACCGTTCCCGCCGATTTGGTCTTTTTGGACGATACGCCGAAGTTGGGTATCGAGGCGCTTGGTCGGTTGCAGGCCGAACTCCCGGGTGTGCCGATTATCGCGGTATTGGGCCGTGGGGACACCGAAACGCGCGCAAGCTACGTCGTCGCCGGCGCGAGCGCCTGCGTCACCAAACCGTTCTCGTGCGATGACCTGAATCGCGTCATCGATGAAGTGCTCGCCAGCCCCGCCCCACGGCCGCACACACAAATGCTCCTGCCGGCGGTAATGAGCGCGCCTGCGACCGTCGACCGCCACCAGACCGCGCTGCGTTGGATAAGCCGCGCAAACGCGATGCTCGACAATCCGGCGCGCCTCGCCGAATTGTTTGTCGAGGCCATGGCCGATATCTTTGGTGTGGCGCGATGCGCAGTACTCTTGGAGAATGACGGGGCCGTTCGCGTCGCGGCGTCGCAAGGACTGTCGCCTGTCGTCGCAGATTCGCTGCGCCTCTCGTTCACGGCGGGTCTTATGCGAACGCTGGAAGCGTCACCGGCGCTCACCGACCGCGCAACCGTCGCCGATCCGAATGCGGCCCGCGACATGTCGCTGCTCGGTGCGCGGCTCGCAGTGCCGCTCCTATCGGACGGAAACGTCGTCGGTGCATTCGCGATTGGCGACTCGCCGTCCGGCGGTGCATTTTCGCGCGACGATTGTGAGCTGCTCGCGCTGCTCGCGCGGACCGCGGGCGTCGCGCTGGAAAATGCGCGCCGTTACAGCACGGTCAGCCATCTGCACGGCCAGCTTCACACGATCATCGCGCGGCTTACGTCCGGTGTGGTGGTCGTTGCGCCCGACAAGACCGTGTCGATGATGAACGAAAGCGCGGAGAAGTTGCTGGCGATGCGAAGCCACGACATCGTCGGCTACAGCGTGCAGCGCCTTGGCTCCGCATTTGCGGATGTGGCGCTACGCGCAATGACCGAAGGCCGTCCGTTAGTGCGGCAGGAAGTGCGCGATCCCGCAACCGGCTCGACACTTGGCATCAGCGCGGCGCCCGCGGGCGATCACGGTGTGGCGTTGATCTTTGCGAAGGTCCCGCAGCGCGACGCCGATCGGGCGGGCGAGGACGTGCTGGGCAGTCCGTATTGGGAATTCCTGTCCGCGCGCGTCGCGCAGGAAGTGAAAAACCCGCTCGTCGCGATCAACACGTTTGCGCAACTGCTCCCGCGGAAGTACGAGTCGCCCGACTTCCGCACGCAATTCAGCGACGTCGTGCAGAAGGAAGTTACGCGCATTAACCGCGTGGTCGAGACGCTCTACGACTTCGCGCGCCCGCCTCGACTCGCCCGCCAGCGGTCGAGCGTCAACGAAATCGTCACCAACGTACTGAGTACTTTCGAGGACAAGCTCCGCGCGGCAAACATCTCGCTGACGACCGACTACGATATGTCAAATCCCATCGCCGAACTGGACCCGCTGTATTTCGCGCAGGCCCTGCACAATGTCATTCAAAATGCGTATGAAATGATGCCCGAAGGTGGTAAACTAAAAGTCGACACGCGCGCGCGGGGAGGCGCCTGCGAGGTTACCGTGTCGGATTCCGGTCCCGGCATCGACGCGGAAAACGCTCCGCTGGTCTTTCTACCGTTTTTCAGCACGCGCGAAACCGGGATGGGGTTGGGCTTGAGCGTGGCGCACCGCATCATGCGCCAACACCAGGGCGACCTCCGGCTCGTGTCGTCGAAGTCCGGTTCGACTTTTGTGTTTCTGGTACCAATAGGCGGGTCGCCGAAATCCGGCGCGCATGTAACGGACGGCGCACCAGCGGGGGTGATGAATGAAGACAGTCCTGGCCGTTGACGACGAACTCAGTGTCCGGGAAGCGTACCGGCTTATTCTCTCGGACAGGTATCGCGTGCTCCAGGCAGAGGATGGACCCGCCGCGCTCAAGATTCTGAACGAAACCCATGTCGATCTCGTGTTGCTCGACATGGTCATGCCCTCGATGTCCGGCATGGAAGTGCTCGACGCCATCGCAAGAATCGATCGTGACATCCCGGTCATCGTCGTTACCGCCGTAAAATCGGTCTCGTCCGCGGTCGATGCCATCAAGCGCGGCGCGCGCGAGTACGTAATTAAACCGTTCGACGTTGACGAACTCGCACTGAAAGTCGACCAGACGCTCGCCGATCACCAGAAGGACTGCGAGCTCACGCTGCTGCGCGAAGCGGAACTTCAGGGCTTCGAGTCGATTGTTGGCAACAGCCCTGCCCTCACTCAGGCCCTCACGATGGCGAAGCGGGCCATGCAGGTCGATTCGACTGTCCTCATCACCGGCGAGAGCGGCACGGGCAAGGACCTCATCGCCCGGGCCATTCACACCGGTGGCGCGCGCGCGAACAAGGCCTTTGTCGCAGTCGCGTGCTGCGCTATTCCGCATCAGCTTGTCGAAAGCGAATTGTTCGGCCACGAGAAGGGGTCCTTCACCGGCGCGACCGAAAAGCGCATCGGCAAGATGCAGGTCGCGGACCGCGGTACGCTGTTCCTCGATGAAATAGGGGAGATGCCTCTCGAGGCGCAGTCGAAACTATTGCGAGTCTTGCAGGACGGACGCTTCTATCCCGTCGGTAGCACGAAGGTAATCGAGGTCGACGTGCGCTTCGTCTGCGCGACAAACCGCAACCTGCGCGATGCCATCACGCAGGGCATCTTCCGCGAAGACCTTTATTACCGCGTCAACGTGCTAAACATTGAGACGCCCCCCTTGCGCCGCCGCAAAGAAGACATTCCAAGTCTCGTAAACTTCTTCATCGCGAAGCAGCGCCTGCGCGTCAATGCAAAGGTGAAGCGATTCGCGCCCGACGCGATGAACGTCATGACCCGTTATGAGTGGCCTGGCAATGTCCGAGAATTGCAGAATATGGTCGAGCGCATCCTCGTCATGAATATGACGGTCGAAGAAATCCGCGCCGAACACCTCGCCGGTATTTTGACTCCGTCGCAGCCGTCGGAAGCGTCTGCTCCGGCCGCGGTCTCGTCGCTCAGCGAATTTGAAGGCCTCACCCTCGAGGAAGCCACCCGCCGCGTCGAACGCCACCTCATCACCCGCGCCCTTGAAGAAGCCAGCTACGTCCAGTCCCGCGCCGCCGAAGCCCTCGGTACCACGCGCCGAATTCTTAAGTACAAGATGGATCAACTCGGCCTAGACCAAGGCGCGAGCGCGGCGAAAGAAGCAAGTTAGTTCGAGTCGTAGATCTGCACCTTTGTCCAGAGGGGGCTGAACGTTTCCACGAACGCTTTGTGGATGGGGTGGACCTGGTACGCGTCGTGGCCGGCGAGATCGTCGAACATGACGACCAAGGCAAAAGTATAGCTGCGGTCGATCACTGGCCGGTCGGTCGCCGCGGGGACGCCGACGAACATTTCCCGCACGGACTCGCACCCGCGCAACGATTCAAGGCCGCCACGAAACCGCGCCGTCTGTTCCAGTGTTAAGCCGTCTTTCAACCAAAAGTACACCGCGTGTACGAGCATTGACTTGACCCTTTCGTCCCCACGACCCGGCGAGACTATAGGAAATCGGAAGATTCATGAGCAAATTCGTTGCGCGATACGGGACGTTCGCTACGGATTCCGAAGGTTCGTGCTCCTGCGAGGCATCGTACTCGTAGTTCGATGTTCGAGATGCCGATTGCGACGACGAGTACGAGCACGAGTAAAAGCCGGTGACGGCCTTGATCGTATTCGCGACGCGTACTATCCTCAAGGTTTCATCGAGGGGAAGGAGTCCCAAATATGCCGCGTGCCGTCCACTTCCGCGCGGGGATCGTTGGCGCGGGCGCGATTGCGCAGGCCTGTCACATGCCGGGCTACATCCGGAACAAACACTGTGAACTTGTTGCGTTTGCCGATCCGTCTTCGGCACGTCACAAGGAGTTAGCCGACAAGTTTCCGGGTGTGCGCGGCTACACGTCGACAGAGGAAATGCTCGCGAAGGAAAAACTCGATATTATCAGCGTCTGCACGCCGAACAAGTATCACGCCGCAAATACGATTGCGGCACTAAGAGCCGGATGCCACGTCCTCTGCGAAAAACCGATCGCCGTGTCGTTGCAGGAAGCGGATCGCATGATCGCCGCCGCGAAGCAGGCACGCAAGAAACTCATGATCGGGTTTACCAACCGTCTTTATCGCGGCCCGCTCGCGTGCAAGCAGATGCTGCAACGCAAGGCGATCGGGAAACCGTTCATGTTCCGCGTCCGCTTCGCGCATGGCGGCCCATATCCTGGTTGGGCGAAGGACAAGTGGTTTTACGAGCCGGACATTTCCGCCGGCGGCGCGATGCTCGACATGGGCATCCACGCCATCGATCTTGCGCTGTGGCTCTACGGTCCCATTCGCGCCGTCTCCGCAAAAGTCGCGACCTTGGTCAAGCGCATTCCGGTAGACGACAACGCCGTCGTGCTGCTCGAATTTGCGAGCGGCGCACTCGGATACATTGAAGTGGGGTGGACGAGCAAGCCCGGTTTTACGGGTATCGAGCTGTACGGTACGGAGGGTTCGCTGATCTGCGATTACGTCCGCGGACTCCAATTGTGCAGCGGTAAGGCGTCGGCCGGCACAGACAGCGTCCGCGAATGGGAACTGCTTGACGACAAGCCGGCCACTGGCGGTTGGCCTGTCGAAATCGACTACTGGATGGACGTCGTGATGGGCCAGGAAAAACTGACCATGGACGGAGCAGCAGGCCGCGCCGCGCTCGAGGTCGCGCTCGCCGCCTACAAATCCAGCCGCACCGGCAAGCGCATAACAATCGGGTAACGTTGGAGTTCGGCGGGTCCGGTTCGCTGGGAACTTTCTCCCAATCGCGTGGATAAACAAAAGGGGTGTTTTGTTGTGTGCCGCGGAGGGAGGGGGAGTATATGCGCAATCGGGTCCCGCCGCACGGCTTAGTCCCGCCTTTGCATGGCAGTCCTTCACGTCCCCATCCGGCGTGCAGATCCATTTCATTGAAGTGCGCGATACGGTGCTTCCTTCGATGTGGCATTGCGTCGCGGTCGACCCTTGTGCTCGCCGCGATGTTCATCGCCGTCACGTCCGACGCGCAATTCTTCTTCCGAAACAAGGATGCGCGCGGCACCAGCGCGGGTTCCTACGAGGTCACACTCCTTAACAGCGGTCAGGCGAACGTGCAGCATTCGTCTCGGAATCCGATCTTCGAGAATGCGCGGCCGATGATTTGGTTCGACGGGGAAGTAGCGCCGGCGCCATTGCCCGTTTCCGGAAATGTCAGCAAGCGTAATGACATCAGCGACGCACTTGGCAAAGGCCAAGGCTTGACCATTGAACGCGGCGAGTGCGTGTGGTCGTTGCGCATCTATCCCGCCGAACCGTTCTTTTGCGCGCAGGTCGCGTATACAAACCAAACGAAGGAGCCGGTACGAGTCCGGATGTTGTCGCCATGGACGGCCGGTGACGGTAAGCGCGGCGGCTTCACGCTCGGCGACGGCACCGCAACGTGTACCGTGCTCGAAGGCGGCAAGACGTTTCCGGGTGACACGGGCATCGCCGGTCTGCGTACCGGCCCGGGCGAATGCCTGTGGAACCTTGCCGCGCTGAACTCGAAAACAGACCGCAATCTCGTGGCCGGTTTTCTGGCATACACCACCGGCTACGGAAAACTGCGGATTACGCCGCCGTCGGGAAAAGGACGCGATCACTGGTTCTCCGAGTTCGCCGCGGAATGTGTCTACGATCCGCCCGTCACCGTTCAGCCGGGGCAACAACTCGTTTCCGAACCGCTCTACCTTGGCGTATCGGAAGAAAACGTCCTCGAAGGTCTCGAACGCTACGGGTGGGCGCTTGCATCGGCGAACAATATCAATCGCGAACAAATGTCGTTCCTGCCGCACGGGTGGGACTCATGGAGCACGGAGTACCGTAACGACATTAGCGAAGCGAAAGTAATCGAAAACCTCGAGTTCCTCTCGACAAACCTCGCACGGTACGGCTGGAACACGATGGCCATAGACGACGGATGGCAAGTCGCGCTCGGCGATTGGGACCCGAGTCCCGAACGTTTTCCGAACGGTATGAAGCCGGTTGCCGACGCGATTCACGCGAAACAGATGACCGCCAGCCTGTGGGTCGCGCCGTTTCGCGTGAATGTTGAAAGCGCATTGGCGAAGGCGCACCCGGAATGGTTGCGTGCGCCCAATGAACTCGGCAAGCAGGTAGTGGGGGAGAAGGACCGCATTCTCGATGTCACAGCGCCCGGCGCATACGAGTGGGTGCGCGATCTCGCAAAGAAAGTAACGCAGGATTGGGGGTTCGACGCGATCATGGAAGCGGACTTCGCGTATTACCTGCCGCTCGCGGAGTCGTATCACGACTCCACGCTCACGCGCGTCGAGGTCTATCGAAAAGGCATGCAGGCGCTTCGCGAGGGGATGGGCAATGACAAGTTCCTCATGGGCCTCGCGCCACACCCCATCACCGGTATGTACGCCCAGGGCATGCGCCTCGGCAACGATTGCGCGCCCATTTGGCGAAAGACGCCCGATAAATGGCCGTGGGGCGCCGTCGAGTCGCTGAGCAACGCCGCGCGCAAGTATTACTACGCGCCGTGGGTGTGGCGTGCAGACCAGGATTGCGTCTTCTTTGCGCACGAAGAAACGCGCAATCGGTGGGAGGTTGCCGAGCAGCCCGCGCTGACGCACGACGAATCGATCGCATGGCTCACCGGCGCGGCGCTTACCGGCGGTATCGTGAAAATCGGCGACCGCTTCAGCGCGCTCGCGCCAAACGAAATCGCCGCGCTGCAAAAGGTGTTGCCCGTCCTCGACCGGCCCGCGCGCCCGGTCGATCTGTTTCGCGAAGAAAATCCGCGTATCTGGGTCCTGCCGGTGAAGGCCGCGTTCGGCGAGTGGACGATCGTCGGCGTGTTCAACTGGAGCGATCAAGAACAGGTCAATACGCTCGACTTTCGCGAACTCGGCCTCGCGTCAAACGCGTACTACACCGTCTACGGATTCTGGGAAGACAAATACTACGGCACCGCGGAGAAACAGGTGCAGGTCGCCGTGCCGCCGCGTGGCGTGCGCCTGCTCTCGTTCCGGCAATACGAAGGCCGCCCGATGCTTCTCGCGACTAGCCGCCATTTCTCCGGAGGAGCTACCGACTTTACTGCGCTACATTGGCACGACGACGAACGACGCCTCGACGCTGCGTTCAATGGCGTCGCGAACACCGTCTACAAGCTTCGCGTATTCGTGCCGGAGGGATTCGACGAGCCTACCGTGAAAGTGTCCTGCGGCGAGGCAACGACCGCAATGGAAGGCCGTGTCCTCGCCATCGAGTTCACCTGTGCCGAAGCTGTCCCGGTCGAATGGAGCGTCGCGTTCAAATAACACGACATGCCCGCGTCGCCCGCCTTCGTCTAAACCTTTTTTGCCGGACTGCTATCCAACGAGATGGTGAGAAGTTCGAACTCTGTTCAGGGCGACAACATCGGAGTTGAATACGTACCCATGAACGGGCGAGCGAAACTGAGATTGGCATGGCCATGGTGGCCACCGAAACGCAGGTGGGTAATTACTTTACTTGGCACGTCGTTGTTTTCAGTCGCGATTTATCAAGTCGTTTGGGCTGGTCGACAGGAAGACGTGTCGTGGTCAAACGGCGATGTCCGTTTGAGCGGAACGCTTCTCTTGCCCAAAGGTGAAGGCCCATTCCCTGCGTTTATACTTCTCCATGGATCAGGGCCGGAAACGCGAAGCGCGTTTACCGCCAAGCGGTACGTCCGCCGTTTTGTGGCCCACGGCATTAGCGTACTTCACTACGATAAACGCGGGGCCGGAAAATCGTCCGGTGACTGGATGGCCTCGGACTACTACGATCTGGCGCGCGATGCAGCCGCCGGCATCGCATTGCTTGCGCGCCGTGACGACATAGATTCACAGGCAATAGGTATCATCGGGTTCAGCGAAGGTGGCTGGACCGGCCCGCTCGCGGCGACTCTCTCGGAACACGCAGCGCTGCTCATAACGGTTTCCGGTCCTCCGATGTCCCCGCGAGAACAGGGCGCATTTGAACTTGAAGTCGAACTGCGAGGGAGGGGGGCGTCGCCGGATGCTATATCCGAAGCAGTCGCGTTGTACCACAAGCGCTGGAATGTCCTGAAATCGGACGAGGGATGGGATGAGTTAGATCAGGCGATCGCCGCCGCGCGGACGACGTCATGGTATGAACTTGCCGGGCGACCTGAAAGGCTCGACCCGGCCAATCGTCGATCGCAATGGTACGCGCGCGTCATGGATTATGACCCTGTACCTGCGCTGAAAAGTCTCGAGATTCCAGCGCTAATGCTCTACGGCGCCGCGGACCCTGTCGTGGATGCCAAGCGCTCGTCGAATGTCATACGCGAACTTGTCGACACGGAAAAAAAGAGCTTTACTGTTCACATCTACCCGAATGTAGGGCACAATCTCACCACCAATGGGTTTTCTTTTCCAAGCGATCATTGGGATCGAATCTTCTCATGGATCGCCGGGCAAAGCCCGAAACAATAGCGTCCCGATTGTTCCGCGTACCCGTGCGCATGATGCGTGCTAAAGTAACGCCGCCGAACGGGAGACCGGGCAATGCATATTTCTGGCTGGAGGGTGACGGGGATTGTCGCAATTTGCCTGCTCTGCATGTGTGTCTGGGTCATTCTAGCAAATGGGTTCAATGAACCCTCGGTTGGCCTACTTATCCGCGATACGGCGCGCGTTTCGGTGACCCTGTTCACACTGGCGTTTACAGCTTCCAGCCTGCACCTACTCGCTGGCCGCCCATGGACCGGCTGGCTGCTGCACAACCGGCGATACATCGGGGTTTCCTTCGCAGTGGCCCACGGCGCCCACTTGCTGGCAATCGTCACTCTGTTTAGCGCATTTCCAAGGGTTACTGATCAGTACCCCGGCGGCGGAACATTGGTTGGCGGGGGAATTGCGTACGGATTCATTGCTCTGATGGCCCTAACGTCCTTAGATCGAACTGCGGCACTAATCGGCCCAAAAACATGGCGTGTGCTCCACACAACCGGGTCTTACTACATCTGGCTCCTCTTCGCCCTCAGTTATGTCCCCCGAGCCGTGGACGAGCCGTGGTACATCCCCTTTGGATTGCTTATCGTTGCAGCCCCCTTGATTCGATTCTTCGGATGGAGAGAGGCCCGCCTAAAGCGCCAGGCGGCGCCAGCGGCGACCGCATAGAACGCATATGTTCTTTTATGGTGTTATCGCCGCATAGCCGTCTCGGTCCCCACAAGCCACACGTACACCTCCCGCTGAACGCGGCCCCAGTTCAAGGCCTCTTTGTGGCTCTTGAAGAACACGTCAATGTGGTCGCCCTTGATGGCCCCGCCCCGGTCCTGTACGGTCCCATAGCCGTACCCGGGCACGTACATCTGGGTACCGAAGGGGTACTTGGATGTGTCGGCGGCAATTGTCCCCGCCCTTGCCTTGACCCCACTCGCCGTTACCCCGACCTTCTTGGGGTAGCCCGCCGTCGTCACCGCCTTACCCCGCCAGTTCCGGTGCCACCCGCAGCATTTCTTGCACGGACAGTACGCCGTAACTTCCATCGGCTTGACGAAGTCAGCGGCCGGCATCTGCGCGGACCGTGTCGTCGCGCAGCCCAGCGGCATCGACACTAACGCAACGCCCGCCAGGATCCGTACAGGAATTCCGACGAACCGGGTACTTTTGGCAGGCGAGTTCATATGTAATCTATAGTTTACTTTTGCGGTTGGGTTGGCGATTGTAATCAGTTGACGAATTGAATATTCAATCTCTTCAAAGAGTTCCATAAACCTCTCTTGAAGCGACGTTAACGACATCCTGGTCACCCAGTACGCTGCTCGATAGTCAATAGTTTACCCCTCGTCTCGCAAATTCGCAATCCCTTTTTCCTTGCCCCCCACCCAAATCTATGCTAAACATTCCACCGCACTATCATCAGATTAAATACAAAGGCAATGGCGTCGTCTAAAAGGGTAAGTAGAGGAGTCTATCTCCATGAGCGCAGCCTTGGACCTCGCTGTATGCTACGAGGACTTGACCGGCCAACCCACGATGGAACCGGCTAAGGGACAAGACGTTACGGATGTGGACGCCCGCCTGGTCGCGCAGGCGCAGACGGGCGATTTCGCGGCGTTCGAGGAATTGGTTCGGACGTACCGCAATGACGTCTACGGGCTGGCCTACCACTTCCTCCGAAACCGAGAGGAGGCGTGGGACATCTCCCAAGAGGTCTTCATCAAGACCCACCGTTCCCTGGCGCGCTTCCGGGGCGACTCGAGCTTCAAGACCTGGCTCATGCGAATCACCGCGAACCAGTGCAAGGATTATTTGAAGAAGCGACGGCTCGATGCCGTCCCATTCAATGACGCGATAGAAACGCACGACGCGCCATCGGTCGTGCCCGGTCCGGACGCCTCGGTCGAGGCGAAGGAATTGGGCGCCGCGATAACGAAGGCGCTCGAGGCGCTGCCGTTCAAGCACCGTACGGCGTTTGTGCTGCGTGAGTTCGACGGGCTGTCGTACGAGGAAATGGCGCACGTGATGAACTGCAACATCGGCACCGTGATGAGCCGGCTGCACCACGCGCGCAGGAAATTGCAGGCGAGCTTAAAGCGAATGGGCTTCGCGAGAGGATAGGCACATGAACACGAACGAAAAGAAATTCGCCGAGTACTTCGACGGGCAACTCCCGGAAGGCGCGGCTGCGCCGGCCTCTCCGGAGTCCAACGCGTATCTCGCCGATCTGCAGTATCTTCGCGATGGTGCGCGCGCCGTCTCGGCGGCGCCGCAGATTTCCGACGCGCAGTTCGCGTCGTTCATGAATGGAATTCGCGAAGGCATCGAGACGCCGGCGCGCGGGCACTGGCTTTGGGCGAAGGTTTCGCTCGTCGCCGCCGCGCTTGTGGTGGCGATGGGACTGTTTGTAATCTTGGAGTCGAAAAACGTCGTGCAGCCGCCGCCCATAAACGCGGACGGGATTGAGGTTGAGTCTGTCAATACCGAGATTCGCGACGTGCATGTCGAATCGAAAACGTCGGATGACGGCAACGCCGTCGTGTGGATGACCCCGAGTCAGGTGGAAGTGTGGTAACCAAGGTTGGCGCAATAGTCATACTTGTCGCGCTCGCTGCCGCGGGCGGCCAGCCCGATACACAGAAAGTCACCGTCTCCGTCTTGGCCGTCCAGGCCACGAACGAGGGCCGCGCCGCGCGGGACAACGCGCCGCCCGCGGAAAACAAGCCGAAACGGTCGGACACGAATTCGCTGCTTCGCCAGGGGTTCGCGCCGGGCCTGCGCAACGCTCCGAAACCGAAGCACGCGAACAACGGCGACGCACGCTACTTTGAACCCGGCCTCGACGGCATCCGCGATGCGGTCGCCTCGCTGAACTTCGACACATACAAGAAGGTCAAGTCTGAAACAGCCACTGCGGCCTTTGGCAGCGAAACGGCCATGCGGATTACCGACCGCTACACGCTTCGCATGACGCCGCTCGACAAAGACAGTCATGGCCGGCTGCGCGTGCGCGTCGCCGTCGACGAAATAAGCCTTCGCAACGGCGATAGTAAGACCATGACCGCGGTCGAAACCACCTCCGCCATCGCGCCAAACAAGTATCTCGTCATTGGCGGCCGCCTTCCCCTTGACGAAGGCCAGCTCGTCATCCTCGTCAGCGCGCAGTAGAGGCCCGGCGAGACACCATTCCGCGAAGCTTCGCGAAACTTTGTTGGGGCGAGAAGTATTCTTGCGTGTAGCAGTGTGTCGAGCCGACTGCGCAACCGCGAGGGTTAGGTCATGTCGAAGCACGAGTGGCTGGCGCTGGTATCAATTGCCTTGCTGATGTATGGATGTTCAACCGCGAAGTACGCGAAGTCCGAACCATCCCCGGTGAACGCGCCCTCATACAGTGCCAGCCGCGATCCCAGTCGAGTAGAAATGAACAGCCCGGTAGCGCCCGCGCCACCACCTGCGCCCGCGCGCATGAAGACGGTGTATCCAGTTTCACAGGAATCGTACGAGCGCATCGAGGAAAGCGGCTTTCAGCCCGCGGATACGCGGCCGTTGTCCACGTTCGCCGTCGACGTTGACCGGGCGTCATACGCGAACGTGCGCCGGTTCCTGACCGGCGGCGCGCTGCCTCCAATCGATGCTGTGCGCGTCGAGGAGTTGATCAACTACTTCACGTATGCGTTGCCACCGATCACCGGCGAGGACCCCATTGCCGCATATGTCGAAGTGTCTGAGTGTCCGTGGCAGTCGCGCCATCGCCTTGCCCTGGTGGCCCTCCATGCGCGCGATGTCGACATGCGCGAACGCAAACCCGCAAACATCGTCTTCCTTCTCGATTGTTCCGGCTCGATGGCTGACGTGGACAAGTTGCCGCTGCTCAAGGAGGCTATGAAGCTGCTTGTGCGCAATCTTGACGCGCGCGACAGTGTCGCCGTCGTGACATACAAGGACGAAGCCCGCAGGCACCTGCGGTCGACGCGCTGTGACGACAAGGGCGGCATTCTCGCGGCAATCGACGAACTCGAAGCCGGAGGGTCCACCAACGGCGCGGACGGCTTGCGCATGGCCTATGACGAAGCGCGGCGTCATTTCGACGCAGATGAACTCAACCGCGTCATTCTTGCAACCGACGGCGACTTTAACGTCGGCACGACGGATCGCGGCGATCTCGTTGAATTGATTCAGCGCGAAGCGAAGAGCGGCGTATTCTTGACGGTGCTGGGAATGGGCACGGGCAACCTGAAGGACAGTAACCTCGAAGCTATTGCCGACAAAGGAAACGGCATCTACGCGTACATCGACTCGTTCAACGAAGCACATCGCGTGCTGGTTTCCCAAATGAGCGGGGCCCTAGTTACGTTGGCGAAGGACGTGAAGATTCAGGTCGAGTTCAATCCCGCGAAGGTCGTGGCATACCGGCTGATTGGATACGAGAACCGCGCGCTGGCCGCGCGGGACTTCAACGACGATAGGAAAGACGCGGGCGAAATGGGCCCCGGCCAGAGTGTCATCGCACTGTACGAAATCGTGCCGGCGGGTGAGAAGGCGCCAGAGGGCAGCATCGACGCGCTGAAGTATCAAACCGTTTCGGAGGGTGGGCCGACGCTGTCGCGGCGCACGTCGAATGAACTGATGACGGTGAAGTGGCGGTTCAAGCATCCGGATGGCGAGGAAAGCGTGAAACGCGAAATCGCCGTGGTTGATGGAGGAACGAAGCTGGATCGTGCCACGAATGAGTTCAAATTCGCTTCCGCGGTTGCGGGGTTTGGCATGCTCTTGCGCAATTCGCAGCATATTGACGGGTATTCGTTCCGTGACGTGGAGCGCCTTGGCCGGCAGGGGCAAGGTACGGATAGCGACGGGTACCGCGGCGAATTCATCGCGCTGGTAGCAAAGGCCGATGGCTTGCGGTAGGCGTACCCAAGGTTGCCATACAATTCGCGCCCCTTCATAATCGGCGATGTCAATTCGACATGAGGGGGCGCCATGAACGGAACTTCCGGGCGGACCACGCGGCGCGCATTTATCGGAACGAGCGCGCTCCTATTGGGTGCGGCGGCACGACGCCGCCGCGATAAGGACGAAGAGAAACGCCCCACCGATACGCCGCGGCGCCCCAACTTCGTCGTCATCTTCACGGACGACCAGGGGTATGCCGACGTCGGCTGCTACGGTGCCGTGCGCATCAAGACGCCGCGCATCGACCAAATGGCGGCCGAAGGCATGCGGTTCACGGACTTCTACGCGCAGCCGGTCTGTACGCCGTCACGCGCGGCGTTGCTGACCGGCTGTTACCCGCAGCGCGTCGGTCTCGCATTGACCCCGCGCGGCGAGAACGGCGAAAACACGGGTATCGTCCTGTTTCCCGATTCCAAGTGCGGGATTCACAAGGACGAAATCACGCTCGCCGAACTGCTGAAGCAAGCGGGCTATGCAACGGCGTGCATCGGGAAATGGCATCTGGGCCATTTGCCGCCGTTCCTTCCCACGCGCCACGGGTTCGACTACTACTACGGTATTCCATACAGCAACGATATGGTCCCGACACCGCTGATGCGCAATGAAAACGTCATCGAGGAGCCGGCGGTCCAGGAGACGCTGACGGAACGCTATACAGAAGAGGCCGTAGAATTCATTCATGCGAACAAAGACAAGCCGTTCTTCTTGTACGTGCCGCACAACATGCCGCACGTGCCGCTGCACACATCGGAAAGATGGCGCGGAAAGTCGGCAGGCGGACTCTACGGCGATGTAATAGAGTGCATCGATTGGGGCGTTGGCCGAATCCTCGATGCGCTGAAAGAGGCGGGCGTGGACGACAACACGCTCGTCGTGTTCACGACGGACAACGGCCCTTGGTTGCCGCGCGGGGAAGACGGGGGATATGCCACGCCATTGCGCAATGGTAAAGGGACCACGTACGAGGGCGGCGTTCGCGTGCCGTGCATCGCGCGGTGGCCGAAGAGAATACCGGCGGGATCGGTGTGCCGCGAGATGGCGGCGAACTTCGATCTCTACGCGACATTTGCCAACCTTGCGGGCGTGGAGCTTCCGAAGGACCGTATTGTGGACAGCAAGGACATCTGGCCATTGCTTTCGGGACAGCAGGGAGCTACAACGCCGCACGAGCAACTCTATTACTACCACGGCGCAAACTTATGCGGCGTGCGAAGCGGAGCGTGGAAGCTGCACCTCGATGTAGCTCCGGTGCAAGGCCCGGCGCCAAAGGACGACGCGCCGGCGCGCGAGAACCTCTATGATCTCTCCATCGATATCGGTGAACAGAAGGACGTCGCAAAACACCACCCCGACATCGTCGAACGGTTAAGGGGCTTGATGGAACAGGCGCGCCAAGATCTGGGCGATCTGCGTACTGGCGTCACGGGCAAGAACATTAGGCCATGCGGAACGGCGTCGTAATTATGGACTTGTCAAGGCCAAGTCTACGATAAGTGCGCGGTGATCGCTTCCCATCTCCGGGCCAACGCGGCACGCTGTTACGGTAAGTTCGCCCCGAAACAGAACGTGGTCGATCGGCACGAGCCGTTTCATTCCAGACGAGTAGGTGGGCAATACGCCAAATCCGTTGCGCGCGTTTGACAGCGCGGCTTTACGAAGCAGGTCGCCGAACGACGGCGTCCACATCGTTGCGTTCAGATCGCCGACGATGATTGATGTTCCATTCAACGCGAAAATCCGCGCGCCGATATCGGCCAGTTGCTTGTCACGCAGAGCGGCCCATTCGGCACTGAAGGGTGGAACCGTATGCGTGAGGAGGATACTTACCTTCCTTTTGTGAAGTTCCAAGTCTGCGATGAGGGTGGGATAGACGCCATGCGTGACCCACTGGCGGTCCCCGTTCGTCAAGGACGTCCTGCTCAAAAGCGCAATTCCCAACATATTCTCGCCCACACAGTGCGCCCAATATGGATAAGTTTTGCGAAGCCGCTCCAATTCTTGCAGTCGCGAGGGGGTCACTTCCTGAAGTGCGAGTATGTCCGGGTTCTCCTGCTCGATGACCTCGTATACGCGCCGCGGGTTTCCGCTGTCCCACTGCAGGTTTGCGGACATGATGCGAAACGTGGAATCGCCTGCCCGGGCCTGTGGCATCGATACGTAATAGGGCAACACGAGGAAGGCATGGTAGACGGTAAGCACACCGGCCATTGCGATTAGAGCGCGCTTACGGCGGACGATAACCAGGAGCAGTACCACCACGCTCGCCGGAAAATAGACCAGCTCGAAACTCGCCGCGTTATCCACCATCCAGTGCAAGCGCGCGAAAAGGAGTCCAACGGTGAACGCGGCCATACCTACGGCGGCGAGCGCGACGGATGCGTCGAACAAACGGAGGAGCATGCGCCCAAGGCGATACCAAAAAATTCTCAGTTGCGTATTGCCCATACAGAAGACGCTACTTCTTTGGCTGGCCAATGTATCCGTGGTAGCGCCCGAACCAGTACGGCATCAGCCAGCCCGCGCCGCTTTGTTCGTTGTCGCCGTTCGAGCCGTTCACAGCCATCCAGGGATTCTTGTCCCACCGCATCACGGCACGCTCGCTGGGCGGCAGCATGCGGTCTGTTTGCAGCGGTTCGATTTCGGGGGCGCGCACGAGCGTGACGTCTTCCCGCGTCGAGTTGTCTACACGCCAGTCTATGAGGTCGAGCGGCGCGTCGCGCAAGTATTCGACGGCATCCTCTGGATTGAACTCTTTGCCGCCGTATGCGCCATAGACAAAGTTGAAATATGGGCTCTCGTCTCTTGATAGGCCCTTGTACCACCAGTCGAAACTCTCGCGGTAGATGGAAAGCAGCGCCGGGTCGTTTTCGCATGACAGCAGCGCGGGATAAGCGAACGACAGCAGTTCGTCGTCAATGTGCGTGCGCTCGGAGGGGTGATATGTCTTTGCGTGGCGGGCGAGTTCCGCGTACCCGTCATCCTTGATTAATTTCTCGTAGTGTTCCTGATACTTCTTGTCACCGGTGATGAAATAGGAGGTCTTGAGGAACATGAGCAGTTCCGTGGCGTTGATGCCGCGTTCCGCGCGCCAATCGGGATCGCCGAGCAGTTTATCCGGCGACCACACGCCCCAACGCGTATGCGTGCCGTCGATGTCATTCAGGTTGTATCCGCCTTCGATGATGTAGTCCATGATACGCCGCGTGAGGTTGCGGACAAGCTCCTTCTCGCTTTCCTCGTCCATCAGGGTGTAGTAGGCGAAGAACCCGTTGAAATGGCCGATGATTTCGTCCGAACTGGTGTCACCTTTCCATAGCCATTTGCCGTCGGCGGACGGACGCCAGCGTTTTTCGACGGGTTTCCAGCGGGGATCGTTTACGCGCGACTCCGCGCGGCGCTCCGGCGAGACCGTTTCGTTGCCGTCGTGCATCTTGTCCCAATCGGATGGGACGATGGTGCGCGCGATGAACCCGCTGGTCCCCGTGACGGATTGCAGAAACTCGATGAGTTCGAATGCTTTCTTGGCGTGTTCCTTCGCTGCGGCGTCTTTGGTTACGGCGTAACGGTACAACTCCTGGATCATGTAGTACGCCGTGTAGGAGCCGTCGTTGTCGTCGTCTTCCGGCGCGAAGGTGGTCACGTCGCCCGGCGTACGCAGTTTGCAGCGTTCTACGATCCACGGCGCGCGCACGTGCCGCTTGTGTTGGATATCGAGAAAGTGCGCCGCCTTCTCTTCGAGCGTCATCGTCTTCCGCTTGATGGCGCTGACGCCGGCCTTCGTTGCGATCCATGCGTTGCCGTCCCGGTCAAACGCGATGTCGCGCACCTCGTCGTCCAACAGCCATCGCCGCGAATGGCGCAGGGACCACTGTTTCGTTGATTCATCCAAACGAGCTACGCCCAGCGCAGTACCCACCCAAATGCGTCCATCCGGCCCGATCGCAACACAACGGACATCGTAATTGGGAAGTCCTTCGGCGGGCGTGTAGCCTGCGGTGCGGGCCCCATTGGTCAGGACTGTGAGCCCGCCTAGGCACCCGGCCCAGACGCGCCCGTCGTTGCCGAGGGCGACCCCGCGCACCGCGCCAGAGACCAGTTCGTCCGGTTGCTTGTAGTAGAGGTGATCACCTTTATCCGATTTGTTGTATAGACCTAAGCCTGTTGCCATCCAGAGACCGCTGTCCGCGCGGTACGCGATTTCGCTAACCGAGCGCGGCCACTTGGTCGCATCCTTGTGCCAGGCCCCGCCGGAGAAACGCCAAAGGTTCTCTGGCCCCGCCGCAAGGATGCTGTCTGGGGTTTCGCACACTGCGCTGATGGGTTCGGAGATGAAATCGATCTTAGATCCGCCACCGTTGTCGAACACATAAAGACCGTCCCATGCGCCTACCCACGATGCGCCATTGGAGTCGCAGAACACATTGAATGCCGGACCCTTGCCCGCGCTCGGTGGCGTGGACCAGACTCCAGATTCGAGCACGCGCACGCCATCGCGCGTTGCCGCCCAAACGCCCCCAAGCTTGTCAACATCGATGGCGCGCACGTCGTTCTCGCCTTCGGAGGCGAGCGGAAATGCTTCGTGGTATTCTTGAATGAAGGGAGTATCCTCGATGGGCAGGGATTCCGCGAAACTGCTGCTTGCGATCAATGTGGTCGAAATGAGCGTGGCAAAGAATCGAGATACGGACATCAGCGATGCTCCCTTTGAAGGTTTTGAATCGGTACATAGCAGTCGCGTACGAATCCAGGGCCGGCTGTGTCGAGACGAGGAATGGCGGCGATGCCTCGCCGCACTCCAAGGCGCTGGCCGCAATCGCGGATTCGCGCGAAACGCTTTGGCGGTAACGCAATACCGCTTTGACTTGACGTAGCCCCAGACACCGGATTCGAGCGCGACGGCCCTGCGAATCGGTGTCGGCGACGCGAATCGACACTGTAGTCAGTATCGCGCGCAGATTCAAAGGCATGCAGATGGTGATTGGTAGTCACGGCGAGCGTATGCTGCGATGGATTTCCTGGGCGATCGTGTCAATTCCGATCGCAGTGGGTGGATACGTCAGCATGCGAACCGGCGAATGGGAACTTGTCACTCTTATGCTGGCGGGCTTCATAGCTGCCTGCGCGATGTGTGCTCTTGTGGCCTCGCTCATAATGTCTCCGCTGGCCGTGTTGCGCATCTTGTTCGTGCGCCGACGGGTCAAGTGACTACGTGGTGTTCGGATTGCGCGCTGAGTCAGACGCCTTCCTGCTGTAGAAAAATTCCCTTGTCCACCTGAGAGAAAAAGGTCTGGTAGAACTTCGCGTCGGTGATGGGATTTGCCTGCATGGTCGCGCCCGTGGCGTCGAGTACGCGCTGTTGGAAGTTCACACGGACCCGGCATTGCTTCTTGCCGAACTCGCTGATATTCGTCGTGCAGTCGAGCACGATGCTCTTTGATAGCGCGGCTTCTTTCTTTTTTGCTTCCTTAATCTCTTTCTTCGTGTGCTCGATGTTGGTCCATTTGCTGGCCGTGAGCAAGCCGATCGCGGGGTCCGCAGTGTTCACGATGAAGCCCATATCTTGCAGGGTGTTCAGCACCGCTTTCAGGACCAGCTTGGCGTCGGCGGTGTCATACTCGCGCGTCTGAAAACTTCGCATCTCCATTTGAGACGGCTGCGGCGGGGGCGGGGAATCGGAGAGGCAGCCGGGCGACAGTATTGTGAGAAAAGAAAGTGCGGCTGCGGGAAGTGTGGCTCGGACGGAGCCTCGCCCTGCCCGATTCCCTTGTCGGAAGAGCGGCATTCTCAGAACGTGCTCGTGTGGTAGGAGAACGATTCGACTTTGTCGTTGGCGTCGAACCGGATGATGACGGTGAGGGTCTTTTGGGTTGTGGCAGAGGAACCTTTTGATCCGCTCCGGTTCGCGCCGACATTGCCGAGCAGCAGCACGTCGCCGGGAACGCCCGCGCCGCTGACGCTACCTCCGACATTCGAGTTGCTGTTCTTGTACGACGCCTCGGTGGCTATCTTGTCGTACACCCACGTTTCGCCCGGGGTGTCACCACCCTTGCGGACCATGTTAGGCGATCCCAACGCCGCGAGCACGTCGGTGGACGGCATGCCCACGCGGATTTCCTTTTGCACGACGCCGACGGTCATGTTGCGCTCGTGATCGGAATGCAGACTGCGGCCCGCGCAGTCTTGGAACAGGACGGTCACCGCGAGGACGGTAACGGCTGTGATTTTACGCATGTACTGCACAATTCCTATCGGCTCGCGCGTACGATCCAAATGACCCCAATAATCGGCACCAACATGATCAGCCACCACTTATTCTCGCTAAACCACACGTAGATGTCCGCGATGGTTATCATCGGGCGGTTGCCTATCGCTGGTATTTGTTCAGCGCGTTATCGCGCCACTGTTGGAGCTGTTCCGGACTCTCGTCACCCGTGCGCGTCGGCAAGCTGATGTCGGCCGGGAGCCTTTCAACGGTCGGCGCGCTCGATATGGTGACGAATGCGAGAATTGCACAAACAACACTCGCCCCGATGCCATAGAAGCATTTTGGACGGTCCATGAAGAACTCTTCGTTGCGCAGGCCGATCCACGCCCAGAAACCGGAAAACGCAATGAACATGAGCAGAAGTAAACCGGTGGGATAGGTCGTCGCGCCGAAAGCGATGTGCCGCAGGTTGGGAGCTATCAACAACAGGATTCCCAGCGCGATGCCCGCGATCCCAATGTACAGACTGACCTTCCACGGTTGGATAGCGCGCCGGGCGCTCGCGACCAGCGCCTCGTCGCGAATCTCACCCTCCTCGCCTGGTGCAGCGTCGAGGGTTTGGAAACTGGTGTCGACCGCCTCGCGGTGTCCCTTCGTGTGGCGCTGGACGATCTCGGCCTTAACGGCTTCTTTCTTCGCACGGCGTTCCGCATAGCACCCAGCGCAAAGCGCCTTACCGCTCTTGGTCTCGTGGATGTGCGTCGGACACGAAATCTTTCGGCATTGGTCGCACGGCACGCCGCAGGTTTCGCACAAAAGTTCGTGGCACTCGACGCAAAAACCCACGCTGCTGCGGACTTCGCAGATATGGCATTCCACCGCGAGAACTCCCCTAACCGGCACCCTGGCGCGACTTTACCACAGCATCGCGCGCGATTTACAGACCCAACTCGTCCATCGCCTGTTGCTGCTTGGCGTCGTGGCCCGCGCCGATGCCGCGCGCGTTGGCCCGCGCCGAGCTGCCCGCCGCGGAGGTACCCGCGGAGCTCATGTTGTCGAGTTGGTTGCTGATGCCTATGCCCGTCAACGTTTCCCCAAGCACCGGACTTCCCCCTCCAACACCCGACGGAGCCCGGCGCGGCTGTTGGAATCCCGCCTGCTGCTGAGGCGGCGTCTGTGCGAGCGCGCCCCCGCCGCCTGCGGGCGCCGGTTTGTCAGCCATCGTCCCAGTCGGGTCGTAAAGTTTCCCGGTTTGTGGGTCGTAGATAAACCGCGACCCACTTGCCGTGAGCGGCATTGTGGGCAGATAGGAGGGTACGAGCGCATCCAGGCTTGGCGGATAATATCCTGTCGCCATCCCGTACTTGTTTATGGCGGCGGTAATCTCCGCCATCTTCTGATCATTGGTCAGGCTCGACGTGCGCGGGGCAGGCGCCGCCACCAGCGGCGCATCCAGCACCTTACCCGTTGCAGGGTCGTAGCCGTACGGAGAACCATCGGGATGCGTGGGCACGGCAGGCAAATACTCCGGCACCAGTTCCTCGAGGGACGACGGATTACGCCCATGCTCGGCGGCAAAGGTCTGGAGTGCGCTGTTGATCTCGATATCGGAGCGCGTCTCCTTGGCGGTGTTCAGCGCCCGGGTCGCGGTCTGAAGCTGCTTCGCCTGAAGTTCACCCTGGATGGCCGTCGATACCATCACATCGGCGAGGCAGCCGGTCAAAAGTACCGGCAATACTGCGGCAAGCCCGACTGCAAGTGAAGTGCGCATGGCTAGACCTCCAGCTTCTAATCCGAGTATAGCACAGATTCCACGATCGCTTACCCAAATCACGGGGGATGTTCACGCGCCGGGTTAGCAGTAGAATGGGGGCGTTTCCGCGGAGATTTCGGTCGTACAACCTTAAGCCGGCGCACGTTGGCGCAGCGGTTTGGTCAATTACGTGGTAGTCCTGGACGGACGGCGGCGACGGTGCGTTGGGTCCGACCTTAAGCAAGGGGTAGCCTCATGAGACACTTGTGGTTAGTCATTGCTGCGTTAGTGCCGTCTCCCTGCATTGCGGCGGAGGCGGCCTCGAACCAGCCGGACGGCAACATTATCACCGTCTATGTTGCGACAATCGGTAACGATGCGTGGTCTGGACGTTTGGGCGCGCCCGACAGCAGCGGCAAGGACGGGCCCTTCGCGACGTTCGGTCGTGCACGCGACGAGGCGCGAAGCCTTCGTGAGCGCGGCCTGTCAGCCGAAATCCTCGTGCGCGGAGGGAAGTACTTTTTCTCTGAGACGCTTCAATTCGATTCGCGCGACAGTGGCGTCACCGCTGCGCCGGTGATATGGAAAGCGTACCCGGGCGAGCAGCCTGTTGTCAGTGGCGGCGCTCGACTGACGCGATGGAGGCCGTTCAGGGACGCCATACTCGAAGCGGACCTCGATGAGATCGGAAGCGGCGCGAATCCCAAGGACCTGTTCTTCAACGGCGTTCGCCAAGTCCGCGCGCGCGTTCCCAACTTCGATCCCGCCAACCCGCTCTACGGTGGCTGGGCGTATATGAAAGGCCCATTCGGTCCGGGTGCGTTTTCGTATAGCGCGGAGTTGATTGCCAGACCCTTTTCACAACCGGCCCAAGCGTTTGTGCGGCACTTTGTCGGTCCGAACGGTGGATGGGGCAGCCAGGTGCTGCCAGTCACTTCAATCGATTTCGGTGGACGCGTAATCCACACGGCATACACAGACGGCGAGCACCCCCTTCTCGGGTTCAATGGCAACTGCCGGTACGTCATCGAGAATGTGATCGAGGTCCTTGACCAGCCCGGGGAATGGTGCGTCGATCTTGAAAAAAGGAAGGTATATTTCTGGCCTCCCTCACCAATCGAACAAGACGTCGGCGTGGTAATTCCTGCTTTATCCACCTTGTTGCAGTTTTCGGGCGCGTCGTGGATTTCAGTCGAGGGGATAGCGTTTACCGAGACGCCCCCCGGGGGCGGCGATGCTGTCCGCTGTGAGAACAGCAGCCATATCCAGTTCTTAGGCAATCGATTTACCGGCATTGGTTCGCGCGCGCTGGCGGTTGTTGGCGAAGGGGGGACGAGTTCGGACCTCCTGGTTCAGGGTAATGAGTTCGAATATACGGGCGGGTGCGCCATCTACATCGGTGGCCGCGTGCGCGAGAATCGAATCATGGACAATGACGTGCACCACTGCGCAGTGTTTGACAAATACGCCGCCGGAATCGAGTTCCCATTTTACGGGGCGACGGCATACGAAGTCAGTGCCGATTCGTATTCCGACGGCGTACTCGTCGCACACAACTGGCTTCACGAACTTCCGCGCGACGGTATCCAACTTGGAGCGAACCCGTACGGCCGCAACATTGTCGAGTACAACCGCATTGAGCGTACTGCACTCGAGACAATTGACGGGGGCGCTATCCGATCGCACCGGGTCGTCTCGCATATTCAAGGCGTAGCGAACCTGCCACCAATGAAGGGCCATATCATTCGGCACAACGTCATCTCGGACACGCTAGGCTGCGGCGTGTCGGGCGGCGCGATTGTGACACCCTATCCATGGCCGACGTTTGGCATCTATCTGGACGAAGGGACGAGCAATTGCGCGGTATTTGGGAACGTCGTGCGCAATTCCGGCGTCGGCGCGATTATCAATCCGGGCGAGAAGAACGTATTCGAAAACAACGTGTTCGTGAGCAACGCCATCGCGATGTATTTCCAGGCTGCAAGTCCGTTTGACTCAGTGATGCCACCGCTCGGTGAGAACCGGTTCGTCAGGAACGTTGTTCGCATGGATCGCCCTGACGCTCTTGCATACAAGTTTTCGCACTGGAGCAATGCCGTGTTTTCCGAGATCGACGCGAATCTGTATTCGTATCGACCCGCGACCCATATAGCTGAAATCAAGCAACTCGGCGGCGCGGAGTTTGTGAAGATGCCGCTTAATCTGTGGAAGGAATCCGGCTTCGATGCAAACTCGAGTATCATCGATCGATGGAATGGAGACCCATCGAAGAACGGAGATACGTTGGGGGAATCGCCGGCCGCTCAAGCGCTCCGGATCGCTGCGGTTGATCCATCGAGCGCGGGGATTCGCGCGGAATGGATGCGATAGCAGTTTATGCCAGCACGTCCTTCACCACGTTCCCGAATACGTCCGTAAGCCGGAAATCGCGGCCCTGGAAGTTGAACGTGAGGCGTTCGTGGTTCATGCCGAGGCAATGGAGGATCGTGGCGTTGAGGTCGTGTATGTGGACGGGGTCCTTCACAACGTTGTAGCCGAACTCGTCAGTTTCACCGTAGCTGACGCCCGGTTTGATTCCACCGCCGGCGAGAAAGACGGTGAAGCAGCGCCCGTGGTGGTCGCGGCCATAGTTCTTCTCCGTGAGTTCGCCTTGGCAATACACGGTGCGGCCGAACTCGCCGCCCCAGATGATGAGCGTATCGTCGAGCATGCCGCGCTGCTTGAGATCGGTGATGAGGCCGGCGGTGGGCTGATCGACATCGCCGCAGTTTAGGGTAAGGTCTTTGGGCAAGTTGCCGTGCTGGTCCCAGTCGCGGTGGAACAGTTGAATGAATCGGACGCCGCGCTCGGCGAGGCGCCGCGCCATGAGGCAGTTGTAGGCGTAAGTGCCCGGCCTGCGCGACTGCGGTCCGTACAGTGCAAACGTAGATTCGGACTCGCCGGATACGTCGGTAAGTTCGGGCACGGAGGTCTGCATGCGAAACGCCATTTCGTACTGCGCGATACGTGCATCGATTTCCGGGTCTTGGTACGTTGCCGCCTGGACGCCGTTGAGATGCGCGATGCCATCGAGCATGCGTCGGCGCGTGTCGGCATCGATGCCGGGCGGGTTCGAGAGATACAACACCGGGTCGCCGCTCGAGCGGAATTTCACGCCCTGATATTCGGAAGGCAGAAACCCCGATCCCCACAAACGGTCGAAGAGGGCTTGCGCGGGACGGTTCATGTCCGACCGGGAAGTCATGACGATGAAACCGGGCAGGTCCTTGTTCTCACTGCCGAGGCCGTAGCTGAGCCAAGCGCCAAGACTGGGCCGTCCGGGCTGCTGACTGCCGGTTTGAATGTAGGTTATCGCAGGGTCGTGATTGATCGCCTCGGTGTTCACCGACTTGATGAAACACAAATCGTCCGCAATCGTTGCGACGTGGGGGAGGAGATCGCTTACCCACGCGCCGGATTGGCCGCGCTGGCCGAACTTAAAGATTGACGAGGCCATCGGGAACTTGGCCTGGTTCGAGGTCATAGTCGTGAGACGCTGCCCCATGCGAACGCTTTCGGGCAGGTCCGTACCTTGGACGGACTGGAGCTTGGGTTTCCAGTCGAACAAATCGAGTTGCGATGGCCCGCCGGACATGAACAAGTAGATGATGCGCTTGGCTTTGGGCGCGAAGTGGGGCCCGGTGTGGGCGTTCGAGTCCACCAGAGCCGCGAGCGCGCGCGGGCTAAGCAGCGAGGAAAGCGCAGCCACGCCAATGCCGCAACTGCACCGGCCAAAGAAGTGGCGCCGCGTCATCAACAATTCGGCTTCTCGAATGGGGCCCATGTCGCTGCAGTTCCTGCCAAGACCTGTGGTTCAGTATAGCACAGCCGGCAAGATCAGGGCAGAACGAAGGATTTTGGAGAACGAGCATTCACGCCATGCGGCAATGGCGCGGAAGAACTTAGTGCCCGCCGCCGTGGCCCTCGCCTGGGACGATGACACGCTTGTCCATGGGGAGCTGACGCTCGGGTAGAACTTCCAATTGTGCCGCGGGTGCACTGGCCCACGCATTCGGTTGGGTAGCGAAGTCGCGGGCGAAGTAATCGGGAAGGAACATCCCGATCAGGATAAACAGCCAGAAGAAGCTCATGACGACGAACACCCATGTCAATCGAGTGTTGTACCACGTGTTCATGAAGAACAGTACGATGAGGACCGCTTTGGTGATAGCGATTCCGATTGCGACGGCGGCGTTGAAGGGACCGAGATTGATTTCCGATGCGGCGACTGTTAGCGCCATCAATACGGCGAGTGCGCACGCATTTATCACGTAATTCTTGAGTGGCACAACGTAGTGCTCGTGGTGGCTGCCGGTGGAATGTGCGTCAGTGGACATTGCTTTCAAATTCTCCTGAAGATGCGTGCCCTATGCGTGCCGGTGCAACAAATAGAGCAAGGGGAACAGGAACACCCAGACGATATCGACGAAGTGCCAATAGAAACCGAACAACTCGATCTTCATGTAGCGCTTCGGATTAAAGTAACCGCGCATGGCCAGCACGATCAGCCAGACGAGGATGCCGGCGCCGACTATCATGTGGAGCGCGTGCATGCCGGTCATGATGAAGTACAGGCAGAAGAACAACTCGAGCTGACCCTGTGTCGGGCTGCCGATGACCCGTTCGCCGGTGAAATTGAAGCTGGCGCCCGGGACAAGGTGGTGCTCGAATTTTGCCTTGTATTCGAAGTACTTCACGAAGAGGAATACGCAGCCGAGGAACAGGGTTGCGAGAAGTCCCCAAACCAATTCGCGGTTTTTCCCCTTCTGTACGCACCAGACCGAACTGGCCATGGTCACGCTGCTGAGCAGGAGCACGACGGTGTTGAAGCCGCCGAGCCACAGGTCCAACTGCTCGCTGCCGGTCGCCCAGGCGTCGGGATACTTCATCCGATAAACCATGTACGAGGCGAACAGTCCCCCGAAGAACATGATTTCTTGCCCGAGGAATAGCCACATCCCCAGCATGGCCGATTCGGTCTGCTGTTCGTAGTCCTCGAAATGGTGGGCGACGAACTCGTTACTGCTGTGCGACACTGTGCGATTCCTCTATCGTGTACGAATACGGGTCCTCGACGACGACGGGACGTCCGTCAGGGAAGTTGAAGGTCGGCGGCGGAGACGGCACCTGCCACTCGAGGCCCTTCGCGCCCCACGGGTTGTCCCCCGCGGGTTCGCCTTTGAAAAGTGACCAGAGCAGGTAGAAGGGCTGCAATCCGTAGCCGAGGCCGAGCACGCTCGCGCCCATAGTGGACATGATGTTCAGGACCTGGAACTCGTCAACGTATGAGTGATAGCGGCGCGGCATACCAAGGTAACCGAGAATGAACTGCGGGAAAAAGGTGAAGTTGAAGCCGACAAACACAAGAATCGCGGCAATCGTCGCGAGCGTCGCGGGGTACATGCGCCCGGTCATTTTCGGCCACCAAAAATGGAGGCCGCACATGTAGGCCATCACCATGCCGCCCACCATGACGTAGTGGAAGTGGGCGACGACGAAATACGTATCGTGGAAGTGGATATCGTTTGCCATCGACGCCAAAACCAGGCCGGTCAAGCCGCCGACGAGAAATAGACCGATGAACCCCAGCGCATAAATCATCGGAGCTTCAAACGTGATCTCGCCCTTGTACATCGTCGCGGTCCAGTTGAACACTTTGATCGCGGACGGCACCGCCACAAGGAACGTCAGGAGCGAGAAAACCATGCCCGCGTAAGTGGACTGCGTGCTCACATACAGGTGGTGGCCCCACACGAGGAACCCGATGATCGCGATTGCAAGACTCGAGAACGCGATGAACTCGTATCCAAAGATGCGCTTGCGCGAGAAACACGGGATGACTTCCGAGACAACGCCCATTCCCGGAAGAATCATGACGTACACGGCGGGGTGCGAATAGAACCAAAACAGGTGTTGGAAGAGGACCGGATCGCCGCCAATCTGCGGATTGAAGATTCCAATTCCCCACACGCGTTCGACCGCGACGAGCACGAGGGTGATGGCGACAACGGGCGTACCCAGAATCTGAATAATGCTCGTGGCATAGTGCGCCCAAACGAACAACGGCAACCGAAACCACGTCATGCCGGGGGCGCGCATCTTGTGAACCGTGACGATGAAGTTTAGACCGGTAAAGATCGAGGAAAAGCCGGCCAAGAATGCGGCCAAGATTGCGATCGTCACTTGAGATGTAGCATAGGTCGTCGAGTATGGGGGATAGAAGGTCCAGCCCGTTTCGAGGCCGCCGCGCAGCAGCACGACCACCGCCAGCACGCCACCGAGTATATATAGCCACCAACTCAGCAAGTTGATCTTCGGGAACGCCAGGTCCTTCGCGCCAATCATGATGGGCAGCGCGAAGTTGCCGAGCGTCGCCGGAACGGACGGAATCAAGAAAAAGAAGATCATGATTACGCCGTGCAGCGTAAACATCTTGTTGTAGGTATCGCCGGTCATGAAATCGCCCTTGGGCGTGAGCAATTCGATTCGAATCAAACTCGCGAACAGGCCGCCTACGGCGAAAAACACGGTGATTGAAATCAGATACAGGATTGCAATGCGTTTATGGTCGACGGTAAACAACCACGACATCAGCGTCGTGCGTATGTTCGCGTAATGCGTCTTCGGCACGCTCGGCGCGATATCGGGTGTAAGCGTTATGCTGCTCATGACTTGGCACCACTCTTTTCGTCTTTCAGCGACTTGATGTAGTTCACCAGCGTCATCAAGTCTTGCTCTTTGATTTGGTTCTTAAACAACGGCATCAACGGTGGGTAGCCTTGGACGAGTTTCGCCGAGGAGTTCATAATCGACTCGCGGATGTACTCGTCGTCCGCTATTACCGTCGAACCGTCCTGCAGCTTCACTTCCTTCCCGTAGACCCCGGCAAGCGACGGTCCGCGCGGGCTTGTGCCGGTGTGGCAGGTTGCGCAGCCCAGTTTCGTGAAGAGCTTCTGCCCCGAACTGGCGACTGCGACCCCTGTCTCCGCGCCGGCGAGCCACGCCTGGTAACGCTCGGGGGACATGACCGTTACCGTTCCAATCATGCGCGAGTGGTCCGTACCGCAGTATTCGGTGCAGAACAGGTGATACTCGCCCTCTTTTGTTGCGTTAAACCAGAGCTGCGAAAACCGGTTCGGAAGCACGTCCTTCTTCACGCGGAACGCGGGAATGAAAAAGCTGTGGATCGTGTCCTCGGACGTCATCGTCAGTTTGATCGGAACGCCGGTGGGAACGTGAAGTGCGTTAATCTCGCGCTTGCCGTTCGGATGCTGAATTTTCCACATCCACTGCTTGCCCGTGACGAGAATCTCCATCGCGCCTTCGGGCATCTGCGTGAAGTCCACGTAGAGAAAGGCCGACCAGAAGAACACGACGATGGCCATGATCAGCGGAATGATGGTCCAGGTGAGTTCCAGCGCCGTGCTCGATTCGCCCGTGATGACGCGGTTGGCCTTGGACCCTTTGCGGTACTTGATGCTGAAGTAAACGATCGTCGCGACGACGGCCACGAAAAAGAATATCGACAGCCCCAGCCAGCCATAGAAAAGCACATCCATCCGCGGAGCGATGGTGGATGCCTGTTCGGGTAATAGAGGTAATTTGTTCATCTTACTTCTGCACTTTGCCTTTCGACTTGTGGCCCGGCCACAATCGTATGTCGCTCAACGTGACTCCCCTGCGCCGTGTGTCGTGCGCCCCGCATTCGCGTCAACTCGAAGGAGCGATCCGCGTGGGTGTCGCGCGGCGCCGTTCCCGGAATTCTTTGAACAGGTATCCACCAACGAGCAGACCCAGAAACGCAACCGTGACCAGGCCGCCAATGCGTATGGCGGACATGACTACAAAGCCGTACGAACCACTCGCGGGGTCGTAGCGGTAGCACAGAAGCAGGATTTCGTCCGCAAGCGAACCAATCTTGCCGTCCGCGGCGTCGATTAGACCGAAACGAAGGTCGCGCGCGGGATACTCGATTCCGTAGAAGTACCGCGATACCTTGCCCGCGGGCGTCAGGACCATGATCCCGCTCGCATGGGCGTATTGATCGACACTGGGCAAATACTGGTACTGGAAGCCAACCGCGTCCGCCAGCGCCCGCACGTTGTTCTCATCCTTGGTCGTCAAGAAGTGCCAACCCGATGCCCCGGCCGAGACCTTGTAGTGCTCAAGCATATTCTTCTTCTTGAGAGCCGCAAGTTCATGGTTTTCGTCGGGATTGAAGCTTACCGTGATTACCTGGTATTCCTCGCCGATCGTGAACTCTAGATCGTTGAATGCCTTGAGCATGCCCTGCATAATCTCGCCGCACAGCATTGGGCACTCGTAGTAGACCAGCGCCAACACGGTGGGCTTGCCCTGCGTCAGGTCCTTCAACGCGACCACGTCTCCAGACTCGTCCACGAAAGTCAAATCCATGGGGACTTGGCCTTCGAGCTTCTGCACGATCTCGACCTTTGGCGGCTCCGGCGCCGTCATTACCTGGGCGATCGACGGCACGCATAAACACAGAAACGCGGCGGCTAGTATCAGACCGGCCTTGCTGAGATGCGTTGTGCATGAGGCGTTCATCGCGAAACCTATAAACCTGCCGTCGCGGCAGGGGCGGCCGGCGCGCTCATTTGGCCCTGGCCGGGCACGTGGGCTTCCGGGCCGTGCGGGAGACCACGTTCGGCGACAAGATCCATAGCGCGCGAAATCGGGATCTGTACGATCTGGGCCGGTTTGTCTATCCACGCGTAACGGTTCAACTTCGCCGCTTCGGATGCGTGCAGGGCCTTAATATCCACCTGAGGCCGCGGCTGGAGGAGCGGCAGCTCCGGCAGCGCACGTTGTTCCGCAACGGGCAACACCGCGACGGAGCCGCTGCTTGGCCGGCTTTCCCAAGCCTTCCATGCGACGAGCGCCGTAATCGCGCTCGCGATCGTGACGAGCGTCAGAATGATGAAATAGACGGCCAATGGCTTTCCCTGGACATCCTTTACGTCATAGCCGGAAATGCCGTGCTCGTGAATGATGGGCTTTTCGTGCTTATGCATGTTCTGCGGCCTCCTTGTGCGCGAACGGTCCAAGGCCGAGAGACTCGTTCATTCGGTCGTCGTTCAGCGGAAGCAACGGATGTTTGTGTATGTTCCGTACGAACACATACACCCATATTCCGCCGATACCCGCCAGTGCGGCAAGGTTCATCACGAACGGGAATACGCCGTATCCCGCACCTTGCGGGTGGAACGCGGGAATTATGATCCAGAATACGTCAGTGATGCGCGCAATGAAAACCCATTTTGCCATGAAGAGGAGCCCGCGGCGCGCGCGCTTGACCCGGCGCTGCAACAAGATAAACAGCGGCAGGAAGAAGTGGAAGACCATGAGCGCGACCGAAACGATGGCGAAGAAGTTCCCCTGGCGGTGCAGGTACCACGGAATTTCTTCCGGCAAGTTGCCCGAATACGTGATCAGGAACTGGGAGAACTGGATGTACGTCCACAGCACAACAAATCCGCACATCAGGCTGCCGATGTGGTGGAAGTAGTCCGTCCGAATGACGGGCGCATGCGGCTTGTCATCGGCAATCTTGTTCAGGATGATCACCGAAAACGCCAAGGTGGCTAGACCCTGTCCCACGATATAGAGAGGTCCATAGATCGTCGAAAACCATTCGGGTTCGAGCGACATCCCGAGATCGCACGCCGCAAACGTCATCGTCACCACGTAGACCACCAGTCCAGGGGCCGACGTGCGGCGGAATTTGCCGATGATGGTTTGATCGCCCGTGGCATCGAGTTTCACGCTGAGGCCGGTCAAACGGCCCATCAGGAGAATCCACACCGCAAAATAGACTGCAATGCGCGCGATAAAGAAGCCCTGGCTGTACCAGGAAACGTGCAGGATGGGAACGATGAGCGATTCCGCCTTGTGATGACCGTGGTCGATGCCGTTCAGCGTCTCTACAGCGTTCGGCATCCAAGGGTAGAGATACTTCATACCTGCGAATAGGATCGGCAACGCGAGCACCGCGGTTAGAAGCAGGTTGCGCGCTCCGGCCTCGAGGATGCGCTGGATCATGAACCCCCATCTGCCGGAAACCATGTGGTGCAGCATCAGCGCGGAAAGGCAACCCAACGCCAGACCGTTCCAGAAAATGAAGCCATAGAGGTACGACTGGAAGAATCCGCCGATTCCCACGACGGCGATTCCGCCAACCAATACGGCGATACCGATCGCACCGACAATGAGCGCGCTACGCTGGAGCGCGAGCAATCGCGGATTAGGTTCAGTGTGCTGCATTCGTTCCCTCGTGCGTCGGCGCGGCCGTATCGATGGTCTGGGGTTGCTGGAGTTGTGTCTTCTCGTCCTCGGGCACGTCGGCAAGCGACGCATCCTGGCTGAGCTGGAGCGCGCGGATATACGCAGCGATCTTCCAGCGGTCTTCCGGTGTGACGCGCGACGCGTAGCTGTACATGACGCCGAAGCCATTTGTCATCACGTCGAAGAAGTATCCGGGCGCGGCCTCGCGCAAGCGCGGCTGATGGAAGTTTCCGGCCTGCTTCATTTCGCGCTGTACGATCATGCCGTTGCCGTCGCCAACCTGGCTGTGGCACGGCGCACAAAAAATATTGAATCGGTCTTGCCCGCGCAGGAGGACTTCCTTCGTGACAGGGAAAGGAAACGAGGTGGCATATTCGCCATTGATCTTACCGGTGTAGAAGAACTCGTCGGTGTGCGCGGCGTTGAACGGGACCGTCCCCTCGACGAACGTCAGATGTCCTCCGGCGAACATCGGGACGTTTGGCATCTGCTCGAGTGGCTTGATGCGGCTGCCGTTCCACATGCCTTGATGGCATCCGGAAGCCCAGAGCACCGTGGCCGCCGCGAGCGCGAGATGCCGCGCGCGGACCGCATTTTGAATGTACGAAGTAAGTGACATGTCGTTGTCCGAACCGTTATGCCTCAACCAGCACGACTTGTTTTGCGCCAAGGCCTTCGAGGAACGCCCTGGTCTCCGCTTCGTCGTAGCGGTCGTCGCCGCTCTCGACCGTCAAGAAAAAGCCGTCGCGCGTCGCCTTCTCGTTGAAGCGCGGAACATTAAACACGGGGTGGTACGGCATGGGCAGTCCGTTCAGCGCGAACATACCAATGAACGCGGATAAAGAGGCGAAGAGAATGCCGCACTCGAACGTAATTGGGATGAACATCGGCCACGAAAACAAAGGACGTCCGCCGATCAGGAACGGATAGTGATACGTCAATGCGATAAACTGCATGCCGAACCCGGTCATGGCGCCGATCACGCCTCCGATGAGTACGACGGTGGCGACGGCATTCTTCGGAAATCCTACCGCCTCGTCGAGGCCGTGTATCGGGAAGGGCGAGTAGGCCTCGATTTTGCGGTAGCCCGAATCGTACGCTTTCTGCGCGGCGTGCAAGACGTCGTCCGGCGAATCGAATTCCGCCATCAACCCGAACGGCTTCTCGTTTTCCTCGTGTTCCGTGTGCATGGCTTAGTGCGCTTTGCCTTTGTGCTTCTGCTTCTCAAGCAGCATCTTCAACTCGAACGCGCTGATCATCGGGATAAACCGGACGAACAGCAGGAACATGAATGTAAAGAACCCGAGTGTTCCAACAAAGGTGGCAACGTCCCACTGCGTGCCGTGGTAATTGCCCCAGTTCGTCGGCAGGAAGTCGCGTGCAAGGCTCGTGACGATAATGACGTACCGCTCGAGCCACATCCCGATGCTGACGATTACCGAAATGACGAACAGGGAAACGGTGCTCCTGCGCACGCGTTTGAACCACAGGAACTGCGGGACCAGCCCGTTGCAGAAGATGAGCGCCCAGTACGACCACGCGTAATAGCCCATCGAGCGGTGGACCATCATGGCGCGCTCCCAGAAGCTGTTGCTGTACCACGCGAAGAACGCTTCCATCACGTAGCCGTAGAACACCACGAGGCCGGTGACCAGCATGACGATCGCCATCAGGTCGATGTGCTTCATCGTGATGATGTCCTGGAGGTGGTACAGGCGGCGTATGGGGATCGCGAGAATCAGCACCATCGCGAAGCCCGCGTACACCGCGCCCGCGACGAAATACGGCGGAAAAATGGTCGTGTGCCAACCGGGAATGATGCCCACGGAGAAGTCGAAGGAGATGATGCTGTGTACGGACACGACGAGTGGCGTCGAGAGGCCCGCCAGCAGGAGGTAGGCCATTTCGTAGCGCGACCAGTGCCGCGCCGATCCGCGCCAGCCCAGAGAGAAAATCGCGAAGATGTATTTCGCGACTTTGTTCTTGGCGCGGTCGCGCATCGTCGCGAAGTCAGGCACGAGACCCGTATACCAAAAGAGCAAGGACACCGAGAAGTAGGTCGAGATCGCGAATACGTCCCACGCAAGCGGGCTTCGGAACTGCGGCCACAACGCCATCGAGTTGGGATAGGGGAGAATGAAGTACGCGACCCATGGGCGGCCCATGTGGATGATGGGATACATTCCCGCGCACATGACCGCGAACAGCGTCATGGCTTCCGCGAATCGGTTGATGGAGGTGCGCCAATCCTGCATGAACAGGAGTAGAATCGCGGAGATCAACGTTCCTGCGTGACCGATACCGATCCACCAGACAAAGTTGATGATGTCCCATCCCCAGCCGACGGGAATCCGGATACCCCAGATGCCAACCCCTTCGGCGAAAAGCTTGGTGAGCGCGATTAACAGCAGCATCACGCCAAGCGACGCCGGAAGGAACAGGATGAACCACGTCTTGGGGTGCGGCTTTACGTCCACGATGTCGCTGACTTTGTCGGTCAGCGAGCCGTAGTCGTGGCCTGGCTCCAGCAGCGGGACCTGCGGGTCTATTTCGTGCAAACGTCTAGTGGTGTCCGCCATGCTCTGCTGGACCTTCCGATTCGGGTAATGCCGGGTTTGGATTGCGTAGCTTCGCGAGATACGTCGTGCGCGGGCGCGTGTTCAAATCGCCCAACAACGTGTAATTGCGCTTGCTCTTCTTCGATTGCGCGACGCGGCTTTCGGCGTCCTTCTGATCGCCGAACACGATTGCGCCCGAGGGGCACGCCTGCTGACACGCGGGCGTAATTTCGCCGTCGCGTATCGGGCGGTCCTCCTTCTTCGCGCCGATGCGCGCCAAATTGATGCGCTGGACGCAGTACGTACACTTCTCCATCACGCCACGCGTGCGGACAGTGACGTCCGGGTTGTACATCATCTGCAGGGTCGGCGTCTTCTGGTCGGAGAACTGGAAGAAATTGAATCGCCGCACCTTGTACGGGCAGTTGTTCGAGCAGTACCGGGTGCCGACGCAACGGTTGTACACCATGTCGTTCAGCCCTTCCTGGCTGTGCATGGTCGCCGCAACGGGGCACACGACCTCGCAGGGCGCATTCTCGCACTGCATACACGGAACGGGCTGGTGGACAACCTGAACTTCGCCGTTGGGATCGCCCTTGTAGTACCGATCCACGCGAATCCAGTGCATTTGGCGGCCCGCGATGACCTGCGCCTTGCCAACGACCGGAATGTTGTTCTCCGCCTGACACGAGATGGCGCACACGCCGCACCCCGTGCACTTGTTCATATCGAGCGTCATCGCCCACGAGTACCCCTCGTAGGGGTACGGGGGGAAAATTGTCTCCTTCGCGTCATGCGCGAAGGGAAGATGGTGAATCGAGTCAGGGTCTGTCTTAAACGTTTCGAGCGACGCCATGCGCGCGATCGGGCGCTGCTCTTCCGTCATCACCTGGTGCAGTTCGGTGCGTGCGAACTGCTCGCCTTTCCCGATGCGGGTGATTTTCGCGCCACCCGCGAACCACGGCGAATCCGACGTGCGGACGGCGTACGCGTTGAATCCCGTGCCGTCGCCGACGTGGCCTGCTCGTGTACGGCCGTAACCCAGGTGCAGTGTGGCGACATCGTCGGGGTGGCCCGGTTGAATCCAGACCTGCCCGCGCACCGCTCGGTTGCCGGACTCGACATTGACCTCGTCAAACAGTTCCACGCCAAGTTTCGCGGCAGTGTTAAACGAAAGGATTACTGCATTATCCCACGTTAATTTTGTCAGCGGCTTCGGAAGTTCCTGGAGCCAACCGTTGTTAGTCCACCTCCCATCGCCAATCGTGGGGTCTGGGCGGAACGAAAGCTCGATACCATCCGTTGTGGCAGGTTCCTGCGGCTTTGCGATGACGCCCGCGGCGACTTGGACCTGCTTGGGCTGGAATGTGGTATTTTCAACGACGCCTTTTGCAAGCGACTGACGCCAGAACGGTTCAAAACCTTCCGTGCCGCGGTAGTCTTGCCAGTATTTGCGGACCAGGTCGTAGCTCGTACCGCCCTTGCCGAATAAGGCCGCCATTAATTCAATCGCCGCCTTTCCGTTGTACAGCGGCGCGATGAGCGGTTGGATCAAGGCGGCTGTACCGTCGAACGCGCGGCAATCCCCCCACGATTCGAGGTAGTGCGCCTCCGGCAAGTGCCAATGGCACAAATCCGAGGTCTCGTCCTGATACAAACCCATATGGATTCGGTGACTGACCTTCTGGAGTGCCGCTGCAAAGTTCAGGTCGGCCGGTGCATCGTAGACCGGATTCACGCCAACGATGACCAGTGTGCTCACGTTGCCCGCATCCATGTCGCTGACCAGCGCGCGCAAGGACGCCAACTGATCGGTTGGATCGGCCTCGACCGGATCGGTGTAGACGACTGTTTTTCCCGCGTTGCCGAGCGACTCGTTTATCGCGTGAACAATCGTGTGGAGAATCGCAGGCTGGCTGCCGCCCGCGATCACGATGCTGGCACCCTTGTTGGATTGCAGGTCAGCGGCGATGGCGTCAACCAGGTGCGCATGCGCGGCATCGACGTCGGCGCCGGGTGCGTCTATTCCAAGTTTGCGCGCTACGGCACGTGCTACCGTTTCGACGTGCGAGGGCCGGACGTGCAGGAAATGATCGGCTATCGCGCCGGTCAGCGTGGGAGTGCTTTCGACGACATACAGCCGGTTCATTGCCGTGTCGCCTTCGGCGTCGCGACGCGCCGCAAAGTCCCTCGAATACCGTACGGAGCCGGGGTCGTCCGAGAGGAAGTTTGCGTCGAACGAAACGACAACATTCGCCAGGTCGAACTTGTACTGAATGCCGGCGGGCGCTCCAAATGCGGCGCTTGCGCCCGCGTTTACGTTGTCTCTATTGCACGGCTCGTACTGGTGCCAACGAGCCTGGGGGAACGCGGTCTGAAACGCTTTCAACTGCGCCGCAAGCGTGGGGGAGGTCACTGTGCCGGTGAGCACCCGGATTCCAGTGCCGCCTGCATCGATCAATCCCGGCCTTAATTTCTTGCCGGTCGCGTCTTTCTCGCCGTTAATGATGACATCCATTTCGGCGACAAACGTTTCCCACGTTGTAATCGAACCGCGTCGGAGCGCGACATTCGATCGATCGGGATCATAGAGTGAGAGGATTGATGCCTGCGCGAAAATGTCGGTTGCGCCAAGGCTCGCGGGATGGTTCGGATTACCTTCGATCTTGACCGGGCGGCCCGTGTGGTTTTCCGCCAAAACGCCGAGCGCGTACCCGTGGTTTGGCATCGCGGTCGCGAAGTAGACCGGCGTTCCGGGCTGCATTTCGACCGATGGCTTCACGAACGGAATAATCCGCTCATCGGGTTGGCGCGAACAGGCCGCGGTCACGCCTGCTAGGGCAATCGACGCGCCCATGCACTTGAGGAAACTGCGGCGCTCGATGCCGCTCTGCAATTCCGACGCGCCCCGCGGAAACTCGCGGTGCATGATATCGACAAACGCGTCGGTTTCGGCAAACTCCTCGAGCGCGCGCCAATACTCCGGTCCGCGTTTGGCCGCGAGCCGCTCGCGCACGTCGCTTACCTTCACCGGTTCGGGCGAGACTATGAATTCTTCGTGTGTCACGGCTGATGTAATACCCGTCGTTCCTCTGCTCACCGGTGGCACACCGAGCAGTTGGTCAGTTGTCCCTTTTGAATTCCGTACTCTTTGACGAGCTGCGGTCCGATCTCCGCCTGCGTCGTACCATCGGCCGCGGGGGTCCACCGCATGTCGAAGACCTTGTCCTTCGGCCGGATGAATTTTTCGGGGTACTCATGGCAGTTAATGCACCACCGCATGTGGAGCGTCTGCGCCTTCATCATCAGCGGCATGTCGTCGACTTGTCCGTGGCAGGTGACACACCCGATACCGCGGTTCACGTGGATGCTGTGGTTGAAGTAAACAAAGTCCGGAAGGTCGTTGAGCCGTACCCACTCGAGCGGTTTGCCCGTGTCCCAGCTTTCACGCACCGGCGCGAGCATGGGCGCCTCGGTCCACACCTGGGAATGGCACGTCATACACGTCTCGGTGGGGGGAATGCCTGCGAACGCACCGGTCTCAACTGTCGTGTGACAGTAGCGGCAGTCGATACCCATCGCTTGCACGTGGTGACGGTGGCTGAACGGTACCACCTGCTCCTTGGCAACGTTCACGTTCGTGCCAAGGGGGGACCAGTAGAGGTGCATGGCCGCCGCGCCCCCAACGAGCACAAACAGCGCTCCACCGATGATGGAGACCCGGGCGACCGTGTTCATACCGGACGGAAAAAGCTGAGCCACGCGGTACCTCTTACCTTACTTCATCAAAAAATGGGTCGAAACCGGGCCCCGCAGGCAAGAGTACTCCCTACGGAATTCCTATCGACTCGTCAGTAGGCAGCCCAACCAGAAGCTGCCGTCACCATTCAATCGTGATTGTATTCACGATTGTGAACAACCGAACTCGCTCCCGTATGCCCGAGCCGGGCGCGCTTCGAATCCCCAGTACGAACCCCGTCGCGAAAAGGTGAAGCCTTCGGGAGGTCCCTTGCCGCACGGCGCCGAAGCAATGCTAGGGCCCCGTGTGCGCGGTCAAAAGACGCGAGACTATATACCGGTCGGGATGCAAAAGTCAACTATCGTGTGAAAGTTCACGAATGACTCTGAAACCCGCCAAAATAATGGGAATGGGAGGGAGACAGGTGCGCCCCTGCCTCCCTCCCGGGGTCCTGAGCCAACACCGCTTAGATGACGAAAGCCGTCATATCCGCAGACATTTCGTTGACGGGATACTTGCCGTTTCGCTCGTACTTGCGGAACTCGACGTGGCCGTCCATGTACAGCACGTTGCAGCCTCCAGGTACGTGGTTCATTGAAGCGCCGCCGTCATCTGCCAGGCTCGAATTGATCACGTCGTAGAAGGTAACAACTTCCGACTGCGCTTGTGCGCTTCCTGCGGGATTGTTGATGTCGGTAATGAGGAAGCGCTCGACCCCTTCGCGAAGCCGGAAGACTGTGCTGCTGCCGCCGTTTCCGTTCGGGGTGCCGACGTTTACGTCGCTATCCAATGCCGCATACGCGCCCGCCGGATTTGGTGGAATGGACGTTGCGAACGCGTCCGCCGCGTCCAACTGGGCAAACACGAGGAGTACTTGCGTCGACACCTCGAGTCCGGGACCGACAACCGTGATTGGATCCGTGGCGTCGGCACGATCCACTACCCAGCCGGCGTAAACGTAACTGTCCGAAGGATTGTCCGCGTACCCTGCGTACGGGCATCCGTCGGCAATGATCGAGAGGTGTTCGACTACGTCGCCGTAATCCGGCGCCGACGGGCATGTCAACACGTTCCAGTCGGTGAGGTACTCGGGGTACCACGAGGTAACACGCGGCGAAAACTCCGCCTCGTCCTGCGAATTGCAGTTGGCGGCAAGCGGGCCCGTCACGCCATCCGCATAGTACGGCGCAAGACCCTGCATGGGAGGGAACTTCTCGCCCTGGCTTTCCCCCGAGTACATTTTCAGAATGATGCCGATCTGTTTGAGATTGTTTTGACACGACGCGCGTCGCGCTGCTTCGCGTGCCCGCGCCAGCGCCGGCAACAAAATTGCCGCCAGGATGGCAATGATCGCAATGACCACCAGCAATTCAATGAGGGTAAACCCGCTCTTCTTACGCATACTGCATACTCCTTGCGTTAATGCTCCGGAAAACTTTCCGGGTGAAAGCGCCGCACCGGGCACTTCGTTGTTCTCCCCGGAATGCGCCAATCTTGTCGCACTCTTCTTTGCGGCTGGCTAGCGGCGGATGAGAAATCCGTTAGGACTATGTTGTTTTTCGGCTATGAGGCAGGTCCCGTGAACGTGATATGCTGTCAACCCCCACGATACTGCGCTCAACCGCATCGCCATTGTTGTTAACGGCGCGGCGGCATAAAATTCTGGAAGTTACGGGAGGCGAGTTTTCTCCGTGTTCTTGCCCGACTTAGCCAAGCGAATCCGGGGCCAGCGTGAAAAGCGCGGGCTCAAGCAGCAGGACGTCGCCAACGCACTCAACGTCAGCCCGCAGGCCGTGTCGAAATGGGAACGCGGCGAGAACGCGCCGGACATCGGCGTGCTCGGGGCGCTGGCCAAGTTGCTGGGCGTGTCGGTTGACTGGATACTGGGCGTTGGCGAGACGGGCAGGGACGTCTTCGAGGCAAGCGTCTTCGTTTCGAGCGTTGCCGGCGCATACGAGAAGTCGTTGAAGATGGGCGCGCGGGATTTCGCCATCTGGGCGAACGGGTTGTTCTACCAGTTGACGGAGTTGACGTTGCGCCACGACGGTGTGCCCGTGAAGTACATGGGCGATCGGTACCTCGCGTTTTTCTCGAGCACGTCGCACCGGGAACGCGCATTGCGCGTGGCGAAGGAGGCGAAAACACTGATTGGCCCGGACCTCGGGGTCGGGCTGAACAGCGGTGAGATTTATCTGGGATCCGTCGGCCATCCGGACTACGCGCGCCCGGACATCATGGGCGAGACGGTAAACATCGCCTTTCTCACGATGGAGTGGGCGGAAACGAAATCCGCGAGCCATGTGGCCGCGCCGAAAAAGATGCTCGAGGGTATGGAGTCAGCGCCGAAGATTGGCAAGACGGCGAAGGTAAACTTCATGGGCAGCGAACGGCCCGTCGAGGTGTGTGAGTTGGTGTTCAATTCGAACGTGAAGAAACCGGCCGCGAAGCGGTAGTCGAGGAGAAGCAAATGGCAGTTGTTACACGTGATGAGCAGGCGGCCTATATCGTCGCCGATATGAAATTGGCCGAGTGGGGCCGCAAGGAAATCGACATTGCCGAGAAGGAGATGCCTGGCCTCATGGCCATCCGCGAACGCTACGCCGCGCAACAGCCGCTCGCGGGAAGGCGCGTCACTGGCTCGCTGCACATGACGATCCAGACCGCCGTACTCATCGAAACGTTGAAGGCGCTCGGGGCGGACGTGCGTTGGGCGAGTTGCAACATTTTCTCGACGCAGGACCATGCCGCCGCGGCGATCGCAGAGGCCGGTGTGCCAGTCTTCGCGATCAAGGGCGAGACGCTTAAGGAGTACTGGGACTATACCCTGGCCGCGTTGACGTGGCCGGACGGGTCGGGCCCGCACCTCATCGTCGACGACGGTGGCGATGCGACGTTGTTGATCCACCGCGGCTACGACTTCGAGAACCATTACAGCGAGCATGGTTCGCTCCCGCCAGTCGATACCTCAAACCCCGAGATTCAGATCATCGACGAATTGCTTCATCGCGTGCATGCCGAAAACCCCTCGAAGTGGCATGACTACGTCGAGGAATGGGTTGGCGTTTCGGAAGAGACGACCACGGGCGTGCACCGGCTCTACCACATGATGAACGACAGCAAGCTGCTCACGCGGGCGATCAATGTGAACGATTCGGTTACGAAGTCGAAGTTCGACAATCTCTACGGCTGCCGCGAATCGCTCGCCGACGGTATCAAGCGCGCGACGGACGTGATGGTTGCGGGCAAAGTCGTCGTTATTGCCGGCTACGGCGACGTGGGCAAGGGCTGCGCCGACGCCATGCGCGGTCTCGGCGCGCGCGTGCTCATCACCGAGATCGATCCCATTTGCGCGTTGCAGGCGTGCATGGAAGGGTACCAAGTCGTCACGATGTCCGAAGCAGCGCCAATAGGCGACATCTTCGTCACGACGACAGGCTGCTGCGACGTCATCCGCGGTGAACATTTCATCCACATGAAGGACGAGGCTATCCTGTGCAACATCGGCCACTTCGATTCCGAGATCGAAGTCGCATGGCTCGAAAACGAAGCGAAGGCCGGACGCGTGAAGGAAATGGAGATTAAGCCGCAAGTCGACAAGTTCACGTTCGCGAACGGCAAGTCACTCATACTTCTCGCGCGCGGGCGCCTGGTGAACCTCGGCTGCGCTACAGGCCATCCGTCTTTTGTCATGTCCAACTCGTTCTCAAACCAGACGCTCGCTCAAATCTCGCTCGCAACGGAAACAGACAAGTACGAGATTGGAAAGGTCTATACGCTGCCGAAAAAGCTCGACGAAGAAGTCGCGCGCCTTCACCTTGGCAAGCTCGGCGCGAAGCTCGAACGCCTCTCCGAAAAGCAGGCCAAGTACCTGGGGGTGCCGGTGGAAGGTCCATACAAGGCGGAGCACTACCGGTATTAGACTGGAATCATGTTCCGAGACGGACATTCGCGTGACGGCGCTCAGACGGGCGCCGTCGCGCTGTGATTTCAGGCCTCGCCGGCAGAGCGCGCTGCGTCTCGCGCTTCCTGCACGTTCGCCGTCTTCTGGTTCGACGCGCGGTCGACCCAGTCGATCGGAAAACCCTTCGGCAATCGCTGGCACTGGAACAGCGTCGCGATGAGTTCGTCGTTCTCCCCAGCGCGGTGCGGGTTCACATACTCCCATACGATATTGCCGTCGGGATCGAGTGAAAATGCCCGCCCTTCGTCGGAGACCGTAATGAGCCGGTTCCCGTTCGGGAGGAACTGCGCGGTACTGCACGTCAGGCTGAAGAACGGCTTGTCCTGTGTGCCGATGTACTGCCATACAATCTCGTTCGTCGCTGGATCGATCTCGATGACCCGCGAGCGGCCACCGCACCATATGTTGTCGAACAACAGGATTGTCCCGTGCGGTGTTACGGTTGGCTCGTGTTGATACCGCGCAATGTCGGTGGACCACCACACCACCTTCTTCTCCAACAGGTCGACCAGCGCGATGGTGTGCAGTTCGCGAAGCGATACCAGCACCATGCCGGGCCTAGCAAGGGGCCACGCGCGCGACTGTTCTTCCGTGATGACCTTGAGCGTATTCGAGTGGAATATGTCGGCGGATTCCAGCACGACACGGTCCAAAAGGTCGTGGCAGGGCGAGTTGAGCACGCAATCAACCAGTGACACGGAATCGATCACGGCCCCGTCCGGAGTCAACCGGGTGACATGGTCGTCCATGATCTCCAAATCGGGGTTCACGGCAGGGCGTTGCGTCGGCTTTTGCTCGAGCATGTAGATCGTGCCATCTTTGGCCACCGAAATATCGTGATTGAAGCTGTTGGTCCTGGCCCAGATGACGTTTGAATGCGCGTCCAGCTTCACGGCGCCAAGGTATTCAAAGATTGCCAACAACGACCCATCCGGATACAAGTGGACCCGACGCCAGAAGTATTTCTGCGATTCGCCATCCCTCACGTCCCGCCGGGGCCATACTTCCTCGAATGAACACGACCACGTATGGAGGACGTTTCCGTCGGTATCGATGAGCTCGGCACTTGGCGCATGACCCGAAACGACCAGCGTTGGCGAATTGTACTCGCGGCTCGGGTCGTAACGCGTGACTACCGCCGAGTTCACCGCCACATGTGAACCTTGCACGTAGCCAATCGACGCCAGTCGGCCCAACTCTTCGACATACATCGCGAGTGGACTGGCGCTGCCCGCTGGCTGCCGATACTGCGCCCATCGGCCGCGGAGCGGTTCGACCGGGGACCGGGCCGCGTCGATTGCGTCGATATTCGGGTGCCGGGCGACGACTTCCACCTCGGTGACGGCAAGCCGCTCCGTCACCCATGATCCGCCCTTGAAGCCAAAAGCAAAGAACGCGAGGCACGCCCCTGCAATAAGTGTGGCGCCCATCGTCCGCCTGGAAGACTTCATGCCGCTACCTTCCTTGCCCCGGCAATTGCGATTTCGACGTCGGTACCACACCTCACGCGCCGGTCCCCTCGATCCCGTGCTTCGAGGCGTTGGCGACCATCGCGCTGCACAGTTAAAAACGAATGTGCGCTATTTAGTTCCACACATGCATAGCATGCGTGGTCAATTCCTTGTCACGTGGATTATTTGACGCACTATTCGGCGTATTTTCACCGGCTCGGCTTCGGTTCCCTCCACTACTTCCGTCGGGAATATTGCTGTTAAGTCATTCGTTCACAAGTGGTAGGGCGCCCGACGCGCACTCCAAACCTCTTGGCCCGTGCACACGGTCACCCAAGCGCGAGTCAATCGCACCGTCGGGTGACGGTGGGGTCTACGACGATAGAGCACGCGTGACTATGCAGAAGTGGCATGCGTATAATTCTTTGTTTGAGAACAAGGCAAATGATATGAGCGGAACGAAGGAAACACTCACAGGCCCCGAATACACCGGGACACGAGTCGAACAGAGCACGCGGGAAATCGAAGAACTCGCAAATCAGTCGTACAAGTACGGCTGGGCGACCGAGATCGAGAGCGAAACCTTCGAGCCGGGTCTGAACGACGACGTGGTCGCGCGGCTCTCCGCCAAGAAAGAAGAGCCGGGTTGGCTCCTGGATTGGCGCATCAAGGCGTTTCGGCAATGGCAGACGATGACAGAGCCGACGTGGCCGAACGTGACCTATCCGCCCATCGACTATCAGGCGCAGCGTTATTTCTCCGCGCCGAAGCGTGAGAAGAAGAAGCTCAGCAGCTTGGACGAAGTGGACAAGGAGCTACTCGAAACTTTCGAAAAGCTCGGAATTCCCTTGGACGAGCAGAAGCGGCTTGCCGGCGTCGCGGTTGACGCTGTATTCGACAGTGTCTCCGTCGCCACGACCCACAAGGAAATCCTGAAGAAGAAGGGGATTATCTTCTGCTCGTTCTCCGAGGCTGTCCACGAGTGCCCGGACCTGGTCAAGAACTACCTCGGTTCCGTGGTTCCAGCGAACGACAATTTCTTCGCCGCCCTGAACAGCGCGGTGTTCAGCGACGGTTCGTTCTGTTACATCCCCAAGGGCGTGAAGTGCCCAATGGACCTCTCGACCTACTTCCGCATCAACGCGGCCGAGACGGGGCAGTTCGAGCGGACACTGATCATCGCCGACGAAGGCGGTTTCGTGAATTACCTCGAAGGGTGCACGGCGCCAATGCGCGACGAGAACCAGTTGCACGCCGCGGTCGTGGAGTTGGTCGCGCTGGACAACGCGACAATCAATTATTCGACCGTACAGAACTGGTACGCCGGCGATAAGGAAGGTAAAGGCGGTATCTACAATTTCGTGACGAAACGCGGCAAATGCCAGGGCGTAAACTCGCACATTTCATGGACTCAGGTCGAGACGGGCTCCGCGATTACCTGGAAGTATCCGAGTTGCCTGCTCATGGGCGACAACTCCGTCGGCGAGTTCTATTCGGTCGCGGTCAGCAACAATTATCAGCAGGCCGACACCGGCACGAAGATGGTGCACATGGGCCGCAACACGAAAAGCACCATCATTTCCAAGACCATCTCCGCGGGCCACGGGAACAATAGCTACCGCGGTCAGGTGATGGTAATGCCCAAGGCGGCGAATGCGCGCAACTACACGCAGTGCGATTCGCTTCTGATTGGCAGCGAATGCGGCGCGCACACGTTTCCGTATATCGAAGTGCGCAACAACACGTCGAGCGTCGAGCACGAAGCCTCGACGTCGAAGATCAGCGAAGCGCAGTTGTTCTACTGCAAACAACGCGGCATCGGGCCGGAAGATGCGATATCGATGGTGGTCAACGGGTTCTGCAAGGAAGTGTTCGATCACCTCCCGATGGAGTTCGCGGTCGAGGCGACCAAGCTGCTGGGGGTGAGTCTGGAAGGGAGCGTCGGGTAAATGATCGAGATTGTGAACCTCCACGCCAGCGTCGAAGGCAACGAAATCCTTCGCGGCGTGGATTTGAAGATTGGCTCGGGTGAAGTGCACGCGGTGATGGGGCCGAACGGTTCCGGCAAGAGCACGCTCGCTCAGGTGCTGGCCGGCAACGAGGCCTATGAAGTAACGGACGGCGGTGTGACCTTCCTCGGCCAGGACTTGCTGGAAATGCCGGCGGAGGAACGCGCGCGGCTGGGCCTGTTTATGGCGTTTCAGTACCCGGTCGAGATTCCCGGCATATCGAACGCGTACTTTCTGCAAGCCGGCCTGAACGAAATCCGCAAGAGTCATGGCCTCGAAGAACTCGATGCGCTCGAGTTTCGCGATTTGCTGAGGGAAAAGATGGAGCTTGTGGCCATCGACCCGAAGTTCGCGGACCGCCCCGTAAACGAAGGGTTCTCCGGCGGCGAAAAAAAGCGCAACGAAATCCTTCAGTTGGCCGTACTCGAGCCTAAGCTTGCGATTCTGGACGAAAGCGATTCGGGTCTCGATATCGATGCCCTCCGCATCGTCGCCGACGGCGTAAACCGTTTGCGCAGTCCGCAGCGCTCGATGATTGTCGTTACACACTACCAGCGTTTGCTGAACTATATCGTGCCTGATTTCGTGCACGTGCTCTGGCGTGGAAAGATCGTCAAGTCCGGCGGCAAAGAACTCGCCCTCGAACTCGAAGCGAAAGGCTATGACTGGCTCAAGGACGAAGTGCCGGTTGGCGCCGGCGCGGAGTAGCGGTGCGCCATGTCTCAGCCACAGGAAATACCGGTTAATAAGGCGCACTTTCTCGATGGCGCGGACCAAGTGCGCAACACCGGGCCCGCATGGGCGCAGGCCATTCGCGCGAAAAGCGCCGCGCGCTTCGCCGAACTCGAATTTCCCCACCGCAAAATGGAGGAGTGGCGCTTCACCAATATTACGCCGATCCTCCGAACGCCTTTCAGTCCTGCGGCGGCGAACGTGTCGCAAGTCACGGTGGAAGACATCGCGCCGTTCCGTTACGACGGCAAAGGTGCCGAACTCGTCTTTGTCGATGGACACTTCTCGGAGAGTTTGTCACGAATGCCGGGCGGCATCACGGCCCTCGGTCTGGCGAACGCGTTGACCACGCACGAAGTGCTGATCGAACCGCACCTGGGCCATTATCTGAACGGGACCTCAAACGCCTTCGCGGCGCTGAACACGACTTTTCTCGCCGACGGCGCTTTCGTTCACATCGAGAAAGATACTGCGTCCGAAGCCCCCATCTATCTTCTGTTCGTGAACACGAAGCGCGACGGAACGGTGGCGTATCCGCGCAACTTGATCGTGCTCGAACCAGGCGCTAAGGCGGACATCGTCGAAAGCCATGTTTGCCTGGAAGACGGTCCGAAGTACTTTACGAACGCGATCTCCGAAGTCGCCGTGGGCGAGAACGCATCGCTGCATTTGCACAAATTGATTCATGAATCGCCGGAGGCGTATCACCTCGCGACCACGAAAGTCCGCGTCGATCGCGGAGGGACCTTCAAGTCCCATGCGATTAGCCAGTCGGGCAAGATTATCCGGAACGAAATCAACGTGTTGCTGGACGGCGACGGCGCGCACACCTCGCTTCATGGGTTGTACATGACCAGCGGCGACCAGCTTGTGGACAACCCAACGTCCATCGAGCATGCCAAGCCGCAGTGCACGAGCTGGATCGGATACAAAGGCGTGCTGGACGACAAGAGTCACGCGGTATTCAGCGGCAAAGTCTACGTGCATCGCGTCGCGCAAAAGACCGACTCGAACCAACTCAATCAGAACTTGGTGCTGTCGGACAAGGCGACCATAGACACGAAGCCGCTCCTCGAGATTTTCGCGGACGACGTGAAGTGTACGCACGGCGCCACAGTTGGCCGGCCGCCGGATGAGTTGGTATTTTATTTCCGCACGCGCGGCATGAGCGAGGCCATGGCGTTGGGCATGCTAACGTACGGGTTCGCGGACGAGGTTGTGAACCAGATTGAAATCGATGCCGTGCGCACGCGTCTCGAACGTTTCGTCTACAACAAATACAGCCCGATACCGGGCTGAGGACGGCATTACGTGGCCACAGGAACAATGCTAGCGGGTCCGCACAAGAACCCCGCTTCGCCAAGACGGTCCCCGCTTACGGCGACGGACATCGCGCGGATTCGCGACGACTTTCCCGTGTTGCACGTGCGGCGCGGGGGGAAGGACCTCGTCTATCTCGACAATGCCGCGACGAGCCAAAAGCCCCGTGTAGTGATCGACACCGAGCGCCACTACTACGAAGCGCAGAACGCCAATGTGCATCGCGGCATGCATTACCTCAGCGAAATCGCCACCAGCGCGTACGAGGAGGCGCGCAAGAAAGTCCAGCGCTTCCTTGGCGTGAAACTGAGCTGTGAGGTGATATTCACTCGCGGCACCACGGAAGGCATCAACCTCGTCGCGCAGACCTTCGGCCGCCAGAACATCGGCGAAGGCGACGAGATAATCATCTCCACGATGGAACACCACTCGAACATCGTACCGTGGCAAATGCTCTGCGAGGAGAAAGGCGCGAAGCTGCGCGTGGCCCCCATCAACGATCGCGGCGAGTTGCTCATGGAAGAGTTTGAAAAACTCTTCACGCCGCGGACGAAATTGGTCAGCATCGTCTACATATCGAACGCCCTCGGAACGATAAATCCCATCCGCGAGATCATCGAGATCGCGCACAGGCACGGCGTGCCCGCCCTTGTCGACGCCGCGCAGGCTGCACCGCATCTGCCAATCGACTTCCAGGAACTTAATTGTGATTTCTTCGTATGTTCGGGGCACAAAATGTTCGGCCCAACGGGCATCGGCGTGTTGTGCGGTCGCGCCGAACTCTTGAATCGCATGCCCCCGTTCATGGGCGGCGGCGACATGATTCTGTCCGTGACATTCGAAAAGACGACATATAACGGTCTGCCGTACAAGTTTGAAGCCGGCACACCCAATATCGCGGGAGTGATCGGTCTTGGTGCGGCTGTGGATTATATCGAGTCTATCGGCATGGATCGCATTGCCGCATACGAACACGATCTCACGCAGTACGGCACGCAACTCCTGCAATCGATCGACGGCGTACGTCTCATAGGTACCGCGAAGGAGAAGGCCGGTGCTCTGTCCTTCATCATGGACTCGGCGCACGCCCACGACATCGGCCAGATTCTGAGCGAACAGGGCGTTGCCATACGCGCGGGCCACCACTGCGCGCAACCGGTCATGCAACGATTTGGCGTTCCCGCAACGGCGCGCGCGTCGCTGGCGTTTTATAACACGAAAGAAGACCTCGACGCGCTCGGCGCCGCCATCAAGAAGGTCAAAGAGGTCTTCGACTAAATGGCAGGCAACCGCGCCCTCTACGAACAGGTCATCCTCGAACACAACAAGAAGCCGCGTAACTTTCGTGAAATGCCCGATGCGACGCGAAAGCTGGAAGGCTTCAACCCGCTTTGTGGCGACCATTTCACGCTCTATCTGAAGCTGAGCGGCGATGTCATCGACGATGTGAGCTTCAGCGGTGCGGGCTGCGCAATCTCCAAGTCGTCAGCCTCCGTCATGACGACACTCGTCAAAGGAAAGACCGTCAAGGAGGCGGAAGCGCTGTTCGCTGCGTTCCACAAAATGGTCACGTCTCCGCCGGACGCGCCGGTCGACGAAGAGAAGGCCGGCCGGCTCGCCGTGTTCGCGGGCGTGCGCGAGTTTCCGGTGCGCATCAAATGCGCCACGCTTGCCTGGCACACGCTCCTTTCCGCGCTTGACGGAAAGAGCGACGTCGTCAGCACGGAATAATCCGCAATCGGCCGCACAACAGACGCACGATGCCTGTCGACTTCAGCAGACTCGCGCCGGACTCCCCGGCCATCGACGCCGTAGTCTACTTGATGGGGCGGCTTTACGAGCACGATTCCATTCCGTACGACGAACGCGCCGCGCGAACCGCTCTCGAAGGACTTCTCGCAGACGAGCGCCACGGCGCTGCGTGGATCATGGAAGACGGCGGCACGCCGATGGGATACGCCGTCGTGACTTTTGGGTACAGCTTGGAGTTTCGCGGCGTCGACGCGTTTCTGGACGAACTCTATATCGAAGAATCGCATCGCGGCCAGGGGATTGCCCGCCGCGCCATTGAGTTGGCGGAGGAGTTCTGCGCCAATCACGGTGTCCGGGCGCTGCACCTGGAAGTCGAGCGTGGCAACACCGGCGCGCAGGCCGTCTATCGCAAACTCGGCTTTTCCGACCACGACCGCTATTTGCTGACGAAATGGATTTCCCGTTAAAATAGTACAAGGAGCCGTGAATCTGCACGGCCGTACGCGCGTCCAAATGGACGCGAAAGGCGACACATAAAATGCCAGGCGCGTTAACCATACAACAGGCCCCGAGCCGCGACGAGACCCTCGAGCGCATGCGCACAAAGCTCTCGGCCATCGTACCGGACGTCGAACTGCAGGTGAAGGCCGACTATGCGTACCGGATCAACCTGCTCAAGCGCGAGATGAACGCGGTCATTCTCGGTCATAACTACATGGAACCGGCGCTGTTTCACTCCGTGCCGGATTACGTCGGCGATTCGCTCGAACTCTCGCGTATCTCGGCGGAAACGGACGCGGACATCATCGTGTTTTGCGGCGTGCAGTTCATGGCGGAGACGGCAAAAATCCTCAATCCCGAGAAGACTGTCCTGATACCATCCCAAAAGGCGGGGTGCTCGCTCGCGGCGGGTATTACGGTCGAAGACGTACGTACCTTGCGCGCGCAATATCCCGGCGCTGTCGTCGTCAGCTATGTGAACACCTACGCCGACGTGAAGGCGGAATCCGACTACTGCTGTACGTCCGGCAATGCCGCGGGCGTTGTGCGCCACCTTCTGGAAAAGGGCCACAAGCACATCGTCTTCCTTCCGGACGAATACCTCGCGCATAACACGGCGCGAGAATCGGGTCTGCCGTTCGTTCTGGCGAGTATCGAGGGACCGCGCCCGCTTCCAGAGAAGGCCATCATCGGCTGGCACGCGCGCTGCGAAGTCCACGAATTGTTCACTGTCGACGACGTCGACACGGTGCGTTCCCAATTTCCCGACGTGGTCATCATCGCCCACCCGGAGGTTAGCCCGGAAGTCCTCGCTAAGTGCGACGCCTCGGGCAGCACCAAGCAGATGGTGGAATATGTCCGCAAAACGAAAGCGGACCGATACCTCCTGCTGACCGAATGCAGCATGGGCGATAACATCGCCGCCGAGAACCCCGAGAAGGAAATGCTGCGCCTGTGCAGCCACCGCTGTCCGCACATGGCACAAATCACGCTCGAGGATACATTGGCCTCGCTGGAAAGAATTCAGTACAAGATCGAACTGCCCGCAAACATAATTCGCGACGCGCGCCTGCCAATCGACCGGATGCTCGAAATCCGTTAGAGCGCGGCCTTCCGGCTACGGGCACCTCCGGCGCGCAACGATTCCGCGGCGCTCTGCCGCCTACACGAAATATGCTATGCTTGGCTTGTGTTTACCATAAGTAAGCGCCGAGAGTCGGAGAGACTGCCATGCTTTATTACAAAATTAGCCAACCTGTCCCCGGGAAGGGCGATGCCTGGGTGTATTACGAGTGCGACGATACGTTCGCCATCCAGCGCCAGATGACCGTCATACCGGCCACGGGCGAGGTAGACTGTGTCCCGAACCCGCTCGTCAAGAAGATGACGAATATGGCGTATATGACCAAATCCTCGGAGGAGGAATTTCTGGGCCATTGGTCCGACGACCACATAAAAGAGGTTGCCGAATTCGAGCACAACGGCGAGCATGGCGTGTCCTATTTCAGTCTCGACATGACCATCGGTGAGGCGATGTCGATTCACCCGCGCGTCGCGGAGGTGTTCGCCGCGTTTCATCTCGGTGGCTGTTCGCACTGCGGAATCAACCAGTACGAAACCATAGGCCAGGTCTGCGCGGGCTACGGCGTCGACGCGGACATGCTTATCGAAGTGCTTGAAGGCCTCATGAAACCGGCCGAACCGGCGAAGGCGTAGGAGTCGAACAAAGCAGTATGACCACCGATACGGCAACCGCACCCTCCAAACCGCTTGTCAGCGCGACCGAAGGTGCCATCCGGGAACTGAAACGCCTGTTGGAGCGAGAATCTCCGGAAGTAAATGGCGTGCGCCTCGCCGTAAAAGGCGGCGGATGCTCCGGCCTTTCGTATGTGCTCGATTTCGGGCAACAGCGTGAGGGCGACAACGTCGTCGAACAAGATGGCGTACGCTTCCTGATGGACCGCAAGTCTTCGATCTACCTGAAAGGCATTGTGCTCGACTACAAGGAAGGTCTGAACAGCAAGGGCTTCGTCTTCCAAAATCCTAACGCCACCAGCACCTGCGGCTGCGGCGAATCGTTCAGCGTCTAGCACGATACGGGGCGGGGCTAAAGCAAGTGGCGCTCGCAAAACTCACTCGCGAAAACCTTCACCTTTTTAATGACCGTATTTCCAGGCTGACCTCGGACACTCAACCGGCGTGGGGCGGCCTTTCGGCGACCCGCATGCTGATCCACCTGCGCACGGTCATTGAAATGTCGCTCGAGGAACGGGCCTTTCAAGATCGTAGCACGTGGTTTTCGCGAAACATCGTGCGCTATCTCGTGTTTCACGTAATGCCGTCCTGGCCAAAAGGCAAGATCAAGGTGCCCGCCGAATTCACGCCCGAGCCGCAGGATGGGTTTGAAGGCGAGCGCGCGAAATTATTTGCGGCCTTCAACCGCTTTGTCGATGCTGCCGCTGCGCAGCCCAACCGAAAAACGCCGCACGCGATGTTCGGGAATCTGACGCTCGACTACTGGACCTACATGCACGCTCGGCATTTCGAACACCACTTCCAACAGTTCGGAATCTGAACTTGAGAAAAAAGCGAGGCGCCGGAACGCACAGTCCCAGCGCCTCAGAATGCAGAGCCGTACCTACTTCGTTTCCGATTGAACGACCGTCGACTTCTCGGCGAACCCTGTGCGCGGGCAACCGCTAGAAGAAACCGCCACTGCGGCGACCGCAAGAAACAATGCAACCACTCGAATTGTCAGACGCATCCGAACTCTCCTTCGTTGTTGTATGTGGACCTGCCGACGAACTGCGCAGGCAAGACCGGTGGCTGTCACGGGGGCCACGCTACGTTGCTGCAGAAGTCTCAAGCGAGCCTGAAACGAATCGAGACGCGCCGCATGCGCAACCGCACGTTTCCCGTCTGAATTCCGTTCACCGCCCCGCGACTTGTATGGACTATTACTGCGCTTGAACGATCGCCGGTGTCTCAGCGGCCGGAAGTACAAGGGTCCGGCGCGGGCACCCCGTGACCGAAAGGACCGTCACGGTAAGAATCGCCGCCAACACGCCGACGCGCAATGCCTTCAACATATAATTCTCCCTTCACTTGCCAGTTGTCTTGAAATACACCACGACAGCCTACGCACGAATAATAACACCGAACCCCCTTTGTGTCACGGGGCGTGCGAGCTACTTGCGAAACGCTCCGTCTTCCGTATAATTACCGGTAGGGAGATTCCCCGATGGCGGTTGTTCACACGGGCTACGACGATCCGGTCATTCAGGCGTGCACGCACTTCGACGGCGCGCGAGACCACGCCGCGCCCCAAGATCGTCTCCAGGCCATCGTCGAGGCGTGCAAGCCGTTCCGGGAAGAATTGCTCGCCGCCGATCCGGTGCCTTACTACCAATCCTTCGACTTGGTGCGCGCTCCGTACCCACGCCGTTACGCCCTGAAGGACGCTTGCACCGTGCCAATCCCTTACGTCCACATCCTGAATCGCGTGTTCGTCGTACAGTTCCAAAGCGTCGATGGCCTGAAGACGATGCTCGTGTCTCCATCGGATTACCGCCGCAACGCCGAAACCCCGTTCTTTAAGAACTTGACCCTCAGCTTCGGATCGCTGCGCGCGCAGCTCGAACCGCTCATGGCGCCGGAGATTGGCACGGTAGAAACATGGCTGGCGCAGGTCGGGATTCGCCCCGAACAAGTCGATTACATCACGTACGACCATCTGCATACGCAGGACGTCCGCCGCTGGCTGGGCACGGCTGACACGCCCGCCTATTTCCCGAACGCCAAGCTCTTGGTCATGAGGCAGGAATGGGAATCGACGAAGGCGCTGTTGCCACCGCAAAAACTGTGGTACTGCCCCGACGGCATTGCGGGCGTGCCGGAAGAGAAAATCGTGCTGCTCGACGGCGACATCGTACTTGGCAAGGGTGTAGCGCTCGTGCAGACCCCCGGGCACACGGAGGGCAACCACTCGATTGTCGTCCGTACTCCCGAGGGACTGTTCGTAACTAGCGAGAATGGTGTCGGGGCCGACTCGTACGCGCCAATGAAGTCGCGTATTCCGGGCCTGCGCAAGTACGCGCAGACAACCGGCATCGATGTAATTCTCAACAGCAATACCCTCGAGCGCGGGCTGGACCAATATATCTCCATGATTCAGGAGCGCGAGATCGCGGGCACGTCGCAGCGCAATCCCGATTTCTACAACGTCGTCAATTCGTCCGAACTTACCGCCTATTGGATGTTCCCGGGAATCGTTCCCACATTCACGTTTGGGCCGGTGAAGTTTGGCGCACCGCAGGGAGCAGGGGCATGAATACGGGCAACGCGAAATCCTATTTCATCACCGGTTGCGCGAGCGGCATCGCACAACACGTCACGGACCGCCTCGTCAAACAAGGCGCGCGCGTTTACGCCACGGACGTCAACATGGAGGCGCTCGCCCGCCACGCGAACGAAGCGGCGTGGCCGGAAGACCGCGTCAAACTCGATACGCTTGACGTACGCAAACTCGAGGCGTGGGAGGAAGTCTTTGCGCGCGCCGCCTCCGCGTTCGGCACGATTGACGTCTGCATGAACATCGCCGGTGTGATGGTCGGCGGCTGGATTCAAGACCAACCGGCCAAAGAAATCGACATGCAGATCGACGTAAACCTGAAAGGTGTTATCTGGGGCACCCAGGTCGCCGCGCGCCACATGGTTCCGCTAAAGCGCGGGCACATCGTCAATATCGCGTCGCTCGCGGGAATCGCGCCAATCCCGGGAATCGCCGTCTACGTGGCGTCCAAACACGGCGTGCGCGGGTTCACCCTCGCCATTGCAAACGAATTGCGGCAATACGGTATCGACACGACCGTGGTCTGTCCCGATGCGATCCGCACGCCGCTCGTCGAACAATGCGCGCGAATCGACGCCGGTGCAATGGTGTTTTCCGGGCCGCGCCTGCTTTCGCTAAATGAAATTGGCGACGTCATTATGACGCGCGTGCTGCAAAACAGAGAACTCGAAGTTGCCGTGCCGTGGAGCCGTGCGTGGCTTTCGCGCATCTCCGCGATGTTCCCCGGTTTGGGCGGGAATATCCTCCCAGGCCTTATCAAGAAAGGGAAGCAACACCAGGTCGAACACCTCCACGGCGGGGAAGGTTCGAAGAGCCCTGCCGAGCAACATTAGCACGTCGCATTCCCGCATCTCGCATAGCATTGGTTTTCCCGGGCGAAGTCGCAAAGCAGCCTCGCCCTCTGCTATAACCTGCCTTTCCCAACTGCCTTAAGGAGTACGCCGTTTCTATGCGCATGAGCCAACTTGTCGGCCATCGGTACAAAGAACGCCCCGCCGAAGCCACCCTCGAAAGTCACGCACTACTGCTGCGCGGCGGATACGCGCGCCAGGTCGCAAACGGCATCTATTCGCTCCTGCCGGCGGGCCTTCGTGTCATTCGCAAGATCGAGCAAATTGTCCGAGAGGAAATGGATCGCATCGGCGGACAGGAAGTGCTCATGCCCGTCGTGCAACCGCGCGATCTGTGGGACGAGTCCGGCCGCTACGAAAGTGTCGGCCCGGAACTTGCCCGCTTCAAGGACCGGGCAGGCCACGATATGGTCCTTGCCATGACGCACGAAGAGGCCGTTGTCCACCTGTGCCGCAACGAAATTCACAGCTACGCGCAACTGCCATTCATGGTTTATCAAATACAGACGAAATTCCGCGATGAACCCCGTTCGCGAGGCGGCCTCATCCGTGTCCGCGAATTCACCATGAAAGATGGATACTCGTTCCACCGCACGCAGGAAGACCTCGAATCGTACTACGCGGAGTGCTACCGCGCCTACGAGCGCATCTTCGCGCGCACCGGCCTCTCCAATGTCGTGGCCGTTGAAGCGGACTCCGGCATGATGGGCGGAAAGATTTCGCACGAGTTCATTCTGCTCACCGAAGTGGGGGAGGACACCATCGCGACTTGCTCCGCGACCGGCTACTACGCCAACCGCGAGGTCGCTACGGGCATCATCGAAGGGTTTCCGGAATCGCCGAAACCGTTGGAGAAGGTCCACACGCCCGGCTTGAAGACGATCGAGGAAGTTGCGAAGTTCCTCGGCGTTGAGACGCGCCAAACCGCCAAGGCCGTGTTCTACGATTCGGATGAGAATGGCAAACCGGTCATTGCAGTGATTCGCGGTGACCGCGACATCTGCGAGCCAAAGTTGGCGAAGATCATCCAAGCGATTCCCGTACCCGCAAACGATGCGCGCATTCGCGGTGCCGGCGGTGTGCCCGGTTTCGCCTCGCCCATGGGCCTTGACAAGTCGAAGTGGCGCATCGTCGTCGATTCGACTGTCGCTACCTCCAACAATTTGGTAACCGGTGCGAACGAAATCGACTACCACGTGAAGAACTTTAATCTGGAACGCGACATGCCCGGCGTTGAAACCGTCGATATCGCGATGATCGCCGACGGCGACAACACACCCGACGGCAAAGGGACGATCGCGCTGCAACGTGGTATTGAGGTCGGAAACATCTTCCAACTCGGATCGAAGTACACCGAATCGATGGGCATGACATACAACGACGAAGCGCAACAAAAATGCGTCCCTATCATGGGGTGCTACGGCATCGGCATCGGCCGGCTCATGAGTTCGATCATGGAGGTCCACCGCGACCAATACGGCCCGAAATGGCCGCTTGCCGTCGCGCCGTGGCAGGTGCAACTCAACGCGCTTAAACTCAACGCGCCGGGTGTGAAGGACACGGCGGCGAATCTGTACGCCGCTCTCACCGCCAAAGGCATCGAAGTGCTCTACGACGACCGCGACGAGCGCCCCGGCGTGCAGTTCGCCGACGCCGATCTCCTCGGCATCCCCATCCGCCTGATAGTCAGCGAACGCAACCTTAAAGAGGGCAATATCGAGTGGAAGCGTCGCGACACGGGCGAAAACGGAACGATGCCGCTGGGTGACGCGCTATCGTTTGTGGAATCCATTCTTACGCCTGTCAGCGACAAGTGACTGCATAGCCGCCGTATTGCACTGCGAGGCGGAGTGGTGCAGCCCGCAGTGCGGAGGTGCGCAGACGCCGTTTGGGTTACGCATCTTTTACAAATCCTTCACAACTATTCCCCCATTGCACGATATGATCTCCCGCAAATGGAGGATTCACTCATGCGAAAAGCATCACTTGGACTCGCCTTAGTCTTTATCGTTGCAGCCGCAGCCCCCGCCGAAACCGAACGAAGCATCTCCGTCACCGGCACCGCCGTGATTCAGGTCGTGCCCGATTTCGTCGCCTGGAACGTCTCTATTGTCGATACGAATGCCGCCTTGTTGGTGGCGAAGCATCAGAACGATGGACGAATATCGGCCGCGATGGAATTGATCAAATCGCTCGGTACGCAACCTGTCGATGTCCAGACTTCGAACGTCTCCATCCACAAGGAATACAACCACGACGAACAGGGACGGCAGACGACGTTTAAGCATTACGTCGTGAGCCGAACGATCTCGGTGAAGCAGCGGGACGTGAATCGGTTCGACGAATTCTTTGATGCGCTTGTTGAAGAGACCGGCGCCGACGTGAATTTCAACTGGCAGTCGTCCCGGATATACGACCTGCGCAAGGATGCGCGCACTTCCGCGGTACAAATCGCCAAACAGAAAGCCGAGTCAATGCTGTCGGAACTCGGTGCCAAGTTGGGCCCTGTCATTACGGTTGAAGAGGACTCTGGACGGAGTCTCACAAGCTCCATCAGTAATGTTGCCTATTCGGCCGAAGCTCCGAAACCGGATGACGAAATCACCGGCACCTTCGCGCCGGGTGCAATCGACGTTCGCGTTTCCGTCAACGTGAAATTCGGCATCGCCGAATAGCCGCGCTACTCACCAATCACGGTTACAACGATTGTGCGTTTACGGGGCTTTACGTCGCACTCAAGGTGAAATATCTGCTGCCACATTCCCAACACCAGCGCCTTATCCTTGACCGGAACGGTCAGCGACGGCCCGAGCAACGTCGCCTGCAAGTGTGAATGTCCGTTTCCATCATGCCAAGCCTGCTCGTGGCCATACGTCAGGCTCGGTGGGATCAGCCGATCCAGCATTTCCGGCAGATCGCGTTGGAGTCCCGGTTCGAACTCGATGCATCCAATCGAAGCCGTGCTTCCCACGTTGAACACGTGTACGACGCCCTTCGAAATATCAGACTCAACAACGATCCGCCGTACCGCCTCCGTGATGTCGTGCGTATCCCCATGCTTGCTGCTGGAAATCGATATCAAACCTTGATGAACCATCGCGCCTCCTCGTTTGAACGTGCGGCAATGTTCACCTTACCACGAGCAGCCGCTTTCGCTCGCGGCCGCCGCACCGGCTTGACGCGCATGTTTCCCTGTGCTAGACCAATGATATCTGTATGGGGTACCCGATGGATCGCGCGCGCGCACAGATACTGTTCAAGGAAGCCGACGAATTGTTCCGTGCGGGAAACGCCGCCGCGGCCCTTAATCGGCTCGAGACGCTGAAGGCGGAATTCTCCTGCGACAAGAATCTCTGGTACGCGCGGGGGCGCTGCCTGATCGCACTGGGCAGGTTCGCGGAAGCGCGCGACGTGGCTGAGCACATGATTAATGACCTCGGCGTACCCCGCGGCAAGAGACTCCTCGAGCGAATCGCGGACGCGGAAAATGGCGTCGCGCCTCAGCCACTTTCTGAAATGGACCTTGGCCCGCCACCGGTCCCGACGGGCGCCATGGTGAGGCGTGAGCGCAGTGCACGACTGCGTCTGGCGGCGCTTGCGGTCATCGGATTCGCAGTACTCGCTTCAGCCGCCTTTTACGTTCAATCCGTGAACCGATCGAACGTGTCGCTCGCACCCTTGCCCGACGATGAAATTCGAAGGCTACGGGCCAACCGCGCCATCGATCGCGAACGCCGCGCGGCCGAAGAGCGCGCCGCATTGTTGGCAAGAGCCAAAGCGCCCACGACCGAGCCCGGCCGCGTGATTCCCCCCGAAGAATGGAGCGTCGCGGCAATCGACGGTGTTCCCGATTGGAAACCCGGCGTCTATCGCGACGTCCCGTGCAAGAGCAATGCCGCCTACACTATCGACGTCTTTGTACCCATGGCGTACCAGGAACGCACGGAGGAGTTCTTTCCCGGACTCTTGATCTCAATGCCCGAAGGCCGGCCCGGTTTCCAGGGCTTCAAGAAGTACGCCGAGCAGAATGACATCATTATTGTTTCGCTGAACCACAGCTCGAACAAGACTTTCGCCTATAACGAATACGCCCAGGAACTCGCGTTTAATACCATTCTTCCCGGCTTGCGTGTCCATCCCGAACTCGGCTTTACCTACGGTGCAAGCGGCGGAGCGAGAAGCAATTGGGACTGTATGTGCCGGCATCCGCAAAATTTTGCGGGATTGATACAAGTTGTGTTTCCGCGAGGCAGCGAATGCAAGCGGCCGCCACAGGGCGTGCGCGTGGCGTTTCTCTATGGCGATCGCGACTTCAACCGCAAAGGCACGGAGAAATTGTGTGGCGAGTTATGGAATGAAGGCTATGAAGTGCAAGTTCGAATGTATTCGGGCGACCACTACTCGAACCCACCGGAAAACCTGCGCGTGGAACTGCTGGATTGGCTGGTCGGTTCCGCGCGCCGCGAACGCGGTCTGCCTCACCCTCCGCCGTGACTCAATGCACCGGCGCCCGGAGCCACCGGACGGCTTCCTCATCGGAATGAAGGACCGATGTCGAAAGTCCGAAGCTCTCCATAAACACGGCGAACATGCGGCTTAAGCCATAATACAGCGGCTTCGAGACGATGATGGCGCAGCGTCCGCTGAGCATACCACGGTGCGACGCGATGAGGGTCGCGATATCGCGTAGTTCGCCGGACGTGCGGCTCTCAGTCGATTCTCGCACGTCGAAGAGCAGGTGCCATTTTCGCTCTGCGTCGCGCGCGGCCAAGTCAGACGCTTCGGCGAATCCACACTGTATGACGTGCAGCCCGTCAACGAAATCGACCGCGCCGTGCGTGGCGAACCACAAAATATCGCCCCGAATCTCGTACGTTAAGCCCATCCGCCGAGTCCTGACTCGCCTGGAATTGCTGCACTACGAGTGACAACGCCCCGGTTGCGGCATCGTCACGGACGTGTCGAATCGCACCGTCACACTAAGAGGCTCTAACAATAATAACGTCTTTGCGTTTACCCCGAAGGGGTTTCGGCGCGCAGCCCAGGGTTGGCCCGCCGAAGTCGCTTCGACGCAGGCGGGGCTACCCTGGGTACCAACCACCCGCAGTTAGAGGCTCTAAAAGATTGGCCCGCCAATCAAGGCCATGATCCACATCAGCAGGCGGTAAAGCACCTGCACAGCCGGAAGCAGGAACCCGTAGAACACATCAAAGTACGGCATATGACCTTCCCTCCCCCGCGTACGGCGCACCGCACTCACGGCAGCGCGCCCTAAGCACCTACAGAGTTCACGCTATACCTTTGCGCCAAATTCGTCAAGGGCCGCTTCGCTCCGGATAATGCGGAAAAGGGGACCTCGCTTCGCGTACGCAAGGTCCCCCTAATTTTTCGCGCATGTAGCGCTTCGCTCGCGGATCGCGGGCGCTTACTTCGCCGCGGCGTAGAGCTCCGCTACCTTCGCCCAATGAATCACGTTATAGAACGCCTTGATGTAGTCCGGGCGGCGGTTCTGATAGTTCAGATAATACGCGTGCTCCCACACGTCCATGCCCAGAATCGGCGTAAGGCCCTGCATTAACGGCGAATCCTGGTTCCCGGTGCTCAAGACCTGCAACTTCCTGTCCTTATTCACGACCAGCCACGCCCAGCCGCTCCCGAAGCGCGTCGTACCGGCCTTCGTGAACTCTTCCTGGAACTTCTCGAAGCCGCCGAGTTCCGACTTGATCGCGTCGGCCAACGCACCGCTCGGCTGACCGCCCGCGTTCGGCGCCATGATCTGCCAAAACAGCGTGTGGTTCGCGTGACCGCCGCCGTTATTGATGACCGCCTGCCGCTTGGCTTCCGGCACGTCGTTGATATTCTTCAACACCTCCTCGATGGGGTGCGCGTCGATGCCCGTCCCTTCGAGCGCCGTGTTCACGTTCGTGATATACGCCTGGTGATGCTTGTCGTGGTGGATTTCCATCGTTCGCGCGTCGATGTGCGGCTCCAGCGCGTTAAACGCATACGGAAGCGGGGGCAAAGTGTACGGCATCTATTGGCTCCTTCCTTCTGGCCCCCGGAAAGGGGCTAACGGTGTTGTTCCCAAGATCAGCGTGGTTGCCAGCTATAACAACACAAATTGGGCGCATGATTCCAGCCCGCCAAACCAACTCGAGAAGCCGTGGGCGCTGGCGGCATGGCGTTGTTTTGAAGACAAACCGCGGGCGTTTCGGGCCGCAGCCAAGCACTTGAAGTGCCTTCCGCATACGAGTAGACTCCTGCCGCTTTGTGCAAGTTCAAATCGGTTTGAGGTGTGCAATGGCGGAAGTGGTAACGGTCGGGGTCGCGTCCGACATTCCGGACGGCGAAGGCAAGGCTTTCACCTGCGGCAAACACCGTGTTGCCGTGTTCAATATAGGCGGCACCTTCTACGCAATCAGCGACTCCTGTCCGCACGCTGGCGGGCCCCTATCCGACGGCTGGCTCGACGGCACTGAAGTCACGTGCCCGTGGCACGGCTGGTCCTTCGACGTTAAGCCATGCGACCCGGACCCGAAAGACGGCGTGTGCCGGTACCGTGTCCACGTTCACGGCGACAAACTGAATATCGAAATCCCGGACTAACCCGTGTTTTCACGCGAACAGCAGCGCCACGTAACTGAACGCAACTCGCAAGAGAATCGAAACGCGCCCGTTCTCCCCGAACGGGCGCGCGACACACGCAGTTCGATCTTGCTCGTCTAACGGTTGCGGAAGAAACGCCGGCGCACGGCGATACCCACAAGGCCGGCCCCAAGCAACGTTACCGTCGCGGGTTCCGGAACGACTCCGTCGTTCGTCAGTTGAAACGCCAACTCGACGTTGGCATCAACCCAGACTTGCGGCGCTTTCGCGTGGGCATCACCGCCGACCGCATTGGAGAATGACCAGTTCCAAAGACTTTGGACTAACTGCCCCTTGACGGGGGTGGACACATTGTTTGCAATCGCCAACCAATACGTTGTACCCGGCGTAAGCTCGAGTGGATTGATGTCCATTACGTACTCGTATTCAGTAAGCGCACCTGCAACTACTGTCCCATTGTCGCTCGATTGCACAGCATCCACCAGCGTGTACAGCGGCACAGCGCCTGGTTCGCCGCCATTGTCCGCAAAGATGAACACCGTGAAATTGTCGACTATGGGTACCTTGTCCCCATTGCCGTTTTCGCTGTAGAAGCCCCACCAATGGATATCGGTGATGGTGTTCGCTCCCTCTTGGAGAACGAAATTATCCGCCGCCAGGAAGAACACCCCGTCGCTGGCAAGTCCCCAAATCGACTGGGTTGCCCCATTATCGAAGATCACCTCCGCATCGGCGGTTCCACCCCACGCGGTAAGTACTGCTACCGCAAGCAAAACCCATTTCGATCTCATGACTTCTCCTTCATTAACACTTGACGCCTGCGTCACTTCTCTCATTAGGCGCCATACACCACCAATTGTGGTAGCAGCAAGAATTGATCCATATCTATTGTGTGTAATAAGGCCTTATTATTCAATAGGTTAGGAAAATGCAAAAGTTAGATAATTTACAAAATCCCATAAATATGAATCAAAAAATGGTCACAACTGACTAATGTGTGCCCAACCCATCCGGCGCCCAACACCTCTTGCACTGCCAACCCAAACTGTATCCTCGGCAGGCAGGCAGTGCTACAATGAATGTGTGGGAAAAGACCATTTGCCTTGATGCAATGGGAGCGACCCAAGATGGCAGCGGTTACTTCAAACCTCCGCGACTTGCTCACGCGCAACACCATTTCGGCCGCGCCACAGCTTACGGCCGGCGAGGCGGGCGGCGCGGTGCGTTGTCTCGCGTGCGGGCACCGCTGCCTCATTCGTGAGGGAAAGTCCGGTATATGCCGGGTGCGTTTCAACGTCAATGGGACGCTGCGCGTTCCGGGCGGATATGTCGCCGGACTACAGATCGATCCGATCGAGAAGAAGCCCTTCTTTCACGCGTATCCCGGGCGCGACGCCCTGTCGTTTGGAATGCTGGGGTGCGACTTCCACTGCGGGTACTGCCAAAACTGGGTTACGAGCCAAGCCTTACGCGATGACAATGCGATCGCGCTCCCGCACATGTGTTCGGCGGACGAACTCGTCGCGTCGGCCGTGGCCCACGGCGCACCCGTAGTGGTGAGCACCTACAACGAGCCGTTGATTACGTCGGACTGGGCGGTAAAAGTATTCGAAAAAGCGCGCGAGCGTGGTCTCGTCTGCGGCTACGTAAGCAATGGGAATGGCACGCCCGAAGTCCTCGAGTTCATTCGGCCCTTCGTCTCGCTGTATAAGGTCGACCTGAAGGGATTCAACGACAAGCAGTACCGGAAACTCGGCGGCGTGCTTCAGAATGTTCTCGATACCATCGTGCGCTTGAAGGAAATGGGGTTCTGGGTCGAACTGGTTACCTTGGTGGTTCCGGGTTTCAACAGTGGCGACGACGAACTGCGCGCGATGGCGAAGTTTATCGCGGGTGTATCGCGCGATATCCCGTGGCATGTCACCGCGTTCCACCCGGATTACAAGATGACCGAACCGCCGCGCACCACCCTCGACGACCTCGACCGCGCGTACTCGGCGGGCAAGGAGGCGGGGCTTCGCTATGTCTACCCCGGCAATCTGCCTGGCCTCGTGGGGAATCGCGAAAACACGGATTGTCCAAAGTGTGGTGCGACGCTCATCCGCCGGCACGGCTTTACCGTCATCGAAAATCGCATGAACGGCGCCGCCTGTTGCGAGTGCGGGTTCATCGTGCCGGGCGTATGGGAACAAGATGCGCCGCGCCGAAGTGTCGGCAGTGGCTTGCCGCGCGCCCTTCGAATTTAATTTAAATGGGGACAGTCACCTGTTATTTTGCATTCTCGCGTGCGCCAGACATCGTCGCCTTGTGCCTTCTTCCCTATTCACTTTATGTCGTTCGGCTGGCGATCCGTTCACCAGCCACAGTCGTGATGCCCGGGACGCATACGCATTTGTTGACGACATAAAGCGCAAGTAGAGAGGCACTGGCAATCACTAACGAGCTCGCGCGATTGCCTACTGCCCTACCGGCTGTGGCATGCCCTCGTTCACCAGGCTCATTGCACCGTCAATCGTGAGCGAGAGATCCATCAAATCCGGCTTGTCTTCGGGCTGCAGCAAATCGTCCAAACTTCGGGCGCCTGGTTCGCCGGACATGCTCGGAATGAGTTGTTGCAACAACCGTCCCGCGTCGCCGAGCTGCTCCTTGATACGCAGTGCAAACGTCATATCGAGCGCCGCATGCACCAACCGCCCGGTTTTCACGTCGAAGTAGATGATGTTCTCGCCCTGCAAATCGAAAAGCGGCACGCTGAACAACATCGGTTGTTCACCCGGATTGCCGCTCGCGCTCGCCTGCGTGTCCTTCGCCCGCGCACCGATCTGCTGGCGGACGACGCCGCATTCGTAATTCCCCAACCGTTCCAAGCCGATCAGCTTGTTGTGTACCGTCGTATCGATTGCGTCCCCGATTCCCGGCACGGGCAATTTCAGCTTTGTCTCCCATTCCATTCCCTCGGCCAATTCCGTATTCGGAAACTTCAGGTGCGGAATGGTCGCGATCGATCCCAACATGTCTTTCAACGATCCCGGGCTTGAAATGTCCAGAATGGTCCCGTCCGGCGCAACACGCATTTCGATCGGCGTAGTCAGGAACGCGTACTGCGGTGTGTGTTGTACGGCGTCGCCTTTTGGATCGCTCGCGTCGGTCGGCTGATCGAACGATATCTCGAACGGACTCTCGAAAAAGGTGCCTGCGACAGACGCGTGCTCGAAGACGAACCGCATGTCTGCCGTTCCGTCGTCCGCTACTTTCTTTGTGTAAAGCGTAACGTCGCTGCCAAACTTCATATAAACTTCCGCGAAGTCGCCGCTGTCCGTTCCGCCGCCCTCGATTTCCGTGTCCAACCGGTAGGCCAGAAGTTGCCCTTCTTCGAACGACGCGGTGAAGGGGCCCTCGGGCAGGCGTTCCACCACGGCCGGGGCCTGCTCACCGCGCGTGATCGATGGCGAACCAGCGGGCACCTCCGCAACCAACGTCTCGGCAACCTCATCGCGTTCGGCGCCGATCCAATACCCAACACCAATACCGCCCGCCAGCGTCGCAAGAATCACGCTTGCGAGAACTGCGTATTGCTTCGCCGAAAGAAGCGGCGGTGGCGGATAGAAATTGTCGCCCATAACACCTCAAGTGTACCACACGCTCGGACGCGGCAATCGCGTCGCTGTTGCACAAATCGTTATACTGGGGTGCGCGTTATGAGGATTCGATGACGTACGAAACCAAAGTGGCGGTTCTTGGCGGCGGCGTGACAGGCATGTGCGCCGCGCACTACTTGTGCGAACTGCTCGGCCGGGAATCGGTGCTCGTGCTCGAATCCTCCGACACCGCCGGCGGCACCACACGCACCGACGCCGTCGACGGCTTTCGTCTCGACTGGGGCCCCAACGGGTTTCTCGATCGCGAACCGCTCACCTTGAAGTGGGTCGACGATCTCGGCCTCACCGGCGAATTGGTCCGAGCGAACGAGGCCGCGGCAAAACGGTTAATTCTGAAGAATGGTCAACTCGTCGAAATCAAGCCGCCGCCGGCATTCTTGTTCAGTCCGCTGCTATCCGTGCGCGGCCGCCTACGGCTGCTATGCGAACCGTTTGTCGCGCAGAAAACCGATATCTCGCCCGAGACCATCTGGAACTTCGCCGCGCGCCGCATCGGACCAGAGGCAGCGGACACCCTCGTCTCGTGCATGGTGAGCGGAGTGTTTGGTGGTGACGCCAAACTTCTCTCGCTCGAGCACTGCTTTCCCCGTATGGCCGCGATGGAGCGCGAGTACGGCACGCTCTTCAAAGCCTTGATGAGCAAACGCCGCATCAATAAGAGCGCCAGCGCAATGGGACCGGGAGGCGTGCTGACGACGTTTCGCGAGGGTATCGGATTTCTTCCTCGTCACGTCGCCGAACAAATCGGGCCGCGCATGCTTTACGGTAACGGCGCGAAACGAGTCACGCGCGAGAACGGCGAATACTCCATCGAGACATCCGCCGGCGACACAGTGAACGCGCGTTACATCGTGGTCGCCATGCCAACCCACGCGGCCGCAGTTGCGCTGGCCAATCTCGATCCGGACCTCTGCAATACGCTTACAAACATTCCCTACGCGGATATTGTGGTCGTATGTACCGGGTACTCGGGAGACCAAGTAGCGCGCGATGTTGACGGCTTCGGGTTCCTTGTCCCGCGCAGCGAAGGCAAACGCGCACTCGGTTGTCTATGGACTTCTTCGATCTTCCCTCACGAAGCGCCGAGCGGCGGCGTACTGCTCCGCACGATGATCGGCGGCGCAACCGATCCGGACGCCGTGCGGCTATCCGACGCCGAGTTGCTTGCCATCGTCCAGCGCGAGATTCACCCGCTTATGCAGGTCTCCGGCGCGCCTCAACTTGTCCGCATATTCCGCCACGCGCCCGGGATTCCGCAGTACTTGCTCAACCATGCCGAAAACCTTGACGCCATCGACGCAGCGGAACAACGCCACCCCGGTCTCTACTTCGCCGGCAACGCCTACCGTGGCGTCGGGCTCAATGACTGCGTTGTGTCCGCCGTTCGCGCCGTCGAACGACTCGCCGCGCACGACAAGTGAGATGATCGCCCGCAACACGAACTACACATTGTAAGGGACGCGTATGCCGCCCCATTCTTCTTTGAAGTCCTTAGTATTGCGAGAGACCAACACTGCGTTTTGTGTTTTCGCCGTCGCCCAGATAATGGCGTCGGGCAATCGCACGTGATACCTGCGGCGCAATTGTACCGCCGTTTCGGCGACCGCGAGATCGAGTGGAATGACTGCAAAAAGGGTTTCGAGGAAGTCGCGCAATTGGGAATCGTCGCCCTGCGCCCCGGCCAGGACCTCCATCCAGGTGATTCGGCTGACAAGTACTCGTTCATAGCGATCGTACTCCGCATCGGCTGACGGCGACCCGTTCAGTGCATCAATCACTATGTTTGTATCAAAGACCGCTATCATGCCCGTTCCCACTCGGAGCGGAGGACTTCTTGATATTTCAGCGAATCAATGTTGCGTCCACGCCAGGATCCGAAGGCAGGGTGTTGATGGAGCGTACGCTTCCCGGGCACAAGTTGTTCGGTCGTCGCTTGATGTCGCAGAAATGAGATAAAGTCGAGTACTTCATTCTGCTTTTCCAACGGCAATTCGCTCAACTGCTGTTGAATTTGCTCGACCGATTTCATTTCCTTCTCCTCCGTAGCAAATTCTGCTTCCGCGAGACTCCATTGGGGGCACGATCGACTTCTAACGTTTCACGATCGACTTTTTGCGGAATTCCCCTTGTTCATTTCTTCGCATCGAGCAGCCTGCGTTTCATCGCCGGGCTGGACCGTCAATACGCGGCTTCGCGTTCCGACTCGATTTTGCGCCAAAGCTCAATCGGTACGATTACCCCAACGTTTTAGCCCTTGTCCGCCGTTACGAATTGAATTCCACCGGTACCCGACAAACCAAGTCCTTAATCACATATAGTATACTTGGCGCGGGGAACGATCACATCGTCTTCACGTGCGCGACCAACTGGTCCAGCGCCTTTCCCCAGCCTTCCGCGAATCCCATGTCCTCGTGCTGCTTGCGCGAAGTCTCGTCGCGGTGCAGCGCCGTCGCCACGTAGCGCGTGCCGTTGCCACTTGGCTCAAGCTCGAGGATCGCCGTCATGAACGGTTTCTCGGCGGGTCGGTACCCAGGCAACAGCGCATCTGTCCACACGAGCCGTTCGTTAGGCACGATTTCAAGGTAACATCCTTCGTTCGGGAACGACTGCCCCTCCGGCCCATTCATAATCGTCCAGAACCTGCCGCCCTGCCGCAGGTCAATCTCGCACTCCGACACATACCACGGCTTCGGACAGAACCACACCTTCACGTGCTCCGGCTCGGTCCACGCTTTCCACACGAGTTCGCGCGGCACGTCGATTACCCGCTCAAGCTTCAGGTCAAGTTTTGGATCAAACGTGTAAATGGGGGAGAGGCTCATAGCTGTTGCTCCTTCAATTTCAAGAGATACTCGTCAAGCTGATCCAAACGGCGCTCCCACAGCGAACGCTGCCGCATCAGCCAGTCTTCCGCGATCTTCAAACGTTTCGGCGCGAGCCGATACGTCCGCACACGGCCCTTCTTCGTGGATTGCACCAGGCCGGTATCTTCCAGCAGCCGCAAATGCTGCACGAACGATGGCAGTGCCATGTCGAACGGCCCCGCCAACTCGCTCACCGATGCAGCGCCCCTGCTCAGCCGTTCCAGCACGCGCCGCCGCGTCGGGTCGGACAGGGCGCGAAAGACCGAATCGACCGATTTCAGTTCGGCGGACATGCGACAGACTGTAACAGAAAATGATACTTAGGTCAACACCTAAGTAAAAGCGGCCCGCGCCCGCGCGTCCCGCTGGTGTCCGCAAGGAATCGAGGTTCGGTTACAATTGAATACGTGGTTTGGACGTAGCTCCTTGACTGTCGCGCGTCCGAGAAACGGACGGTTTCACCGCGACAAAACGTGGGGACAATCAGAGGGAGAATTGCTATGCAACGGTTCCGCTTTTCGCTGTGTATGACCGCTCTACTGGCGCTGGCAACGGTCGGATGTGGGAAGAGCGCTTCGGAGAGTGCCGCGGAAAAAGTCGTCGAGTCCGCGATGGCGGCCCAGGGCCAAAAGGCCGATGTCTCAATCGATTCAGATTCTATGAAAGTAACGACGAGCGAGGGGACGATGAGCATTGGTGAAGGGACGAAGGTCCCGGACAACTGGCCATCCGACGTGCCGGTCTACGCCGGGGTGAAACTCGTGACGGCCTTTTCAACCCCCGAAGGCGCAGCGCTTCAGGGTACGACAACCGATTCCGCAGCCAAAGTAGAATCGTTCTACAAAGATCAGGCCGCAAAGAACGGTTGGACCGAAGACGCATCCGTCAAGCAGGGTGAGATGGTGTCGCTGATCTACAAGAAAGAAAAGCGCGTCTTGTCGGTGATCACCACCCGTACGGGTTCTGAAACTTCTGTGGCTATCAGTCTCTCGAACCAGTGAAGTCCGGACTGAACCACCCAGACGCCTATGACGTATTCTTCGCAGGACAGTAGTCTAACCGAAAGCGACGAGGCGCTGATGGCGGCGGTCTGCGACGATTCGACGGAAGCGTTCGAGCAGCTCGTGCGCCGGTACGAGTCGCCGCTCTTTAACTACGCGTGCCGCATGCTCGGCGATCGCATCGAGGCGGAGGACGTGTTTCAGGAGACATTCCTACGAGTGTTTCAACATCGCGCGCGGTACCGTCCCGGTGCGCCTGTACGCCCCTGGATATACCGTATCGCCACCAACTTGTGCCGGGATCGGCTGCGGACTCGCAAGCGTCGGAGGCTGACATCCTTGGAATCTTCCACGGCAGAAGCAAGCGACTCGTGGCCCGTGGCGAATACTATTGCGAACGGCAATCCCGCACCGGATGCGCTGGCGCGCGCCAACGAATTGGAGCAACGGCTGAAAGCGGCAATCGAAAAGCTGCCCATCAAGCAAAGGACAGTGTTTCTCATGGCTCGCTACCAAGAAATGCCATACAACGAGATTGCCCGCGCCTTGTTCATCCCCGTGGGCACCGTGAAATCGCGCATGAACAAAGCCGTCACCTACTTGCTTGGTGAGCTGCGGGACATACTGCCATGAATCCCCGTGACGTGGAACGCACACGCCTGGTTCGCGGTTACATTCTGGGCACGCTCTCCGCGGCGGACCATGCGGACGTGGAGCGCCTGGTCGAACATTCAGATGAATGGCGCGAAACGCTGGAATCGCAGCGGAAAGCGATCGCTGCGCTGCAGTCGGTATCGGCAGAATCGCCGCCGCCCGACTTAGCCGCATCCGCCGTCCGGCGCGCTATCGAAGCGGACGTTGAGGTCAGGCGTGTGAATCGTCGGAGCGGGTTTCCGTGGGTTCCAGTCCTGGCTAGTGCCGTGGTGGTTTGCGTAGTGGTCTCCGTTGTGTTGCCCTTGTTTTCACGGGCCCGAGAAGCATCGCGCCGTGCCAGCAATCAAAACAATCTCAAACAACTGGGAATAGTCTTCAAGATGTACGCGGACGAATCCAAAGGCGAGAAGTATCCGCCCATCGCGCCCTATCCCGATGTGTGGATGTTCGACATTCGGTCCGTGTACCCGGAGTACTTGACCGACCTCGCGGTCTTGGTGAACCCGGAATTGCCGGAAGCCGAGAAACTAACCGAGGAGCTAAACGAACTTGCTGCAAAGAAGCCGGTCGATTGGGAACGTATCACCCGAATCGCGGCAAGGAGCTACACATATACGGCATGGGCAATCCAGGACGCGTCCGAACTCAAGCCCCTCGCCGAAGCGCGCCGAGGCCTCGACGCCGCACAACTCGATGGCGACATCCACGTGGGCGGAAAAACATTCTATCGGTTGAAGGATGGCATCGAGAGGTTCTTCATAACAGACATCAACAACCCGGCATCTTCGAGCGAATATCAGTCCCTGCTCCCCGTTGTTTTTGACACGTCACCCCGTGCACGTCCATCGGGCGGAAGTATCCTATATCTCGACGGACATGTAGCGTTTGAAATGGATCACCCGGATATTCCATCCCTCCTGAAATGAACCTTCCCACTCCGCCGGCGTACTGACAATTGCCGGCGGACATAACGGCCCGCCGAATAAACGCATGGAGGGCCGCCCATGAGACACGTTCAAGCCATTGTGCTCCTTGTGACTTTTCTGGGGTTTCCCGCGCACGCAGACAACATAGCTGCGTTACCGTCGCTGTCCCAGGCGCAGATGCAGATACCCTGGGCCGACTTCCGCGTAATGTGGGAAGCGCTAAGTGCCGCAAAGGAAAAGGTCACCCCGCCTCCGCCTAAACCGCCCGCCCAGTGGTCGCTTGTGGAAGCAACCTACCTCGCGGAAGCCCGCGAAGATAGTGCATCAGTAAAGATCACCGCAACCTTTCATCTGCAAATCTGGGAGCCGTCGGAATGGGTGCGCATTCCGCTCGTCGGCGACACAGTCGCGGTAACCGGCCTCACGCTTGACAACGCGCCCGCCAGCCTTACGCCAGACGACAATGGTCAATTAACGCTGCTAAAACAAGGCGCGGGCGAACATGACGTGAACATGACGTTCTACGTAGCAGCCACGGAGAATCAGGGCGTCGTCTCGTTTGAATTTCCATGCCGGGAAAGCGCCATGACGCGCATGACCCTGCGCATCCCCGCGAAGGACGCAAAGGTCCACGCGCCTGCGGCGAGCGTCACGGAGGTAACGCAAACGGAGACCGGTGTCCAGGCGGATTTGGCCTTCCCAAAATCGCAAAAGCTCGCCGTAAGTTGGACACTGCCTGCGAAGTTGCCGGTTGCCCCGCCGGCAGTCGAGCCGCGAATCGCTTGCACATCGTGGACGCTGGCTGCGCTGACTGAATCCTATGTCACCAGCACGGTGCAACTTCGCTATCGGATATTACGCGGGGACACCGACACGTTTTCCGTACTGCTCCCAGCCGAAGTGAACGTGCTCGAAGTCGCAGGACAAGGTCTCGCGTGGTCGCGCCAAGATGAGGAATCCAAACAACGGATCGAGATCAAGACCAACCACCGCGTAAACGACAGCTACAACGTGACCCTCGCCTACGAGCGCCCATTTGACGGAGAATTGGCGAACATCCCGCTCCCGAATGTGCCTGGTGTTGTGCGCGAGTCTGGTTACGTCGGCGTTTCCGCACGCGGCAACGTCGAAGTGAATCCGGCAGCAACTATCGAAGGACTGACTCGGCTCGACACGGCGGAACTGCCGGCGGAATTGCGATCCATGTCAGCGACGCCGCTCTTGCTAGCGTTCCGCTACGGTGAGGGCGAACGCCTACTCGCTGTAGATGTGAGACGGCTCGAGGACGTCGCAGTTCCCGACTCGAGCATTGATTTCGCAAGCCTGACCACGCTTGTCACCGCTGACGGCATGGCTGTTACCCGGGCCTCGTACGACGTTCGTAACAGCGTGCGGCAATTCTTGCGCTTGAATGTCGGCAAGAGCGCCGAGATTTGGTCGGCCATGGTCGGCGACCGCGTCGTAAAACCTGCGCGCGATGCGGCGACGGGCGAGGTCCTCATCCCATTATCGAAATCGGTCGAGGTAGACCGGCGCCTCGGAAGTTTCCCGGTCCAACTGCTGTATATGCAACGAATCGCCGAGCCGAAGGGGCTGTGGTGCGCAACGGACCTCACCGCGCCCGCAACGGACATTTTGGCGAGTACGGTCGATTGGGAGGTATTACTGCCCGAGCGGAGGACCCTGTTCTCTAGCGCGGGCGATGTCCATCCGTCTAGTTCGCCGCTTCCGGGCACGATCGTAATGCAACGTACTGGTCCGCAACCAACGTCGGTGACGCGGCAGGAGACGCTATACCGGCTGCGAGAGGGAGTCGAACGGTTTTACATCACCGATATCAACGGCCCTGCGTCTCAGGCACAAGCCGGCTCCCCGCGCTATTCGGGAGATATGTTGACGCCGCAAGAAGCCGGTTCATCCAAGGCTGCGTCCGCGATCTCCGGCGTGCTTCCGGTTCCCGTCAATTTGCCCAAAGACGGGATACCCTACCGTTTCGGCGCCATCCTCGCCGCGCAGGGAAGGCCGTTGACGCTCACGCTCACCACCGTTCCGCGATCGATCGTTTCATCCATTCGATACACTGCGCTCGCCGCTGCACTTCTCGGCGGCGCGCTAGCGGGCCGCTTCGTCGTAGCGCGGTTCACGCGAAGAATCTGGAGTAGAGGACGTCATGTTGCACTCGCCGCCTGCATTACCCTGGTGACGTGTGCGGTTGCGTTTGCGGGTGCGACCGTTAGCGCATGCGCGGCCGCGGCGTTTTGCGGATTTGCGTTGGCGCTTCTCTCGGCCTCGTTGCGGCGCGTGAGTGCGCCAAAGCCGTACTCGGCGGAGGCGGCGTGATCATGCGAGCGCGAATCCCTGGGTCGAAGACTCGAATCGTGGAACTCGCCGCCATCCTCGTTGTTGTGTTCGCCACGATCCTGATTTGTCTTCCAATGTTCTCCCGCGCACGCGAGGCATCACGTCGAGCCAGTTGCCAGAACAATCTGAAACAGATCGGGATTGTCCTCAGGATGTATGCATCCGAAAGTCGCGGTGAATTTCTGCCCCCGCTGAGCCCAATCATCGACAATTGGATGTTCGATCTCCGATTAGTCTATCCCGAGTACTTGGCCGATCTAAACGTCCTCGTCTGCCCACAAAGTCCGTTTTCAAAGCCCGGCCTCTTTGATTCGGCGCGCCAGACCGGCAGCAGATCGATGGACCCGGAATGCGTCTCCTCGCTTTTCTATATCTACACGGGGTACGCAATCTTCTCCGATGAGCAAGCAAAGGGGTTATTCGACGCATACATGATCGCCCCGCATTCCGTAATAGCGGGAAACATCCTGGAGGTGTTGGTCCCCGTCTGGCCGGATTCGACGCGCATCACCGGCTCGCCAGGTTACAGCGGAATCCCCGTTGTCTGGGACCGCGTACCGCTCGGCGAAGACGAGTTTTCCCATACTCCGGCCGGCATAAACGTCTTGCATTTCGATGGCCACGTCGAGTTCATAAAGTACAGCCACTACAACTCGTCCAACTATTTTCCCGCCACCCGCGCGGGCGCGGAAACATTCGGGAGTGTAATGCCAGTCCTTCCCGCGCACTGCATCGGATTCTGGCGTTAGGCATCGCCGCCTTCGATTCGCCTTCGCCTGTGGTACCGGCGCGGCAAACACGCATCGAAAAAAGAGGTGCTCGCGGTGCGGAGGGGCGCCGCACCGCGAGGGGAAGGGGAAGTAGGGTGTGTCAACTTCCCATTGAGGGGCTTGAGGTTTCTATCGTATGACGAAGGCCAGCCGCCTTCGAGTCGCGATCTTGATCGTCCTGGCAATCGAGGTTCGGCGTTCAGCCAATCTCGCCCGGTTCCACCATGTTCTGTCCAGTTAATACCTGCAACGCGGTTCGGGTTTCATCAACAGCGCTGCCAGAATGTACAGCAGCACAATCGGGAAAAAACCAGTCAGCACGAACGTGACGACCACGATCACGCGCGTCCAGAACACCGATATGTCAAAGTATTCCGCGATGCCGCGGCACACGCCGAAGAACACGCCGTCGCGCGAACGGTATAAGCCCGTACGTCCGTACCCGTATGAATATCCCATCGTCGTTCCTTCCTTTCGTCCCACGCGCGGCCGTTGGGCCGTCGTCATTGTTCGGTCCGCCTCGTTCCCGACTTTCCAGTTGGGAACGCACTCTTGAAAAGCTCTGCTTTGGCCCACAAACAGACCATCAGTCTTGCCCGTAGTCTCTTGCCCCTACCGTACCGAGGCGCCCTTGAGCTTGCGCAGTTCCTGTTCGATTTCGTCGTCGTCATCAAGCGCGTCGATCGCCTCGCTCAGACCCGGCAACGGCGGTGGTCCCGCAAGGTCCGCCTCCGCTTCCAGCCGCTCGATGCGATACTCGACGTCGTCGAACCGTGCGAACACGTCCGACGTTTCCATGCGTCGAATGTCACCCTGTGCGCGGCGCTTGTGCACCGCGTGGATGTGCCGCTGCACCAGCACGCGCTGTTTCTCGCGCGCCGCGTTCAACTTCTCTTCAAGCAGCTTCATATCCTCGTTGTACTGGTCAATCACGCCGGAGCACTGCGCGTGCTCGCGATCGAGCGCATCAACGTGCTCCACCTGACGGCGCTTCTCGATCAGCGCCTCGCGCGCCAAATCGTCGCGGCCCTTGTCGACCGCGCGCTGCGCGCGGGCCGACCAATCGGCGACCTGCTTCACCGCCGCCTCGCGGTCTTGTTCGATGCGCCGTTTCGCGGCCTTCGCGCCCGCGCACGACGCCTTCAATTCGATGAGCGTGTCTTCCATCTCGCGCACCATCAGGTTCACGATCTTTTCCGGGTCCTCGGCTTGGTCCAGCATCGCGTTGATGTTCGAGCTGATAATGTCGCGCGCCCGTGTGAAGATACCCATGTTTCCTCCTTCGTCATCCATTCGCGGCGATTGCCGCGTCGTTAGTAACCCAGCGCCAGCACGTTTCGCATCGCGCCGGTAAGGCGCTCGCGCTTCTTCCAAATCCAGTGCGGCTCCTCGTTTGCGGCGAGCGAGACAAGCTTCCACTCCGCATAGATAAAGTGCCGGTTGCGCAAATCGGCGACGGCCGCCTGCTGCTTCAGCGCCGCGCACATCAGCGCGCACAACGCCACGCGCGCGTCGCCTTCGTCGTGATACACGCGGATGCCTGCGCGATATCCATCCGCACACTTCTCGCACCACGCGACTCGGCCCTTCAGTTCCACCGTGCCGTCGCCGCGTTTCGGTTCGTCGACTTCGAGCATCACGCGCTGGCCTTCCCGCAACGGGTGCGAGACCAGTACTCCGATTCCTCCGTGATCGACATCCGCGAGCGTCGCGTGACCGCCGATTTCACGGCCCAACTGGTACCGGACTGCTGCGGCGCAGGACACCCGCTTCGCGCGCCGGCGTTCCCGATTCGTGGTCAACTGGTTCATGGTTCCGAGCTCCCGTTTCGTCTTGTGACACACCGCAGTACACAATCCACGTGCCAGAATCGGCCAGACTACACAAGGGCTTGTAACTATTCGGTTTAGCGTTGCTTACACCTAGAATTCCCTTGACCTGCTCTGGTGAAAATCGCTAAACTCTGGCTTCGTCACGAAACCGATGGCGGAGAACCCTATGGCCGGACCCCGCGAGACGCCCCCGCCCGCCTCACGCGCAACACAAGCCCCGCAGGAAGCGCTGGGCCAATCCGAGATATTCCTTGGATTTCAGGAACAGCTCTCTCGCGTGGCCCGCGTGGACAGGCCCGTCCTCCTTATCGGGGAACGCGGCACCGGCAAGGAACTGGCCGCGTCCCGCTTGCACTTTCTGTCGCCGCGGTGGCAGGAACCCTTCGTTGCGCTGAACTGCGCCGCGCTCGCATCCACGCTGATCGAGTCCGAACTGTTCGGACACGAGGAGGGAGCATTCACCGGCGCGGGCCGCCGCCGCTCGGGCCGTTTCGAGGCGGCGAACCAGGGAACGCTGTTCCTCGATGAAATCGGCAATATCCCCATCGAGACGCAAGAGAAGATACTGCGCGTGGTCGAATACGGCAGTTTCGAGCGCGTGGGCAGTTCGCGCTCGATTCAGGTGGACGCCCGCATCATCGGCGCAACGAATATGAACCTGGCCGAGATGGCCGAACTCGGCCACTTCATGCGCGACCTGCTCGATCGCCTCTCGTTTGAGGTGCTTTTCATTCCGCCAATGCGCGAGCGCCGGGAGGACATCATGCTCCTCGCGAACCATTTCGCGGCGCGTATGGCCTATGAGTTGAATCGCGGCGATGTGCCCCAGTTCACGGATCGCGCCGTCGCCAAACTCGAGAACCACGACTGGCCGGGCAACGTACGCGAATTGAAGAATGTCGTCGAACGCGCGGTCTACCGCTCCGACGACGCAATAATCACCGACGTGGAAATCGTTTTCGATCCGTTTTGTTCGCCGTTCAATGTGAAACAACAACGGACCTTTGCACCTGCGGCGCAATCGTCGTCTTCGATCGTCGCGCAACCCGCCGCCGCGCCGGCCCTCGACACGTTGCTCGAGGGGAAAACGTACGACGAGGCCATTCGCGACGTGGAACTGACGATGCTGCGTTCCGCGCTCGAGCGCGCGCGCTTCAACCAGCGCAAAGCCGCCGACCTGCTCGGCCTGACCTACCACCAGTTCCGCGGCCTATACAGAAAATACACCGACGATCTCGGCGAATAGCGCCGCGTTTCATCCGCAAATGCTCACGGGCCACGCAATCGATTGTTGCGCCACGCAAGTGCGGCGACGCGCCCGGCGGGTTCCCGTTCACTTCGGCAGCGGCAGATATTTCTCCAGGAACCGATCGATCACGTACTGACAATGCTTGTTAATCTCGACCGCCGCGTCCATCGTGTGGGGCCACCCCTCGATCTTGTCATACGCATTCGGGATTCCCAACGCGTCTAGATTGGCGTGGAGCCGGTCGGTCTCCACGAATGGGACCAATTCGTCGATCGTGCCGTGGAAACTCAACGTGGGCGGGTCGCTCCTGTCCAGAAATGTCAGGGGCGATGCCTTGGCATACAGCGCAAAATCTTCGTCTTGCTTCTTGCCCAGGAAGTTGATCGCCTCGGGCGCTTCTTTCGCCAGTTCGCCGGTTAGATCGGGCACACCATAAAAGTTCACCACGACCTGCACCCTGCTGCTCTGCTCCGGATTGCCGCCACTGCCTTCCATCGCCGGATCGTCGCAATACCCCACCATCATCGAGAGATGTCCGCCCGCCGACCCGCCAATTGCCGCTATTTTCTCCGGGTCTGCGCCGAACTTCGCGGCGTTCGCGCGCATCCAACGCACAGCCGCCTTGCAGTCCTCGACGGCAGCGGGGAAAAGGGCGTCCTGCCGCAAGCGGTAATTTATCGTCACGCAAACGTAACCCTTCGCCGCGTAATCGATGCAATAGACCTCGTAGTCCTTCTTATCGCCCATCTGCCAGCCGCCACCGTGAATGAAGACAAGCGCGGGTACCGGCTTCGCGAGTTCCTTCGGCGCGTACAGATCGAGCAGCAACGGTTTGTCGCCGCCTTTGCCGTACTCGATGTCCTTCGTGACCGCGATCGACGCCGGCAATTCCTTGGGCGGTTTGATCAGCTTCACTTGTCCCGATAGCACCGCCTTCTGGACTTCCTTGTAATCCGTATACCCCGGCGGGACCTCCGGAGCGCCCTTCACAAGTTCCGCAATCTCATTGCCGCGCGCAACGAACGCAATGAACGACCCAATTAGAAATAGCACGATCCGTTTCTTCATAGTCCTCATCCGATATCTCCACCGTTGTGCGCGCACCCCGCCGACGAACGGTGAAGTATATCCGATGCTACTACGAGAAGACTGCCATGAGCGATCGACTTCACCCTGTAAGGCCATCGTGTTGCACTCGGGCGAGCGAGGTAGCGACCAGCGAAGTAGCGAATAGCGATGGAGTTAGGAAGCAAGGGGACGACTTACGACGACCATCTGTGGTCGCGTGGCACGTGGTGGCTGTGCACGATTCAATCCGCTTTTCTCGTTTCCAAGCTCCTTGCCACCGAGCGTATCCGCACCCGTTCCCAAGCTGGGAGCTTGGGAACGAGCGAACGAGCGAGAGGCTTTCACCTTACATGCCCACCGCGTTGCATCCTCTTTCGCTTAACGCTCTGGAGGACAGGCACCTCTTACGCGACTGCCACGGAGGACAAGGACCTTTTGGGCTTTCAGCGGCGTCCGAGGAAAATCTGGGGCGGGGGGGTGCGGAATTCTTTTGTCGAAACAAGGGGTATCGCGGGCGAAGTTGTGCGGCAGCGGTTCGGTAAGGTGGCGCGGATTCTTGACGATACAAGGAGGGGGGTGTCGTATGGCTTTTTGACGGTTCAAGGGGGGCGCGATGCCGAAATCGTCGTAAGTCCAGATTCTGTGGTAGCCGCGGGGATGACACCCCCCGGTGAACTGGGGTGCAGATTGGCTCGGGCGGAATTGGAGCAAGCGAAACTTCTCGAGGTCAGATCTTCGTGTTCGACATGGAATGAACCTTTGGTCCGCTCCTACCTTGTGTTGAACGCTATCAGGGGCGGCACGATATCGGGGTCAGTACTGGGAGCCAAGGCGGAAACCCAGTGGTTTGCTCCGCTCAAACTTATGGGTGCTTCAAACAAGGCACGAACAGGAACACTGGTCTAAGTCCGCCCGGCGCGGAGTCCGGGCTCTACGATGCCCCGCAAAATCTTGTGGAACGGACGATTGGTCCGACGGCAAGAAAGGCGGCGATACCGTGCCAAACCCGTTAAGAATTCACGTCCAGGTTTATGGCGCGTGCAGCGGCCGCGGCCTTTTTTGGATTTGCCAAAGACACTCGCATACCCGTACGTTCCTGTTCTAACCTCTAGCCCAGCGTGTTGCACTGGGAGGTGACGCGAAGTAGCGAACGGTGAGGCAGCGAGTAATGAACAGGTCAGGAAGTCGAAAGGACCAATAGGACCTAAACGACCAAAAAGACGAAATGGACCAACACGCTGGCAATGCAGGGTGACGTCACATTTTGTCATCGCGCTATTTTCAGTGGACTCTGCCAGGGCCGCCTTGGCTGTGGTATTCTCGTGCCCGCCATCGGGCGTGCAGGTTTGGAATGGACTCATGCGTTTTGTGATCGCGTTGGCTCTGTCGGTTACTCCGGTTCTTGCCGCCGAACCGCGCCTATTCGACCAGCAACACCTTTCTGAAGACCCCGCGGCAAAGGCGAACTGGAAACTGACGCGCACCGCGGCATCGGAGGTCAACGGGCCGACGCCGTTGATCCTTGTTCACGGGCTGAGCACCGATTTTTGGGAGGTGTTCGTGCGCTGGGCGTCGGAGAGCGACGAGGCCTCCGAGTTCCGCCAAGAATTCCAACTCTGGAAATACCTGACACCGAACGAAGGCGTCAACGCCGCGGTGGGCTACAGCGACGCGTACCCGGGATTCGACGAAAGCCTCGCGGCATATCTCAACCGCTTCATCCTCGACGCCGAACTAAACGGCAGTGAAGGCACGGACGGCGAGAACTACCTCCTCCCCAATGGCCCCTTCTGCATGCTTACGCACAGCCAAGGGGGCGTCACCGCGCGCGCCTTCCTCGCCAATTTCCCGAACATGGCCGAACGCTGCCTTGGCGTCGTCACACTCAGCGCGCCGCACACGGGTTCGCCCGGCGCCACGCCGGAATGGGTGCGCTACGCACTCGCGCAACTTGGGCCGCTCCCCCGGCAGATTCTCCCGCAACCGTTGCGCGGCGTGTTCGCCGGCTTTTTGCTCGATAACTATCTTTCGACGCAGCGCCAGAGCGACATGGACATGGGCTGGGCCAACTTGGACGCGCAAGGCATCGGCGGCATCCCGACGCGGACGTTTCGCGCGTGGATTCCCTTGCGCGGCTTCGAGTGGCGCACGCTCTCGGCCCGCGACGCGAACGCAACCGACGCGCGCGAGTTGCCCGGATACTCCGATGAAACGTTTGAGCCCGCAGACCTTTTGCCGAATTACTGCGGCGGCATCGACGAGATCACGCCGAAGAATCGAGGCGGGATCAACATGGACAAGTTCTTTCTTTATGGCGCCTACCTGGAACCGGGAAATAATCTCGACGAGTTGCGCGACCAAGCCGAACAGGCCTACGGCGGGGGGAACACCGGCCTGTACTACGATGCGGCCTTGCGTCTTCTCAGCGCACTTATGGCGCAAATCGAAACGAACGGATCGCATGCGCCGCTCGGGACTTTTCTGTTGAGTGACGGCTTCGTACCACTCCAAAGCCAACTCATGCTCGACGGCAGGGAAGACAAACTCATCTACAAGACGCGCGTGGTCAATGGCCGGACACTCCCGCTGCGCCCCTTCACGCCGCGCCTGAAACTGATCCGCGAGCACACCCTAGCGAATCCGGACCGCCTCCGCATCCTCGAAGGCTGGAGCCATTACGACACGATCACCGGCCGCTACGACGATGACACCCAGTCGAGCCCGCTCTTTCCCTTGGTCGCGCAAGATTTGTTGAGTGTACTGCCATAGACTCGCTCCGGCGAATGTGCATAGTCTCGCTCTATTCGCTCCGGCAGTGGATTACTCACCGCCCGACTTCAGCGATTTCCACCAATCCAACAAATCCACCAAGGCCTGCGGCGAATTGGTGGGTGGGGGGTTACCAAACAAGTCGGTCGTATTTACGCCGTGGCAATTCGTGCATACGCGGATTTCGCCCGATTTGAACGTCACCCAGAGCCGCTCGCGGACGGCGGCCGTGCCGTCGGGTTCGGTGGTCTGCCATGCCATGGCGCGTTGCGCCGGCACGAAGGCGGCAGCCGATCCGTCGTCGGCGATCTTTACCGCGCCTTCCGGCGCGTTCGCATTTGGCGGGTTCAGGTCATCGCCCATTGCGCGCCCAAGCACGCGCCGCCCGTCCCAGCGATAGCCGCGCACTTGCTTGCCGCTGAAGAATTGAAGCCACTTGATTTCTTTCGGCGTAGACCCTGTCTCCGCGTGTTGGTGGCCGCTGCCCGCGACTTTCAGATTGAAGTCCTGCTGCTCGTCCGCGCGCATGGTCACATCGCGCGCGATGACCAGCGCAAGATTGTTGGCAACAAGATAGTCGCGCAATTCCTGCACGCCAGCTTCGCCGCCAAGCTCGGCATCGAGGATGTCTGCCTCGATATCCGGAAGCGGTGTCACGTTCGACTCGGGACGCGTCCGCGCGACGACCTCTACCGGCTGGAGTTCCCACATTAAGCCGTCGTACTTCACCTCGCGGTAGCCGTTGTTCTCGAAGTACTTCACCTTTCCGGCGATGCCGCCGGGGATTAGCCGCGCGCCGGGGATGAAGCTCTTGTTTGGCCCGCCCTTGACGAGTTGGCGAATCGCGAAATCATAGCGGCTGCTGTAGGTGTACGGGTTGGGATAGCCGGGATCGTTCACGGTCTCTTCGTCCGCGTATGGACTCGAGCTATGCGCGGCCCACAGCGTCCCGTCGGTCATTGGCATCGGGTCGCGAAACAGACCCGGGCGCGTGTCGTCCGGCTGTTGCCCGTCGCCGATGTACCCCGCCGTGTTCTTGTGCGTGATGTACTTTACGGCGAGATCGTCCGCGTTCTTTCCTCGCGGCGCGTCGAGGCGCACGATCTGCCCCGCGGCGTGCGTGGAAAACTCCGGGGCGTTCGTCCCGTAATACCGCCCGGGTTTCGTCGGGTCCTCGGCGAGCTGGAAGAAGTTCGTGATGCGCGGCGTCGAAAACGCGTACGCCTCCGGCAGGTAGTCGCGCGCGGCGGGAATGTAGCCGACCATTTCCAAACGCCCGATATGGTTCAACGTCTCGTGGTCCGATCCGTCTTCGTTGATGGCCCACGGCATGAAGTGGTTGAACGTATGCCCGTTCTCCGTGTCCTGCAAATCGTCCCACGTGGGGTTGTACGCGCCGCCGGGCCCGTGCGTCCCGCGCGCTTCGGGAAACACTTCGTCGCCGGGGGCCAAGTCATGCTTCTGGTTTGTCTCCTCGGACTCGTAGGTCACCACGTCATACGACGTATCGCCGCCGTTGATGATTGCGTAAATATCCGCATCGGCCTGCTGATCCCGCTGCAAATGGTCCCACCGGGTGAAGACGATGCGCCCGAAGCTGTCCACGAACGGGTCGAAGTCGCCCGATGGCGCATGATCGAGGATGTGCAGATTGCTGCCGTCCGCGTTCATGATCCAGAGGCCGGACACCGTCGCCGTCGATTCGTATTCGTCCAACTGCGGATACAGGTCCCGGTCGCCGTTCCGCGGCCGGTCACTCGTAAAAACGATCCGGTCGTCCGTTGCATAGCATGGCGCGACATTGTTGTAGTTCTTGGGCTGCTTCAGCTTCTTGATGGACGCCGTCTCGCCTTGGCCGATGCCGGTCACCTCGTAAATCTGGAAATAGACGGGGGAGTAGTCGTCCTGCGTGATGCCGCCTATGACCATGCTGAAGAGTGCCTTCGTGCCATCCCAATGCACGTGGGGGTCGCGAACGGTGAGCAGCTTCTTCTTGTTCACGCCGTACCCCAGTTCGGCGGTCAGATTCCGCAGTGTCCCGTCCGGGTAGCGGATGTACAGGTGCCCGCCGCGCGGGGAGGAACCGGAGTTCCCTTTGTGGTTGGCGAACGTCGAATTGACCATCGCGAAGTCGCCGGCGTACGGCGTCTGGGTGACGAACATCACGGGATTGGGAATTGCGATTCCCTTGGCCTCGTCCGCGACAGACGAGGCCGGCACAATTCCGGGCAAGAGGAGAAAGAGGAGCAGGAACGGGTGGGCAGGGCGCAGCTTTCCGTCTAACATTACAACATTCCCTCTCTAAGACCGAGAACCCCAGAAAGCAAAAGGCCCTGCTAATTCATACCTGAAAAGCCCCCAAAACGCAAGAAATGTTCGGTATATTTAACTCTTATGTTTATAATAATTTACTTAGTATGCGGCGTCTTTTGTCCGGCAAGGTTCCCACGATTCAGGCATCTTGACAGCAGTAGATTGAGGCATCATAATGCGTACATGAGAACTACCGTCACACTCGATCCTGATGTGGAGCGCTTGCTCAAAGACGCGATGCATCGTACCCGGCGCTCGTTTAAGGAGACGTTGAACGACGCCGTGCGCACGGGGCTTCGTGTTTCTGAACCCCAGCGGGAACGCAAGCCCTTTAAGGTTGAGGCGCGGCCCATGGGATTGCGTCCGGGCATCGATCCCGCGGGTTTCAATAAGCTCGTTGATGAGCTTGAGGTCGAGGACTTTATCGCGGAATTGAAGCGAACCGAATCGACGTGATCATACCCGATCTCAACGTGCTCATCTACGCCCACGATCAGAATTCGCCCCACCACACGAAGGCGAAGGCGTGGTGGGAGAATTGTCTCTCGGGGTCTGAGCCCGTAGGTTTACCTTTGCTCGTGCTATTCGGGTTCATGCGTATCGCCACGAATCCGCACTTATTCAGCCACGCGATGACGCCAACCGAGGCTGCCAGGACTGTCCGATCATGGCTCGAGGTTGCGTGCCTGCAAGTAATTGAACCCGATCCGCGGCACATTGAGCGCGTACTAACCCTGCTCGAAGAAATCGGGACGGCTGGGGACCTGGTCACCGACGCCCAGATCGCGGCGCTTGCCATCCAGTATGGCGCCATCGTCCATACCGCGGATGCCGACTTCCTGCGCTTTGCGAAGGTGCGCTGGCTGAACCCGCTCACGGGAGTGGGCAACTGAAGCGTTTCGCTTTTAGAAAGCGTTCACGCCCGGCAAATGGGAACGTCATCTTATTCCGCGTAGGACCGCGACGGAGCATAGATGCCCGACCTAAAATCTAAACGGCTCATCGTCGCGAAAGGCGTCCTATTCCTTTGCATCGCGGTCGTTGCGTTTCTGTTGCTCCTGTTGGAAAGCCCGTTACCGCGCACGGCCGTTCTGGCAAGTGTCTTGGTGTGGGCCTCGTGCCGGTTCTACTACTTTCTGTTTTACGTGCTGGAGAAATACGTCGACCCGACGTTGCGCTATGCCGGCATTCTTGCACTGCTCCGGGCGGTCGTGGCGCGAGGCAGGGCGTCTTTCCCGAAAGCGCCGGAGGACAATCCGTGGGCCTGCGGTTCTTGTCGGCAATGGTGTACGGGCTTGGCGCGTCCCCGCGTGCTTGGGGTCACTGTGAAGGTGGGACGACGCGTTGCCAGTCGTGTGGCAGTACAAGTTCCATGAGCCAAACCTTATCATTTCCCGGGTTGCGGCCCCAGTTCGTGGCCCATACAATTCGCGAGCCGTCCGCGCTGATCGCCGCGTGCGTCTCTTCCCAGTAGCTGCTGCACGTGCCGTACACTTTCGCGGCGAAGTACGCGCGCGGGCGCGCGGGATCGAGGCGGACGAGGATGATGGATCGGTCCAGCCAGTTCTTTGCCGCGACGCCTGGTTCGATGTGCGTGGACACGAGACACCAGCCGGGGTAGTTGCAGGAGATGTGTACGCCGCTGCTGAAGCCGACGGGGGAGTCCGATGCGTAGAAGAGGCGCACCAGCGGCACATGTCCGGAGCCTTCGTACCGGCCGCCGGGAGCGATGGGCTTCACCGCGAGATCGAGCGGGATGAGATCGATGTAGTCCGTCTGCGCGTTTTGCATCACGATCACTTCGCTGCCCTGCGCGTCAAGCCCGACGTCGGCGTGGCCCGTGCTGTAGTGCAGCGGATGGAACCGCTTCAATGTGCGGTCGGCCATCACCAATCCGGCCAGCGGCGCGGCATTGTCGTGATCCGAGCCTACGAGCACCCAATTTCCCTTGGGCGACATGCCGACCCAATCGATTCGCGACTCGGCCGCCGCGAGTTTCCGCAGGCCGATCACCTGGTCGTCGGTGCGGTCCCACACGAGGAGATACCGGGCGCGATAGTCTTCGTTCATGCCTTGCACGATGAACGCCCAGTAACGCCGATCCAATGACGCCTCGCCTTCGTCCTTCATCGTGATTCGGTACAGGTCGGGTTCGGCCTTCAGGATCGGTCCGACGACGGGATCGGTTCGGAAGTCCTTGACCACCGTCGACTCCCCCGATTCGACGTCGATTCGGAGGATGCTGAACTCGCGCGTGCCCCAGAGCGTTGTTCTGGTGGCGGCGTCCCAACGCGGTTCTTCCAGTTCAATCGTGCGCACGAGTTGGCCGTCCACATCGTACGGGCGTTGATTCGTCTTGAATACATTCCATGCGCCGTTCGCGGTGTCCATGAGGAGGATCAGACTGCAATCGGCGTTGAATGGATCATGGCGCGAGTATTCGTGGCGCAATCCTGTCTGAGAAGTGACGCGCGTCTGCGATGTTCCCAATCGTTCGTCGCGCACGCTGGCGCCGGGTTCCGGTGCTGCTGCATTGGGCAATGGGATGAGAGGGTTGTCTTCGGCATGGGCATCTGGAACGGGAACGAGCGCCGCCCCTGGCTGACCAAACGCCGCAAGCCCAAAGAGAAACAAGAGAGTCGGATGGATCATGGCGCAATCCCCCACGGCCGTAATCCTGGAATGAGTATAACATGGCGCGGCCCGACTGGTCCGTTGGGATGTCGTGCTGCGAACCAGAGGAATCTCGAATCTCGGATTTTAAGTTTCAAAAGGGGAAAGGAGATCCGGGGTCAGGAATCTGGAAGGCATTCGATCATGACGAGATGGACTGGTGGGAAGAGTATTGCCGTGTCTCGACGAGCGCAGCGATGCGTCATTTACCGAGACGCCGCTGTGCGTCGGCCATGCGGAATCACAGATTGAATGCGGCACTACCTTGTACTTGCGCGACGCGCCGAGATCGAAAGTCAGGAAACCAAGGAACCGAAACGTGTGCCAAATCTACGCAATTGCGGCCCCATTGCTCCCTGTGCGCCCCGCACGATTTTTCATCACACAATGCGGAACGAATCCACCAAGGTGCAGCGGCGCTCGCGCGTGAAGCTGATGGGGGAGGTCATGCCTTCGCCGGTGGGGCTGGCGATGGTGAAGGAGGTGTAGCCCTCGCCGCCCATGCCGAGGCCGGCGAAGGTCGGGCCGTTTTTCACAAAGATCGAGCAGTTTACGAGCCGCGCCATCTTGGACAGCTTATCGATGTTTCGCGAGTGCATTGTCGCGGTGTGGCGGCGGCCGCCCTCGTAGGCCAGCGCAAGATCGATTGCATCGTCGGCATTTGCAGCGCGCACGACTGGCAACACCGGCATAAGCTGCTCGGTCCACGGGAGCGGATGATCGCGGTCCACTTCGCAGATTGCAAGGCGCGTCGATGCGGGCGCGTCGATTCCGACTTCGCGCAGGATCAGGTTTGCGTCTTTGCCGATCCAATTCTTGTTGATGACGCCGTTTCGGCCATCGCGAGAATCGAAGATCACGTTGCACAGACGTTCGATGTCGCTGCCGGTGACTTCTACGCATCCGCACGCAATCATCTCGCGCTTCAGTTCGTCGGCGACGGATGACACCACAACGACTTCCTTCTCGGCCGTGCAAATGATGTTGTTGTCGAGTGACGCGCCGGCGACGATGTTCCGCGCGGCCACTGGGATGTCGGCGGTCTCATCCACGACGGCGGGAGGATTGCCCGGTCCGGCCGCGATGACCTTCTTGCCCGATACCATCGCTTCGCGCACGACGCCCGGCCCGCCGGTCACGACCAGCAGTGTAACGTCCTGGGCCTTCATGAGGGACTGCGCTGTGGCGATGGAAGGTCCTTCGACGGCGGTGACGAGGTCAGCGGGTCCGCCCGCGCGCACGATGGCATCATTCAGGATTTCGACGCACCGGATCGAGCAGCGCTTTGCGCTGGGGTGCGCATTGAATACTACGGCATTCCCACCGCTGACCATGGCAATCGAGTTGTTGATGACTGTTTCGGTGGGGTTCGTCGAAGGAATGATTGCGCCAATTACGCCGTATGGCGCGCGCTCCGTGAGCATGAGGCCGTGGTCGCCGCTTTTGGCGCGGGGCTCGAGCATCTCCGGCCCCGGCGTTTTTACGGTCACGAGGAGGTTCTTCTTGATCTTGTCTTCCGTGCGCCCGAGACCCGTTTCGTCCGCAGCCAACAGGGAGAGTTCCTTGACGTGCGCCACCGCGGCGTCGCGCATCGAGGCTACGATGGCGAAGCGGAGGTCGAGGCTGCGCCGCTCCATTTCGAGAAACGCGCGCCGTGCTCGTGACACTGCCGCGACTACAACGTCCCGTTCGGACACTACACGACTCCTATATTCCGGCGGCCACTTGCAGCACGACCAACGCGGTGTTGTAGGTCCAATGACTAATGATGCTGGGTGTCAGGGAATCATACACGTGTCGCTGAATGGTCCACACCGTTCCCATGACGACGACAACCCCCAGCCCTGCCCATTCTCCCCACAATTGCGCGGCATGCAGCAACGCGAACCAAATCGAAACGATTCCAATAGCCCAGGCCGGCGACAGGCTGCGCCGCAGGATGGGGAAGATGAAACCCCGATAATACAACTCTTCGAGTGGGGGTACCATGACTGCAAAGATGAGGAAGGAGAACAGAAGTGTGGGGCTGCCATCGGCGGATTCGTCCACTGCAATTTCGTAGATGGGCGCCTCGCCGGTTGCAAACAGGGTCATCACCACGCCGGCGACGATCGCTCCGACGATCCCGATGGTCAGGCTCTGGGACGCCACGCGCGCGGGAACCGAGATTAGTCCGAACCCCGCGCGAAACGATCTCTTGGAACGCACGCAGGAAAAGTAGAAAGCGATTGGCAGTGCAACGGCCCAGTCCAGCAATACCAGCGCGAACAAGAGTGTGGGTGGCAAATCCATATTCGGCATTTCGCCGGTTTGGGCGTATCGGATTGCGAAAAAGGTTCCGACTCCCACAATTTGCAGAAGGAAGTTGCAGCACCAGATGATCGCGAGGGCGATCGCCAGGTCGCGAAAGCGGGGTTCAGTCCTGACGGGAACATCGGGCGCGGTGGGTTCGGTCTCGGGTAGGGGGGGCGGGACGGCGTTTTCGCTCATGCCTTCCGCCACTTGACGGTCCCTTCCACGTCCCAGGAATCGACAATCGCCATAATTACGGCGTCGCTCGGCCGGTCGCGCGTGGCTTCGGTGAGGCGCGCGGAGCTACCGGAAGCGACCAGAACGACCTCGCCAGCACCCGCGCCGACGGCGTCGACCGCGACGACGTATCCGCCGGTTTCTCGCGCGTCAATGTCGAGCGTCTTCACGATGAGGAGCTTGCGCCCCTCGAGCGACGGTTCCTTCGCGGTGGAAACGACAGTGCCTACTATGCGTCCGATTTGCATGTTAAGTCGCTACCAAGAATAACCACGGAGACACGGAGAATACGGAGGCATTGCGGCGCGTACCAGACAGTGCGCCTACTTCTTCATCTCTTTCGCGGCCTCGTCGCGGCGGCCAAGGGGTAGCGCCACGTCGACGTTCGCGTGCGGGCGCGGGATGATATGGACGCTGACGACTTCGCCGACTGCGCGCGCCGCGCGTTCGCCGGCCTCGCAGGATGCTTTCACGGCGGCGACATCGCCGCGAACGATGGCGGTCACGTAGCCGCCGCCGATCTTCTCGTAGCCGACCAGCTCGACCTTGGCGGCTTTTACCATTGCGTCCGATGCTTCGACCATCGCGGCGAACCCGCGCGTTTCCACCATACCCAGTGCGTCAGCCATGTGCGGTTTTCTCCTCTTCCGACCCCGGCTTTCCCGTGCTCTTGCTGGTAATCGTAATCGTAATCGTAATCGATCTTCTAGTCCGTCCGCCCGTTCAATCCATCGAGCGCCTTTACGGCCGCCTCGCTGCCCACGACCACGTCTGCTTCCTCGCCGCCGAGATACAATCGGCCATAGTTTCCGAAGGGGCGCAAGTCGACCAAGGTCACGCGGCTCGCCTTCTCGGCTTCGTTGGCGGCGAGAATTGCGTACAGCGCGGGCTGGGTTTCCAGGATGAAAAGGGTCTGGCCCGCGAGCAGCATCGAGCCGTCACGGCTCTTGTTAATTAGGCTGGCGTGGTAGGGGTCGACTTTTCGTATGACCGTGCTCGATGCGATTCGGGGCTTGATGCGATCGGATTCCGTCGCGTCGAGCGCGGCTAGAACCGCGTCGCCTGCCTGCCGTACGTTGGCCTGCGACTCGCTGTGCACCTCGAGGGTGCCGAAGCTGCGCTCGACGACCTGGATTGCGGGCCGGACGTCGGTCGTTTTCACTGCGATATCCAGCAATCGGACGATGTCCATGCCGGGCGCAACCTCGACGAAGAGGTTCGCCATGCCCGCGACCGGCATGTAACCCTGTACCGTCGACGCCATGAACGAGGCGAGTTGTTCCTGCAAATTGTCTATGACGAAAAAGCTGCGCAGTTCGGCCATAGGGGTGATGCGCTATCCTTTCTTGCGCAATTGCGCGGTGTAGGAAAACGTCTTGGCGCGCAGTGTAGCGAATTCGAATCCAGTTTTGCCCGCCAGTTCGCGCAGCTTCCCGACGCGCTGGTAGTGCGGGTCCGGGAAAATCTCCGTTATGACGAGCATTCCGTCGTCCTTCAACGCGTGGTGAATTTCGCGCAGAGCGCGTTCGCGGTCCGGTATCTCGCCCAATACCGTGACCAGGAATGCCCGATCGAAATAGTCCGCCGGTAGGTTCCCGTCCCCCGCACCGGCCAGAATCGGCTTGACGTTTTCGACGCCGCGCTCGTGGATTCGCTTGTTCAGGCGTTCGAGCATGCGGGGCTGGATGTCCAATGCGACGACTTCACCCCCCGGCCCAACGAGGTCGGCGGCCCGAAACGTCAGCCGGCCGGGCCCGCACCCGACATCAACGACGCGCATGCCGGGGGCCAGATCGAGCGCGTCGATGGTCGTGGATTGTCCGCCGTGCCTCTCCATGAACTTGAGTTCGAGCATCCACGCGAGCCAGGTGGGGCACGGGAGATTTCCGACGCGAGCGAGATATCGCCATGCAACGCTCATCGCGACAAGGCCAAGGAGGATTCCAACGCCAATCCCGATGAGCGTCGTTGGCTGCAAGGGCAGCGCTCCAGTCGCAGTTCGCGGCGTTCAAGGTCAGTAGACCGGCGTACACCAGTGGGCGTACTTGGGCACTTTACCCTGAACGACATCGAAGTAAATCTTTTGTAGCCGGCGCGAGATGGGGCCGGGTTCGCCGCTGCCGATATTGCGCCGGTCGACGGACCGCACGGGGGCGACCTGTGCCCCGGTACCGGTGAAGAACAACTCATCGCAGACGTACATTTCGGTGCGAGCGATGGGACGTTCGATAATCTCAAGGCCAAGTTCCTCGCGGGCGAGTTGAATTACCGTGTTTCGCGTGATGCCGACGAGAATGTCCGCCGTTGGCGGCGTGGTGACGAGTTTCCCATCGAGAACCATGAACAGGTTCATGGCGCTGCCCTCGGCAACCGTCCCGTCTTCGCGCAGAAAAATGGCCTCGTCGAAACCGTTCTGTTTGGCTTCGCTCGATGCGAGGGAGGAGTTGATGTAGCTGCCGACCGACTTCGCGCGGCTGGGAATGGCGTTGTCGGAGAGGCGGCGCCATGAGGTGACCATGCAGTCGAGCCCGGCATCGACGTCGACGTAATCGCCCAGCTTCATGACCCAGCAGCAGAAGCTGCTTTCGACGTCATGAAGCTTCGGACCGAGCGAGCGCTCGCACTTATAGGCGATGGGGCGGATATAAACCCCTTCCTTGAAACCGCTGCGCTTGACCAGTTCGACGCAGATGCGCGCGATATCGTCGCGCGACTCGGGAATGTCCATGCACAGAATGCCGAAATTACGCACCAGGCGATCGACGTGTTCTTTCAGGCGAAAGACGAGGACGTTGCCGTCGCTTTCGCGGTAGTAGCCGCGGATACCTTCGAACAATGCCGTGCCGTAGTTGAACGAGTGGGTGAGTATGCTGACGTTTGCCTCTTCGATCGGCACGAATTTGCCCTCGAAGTAGGCGAATTTCCCCGGGTCAATAATGCGCTTGGCCATTCCGTCCTCCACAACTGCGTGCGTCCACGGGATCGTTCATCTGCTGCAAGTACGGGCGGGCATGCGCACGAATCCCTAGAGAAGCGAGTAAGGGATTTACTTTACGCGGCTTACGCGGCACTGTCAAAGTGCCGTCCAAGCAATCCGATGGATCGGGCCGAAAAGTGGGCGCGTACTTTGACGGTCACCGCCGCAGACCGCTACAATAGATGAAATTTCCCCCGCAAGGAGCGAATTATGTCTATTGTATCGGCCTCTCGTCTGGCGCTGAAGGGGGGCGTGCCCGTCCGTCCGGCCACAAAGCCTTGGCACTCGTGGCCGGTATTCGACGATCTGGAGCGCAAGGCGCTGCTGGATACGTTGGAGTCGGGCAAGTGGTTCCTGGACGCGCGCATCAAGAAGTTCGAACACGAGTTCGCTGCGTTCCAAGATGCGAAACACTGCATCGCCCTCAATAGCGGGACTGCGGGCCTCGAGATTTGCCTTGAAGCGCTGGAAGTCGGCCCGGGGGACGAGGTCATCGTTCCGCCGTACACGTTTGTGGCGACTGCGAGCGCGGCAATGCGCGTGGGCGCAACGGTGATCTTTGTCGATGTCGACGATACCTGGAACATCAATCCCGACTTAATCGAGGCGGCCATAACGCCGAGAACCAAAGCGATTATGCCGGTGCATTTTGGGAGTGCGGTCGCGGATATGGACCGAATTAACGCCATCGCCGCAAGGCATGGCATCCACGTCATCGAGGATGCGTGCCATTCGTGGGGATCGAAGTGGAAGGGCAAGGGGACGGGAGCGCTGGGGCATGGCGGCGTGTTTAGCTTCCAGATGTCGAAGAACATTACCGCCGGCGAAGGCGGCGTGATACTCACCGACCACGAGGATTTCGCAGACATGTGCCGGGCGATCTCGAACTGCGGGCGCACGAGGGGCGCTGCATGGTACGAACACTCCGTGGTCGGTACGAACGCGCGAATGTCCGAGTTTCACGCGGCGGTGTTGAGCGCGCAACTGACGCGGCTCGAAGATCAGACCTTGCGCCGCGAGAAGAACGCCGCGATCCTCAACGAGGCGCTCGGGGCACTCGAGGGAATTACGCCGCAGCCGGGCGATTCGCGCATGACGCGGCGCGCGTATCATCTCTACGGGCTGCGCATCAATCCAGAACTGTTTGGCTGTTCGCGGGACAAGGCCGTCGAGGCAGTGAAGGCCGAGGGCTTGCCGTGCGGGGGCGGGTATATGCACCCGCTGTACAAGCAGCCGGTGTTTACGAACTGCAAGACTGGACCGGACTACACGAAGGTCCATTGTCCCGTTGCGGAAGACATGTGTTACCGCAGTGTGGTGTGGTTTCCGCACCACTTCCTGCTCGGAACCGAGGACGACATGCAGGACATCGTCGACATCTTCACGAAGGTCAAAGAGAACGCCGGCGAGTTGACAGACTAGCCCCGCTGTCGGTTCATACCGTTGTTCCGTTAGCGTGTCCGGCGCCTCGATTGAGAGAAGAATCTCGAAGTTCAGAATTGAAATCTCAATGGGGAGAGGACATCCGGAGTGAGGCGATGGGGAGGCGATCGATCCCGACGAGATGAATCGGGAGGAGAAGTACTACCGCTTATTGACGAGTGCCGGTGAGCGGTGTTCATCGAGACGCTGCTATTCGGCCACGTGCAATTTCAAATGGAATGAATCTCCGTTAGATTCTTTCGGATGTACCGACCAGAAGGCTGCGCATCGGTCGCACTGGTGACAAGCATGGGCTTTTATTCGCGTTACGTATTCCCGCGCATGATGGACATGGTTATGTCGAGCGGTCAGATGTCGAGAGTCCGCGCGGCAGTCCTCTCCGGTGTGTCCGGCGATGTATTCGAGATTGGCGTCGGAACCGGGCTGAACTTGGCGCACTATCCCGCTCATGTGACGGAATTGACCACGGCGGATCCGAACGCGGGTATGTGCGGCATGGCGCAGCGGCGTATCCACGCGCGGGGGATGAAGGTCACGCATCACACCGTGGGCGGAGAAAACCTTCCCATTGAGGATGCCTCGTTCGATTGCGTCGTGTGTACGTGGACGCTGTGCAGCATTCCCAAGGTCGAACAGGCGCTTCGCGAAGTACATCGCATACTACGTCCCGGCGGCAAACTGCATTTTGTCGAGCATGGGCTCGCGGACGACGACCGCATTCGGCGCTGGCAGCACCGGCTGACGCCGATACAGAAGATCGTGAGCGACGGCTGCCACTTTAACCGGGACATCTGCGCGTTGATTCAATCGCAACGTTTTCGCTTCGAGACGATCGAGAATTACTACCTGCGCCGGGTACCGAAATTCGCTGGATACCTCTATCAAGGAATCGCCTGCAAAGACTAATGGGGGAACGCATGCCGCCACGTATCGCGATGATAGGCGCGGGAAGCATCGGATTTACGCGTACATTGGCGCACGACATTCTCGCCGTTTCGGAACTGCGCGGGTGCGAACTGTCGTTAACGGACATCAATGCAGCGAATCTGGATGCCGTATACCGTCTTCTCGAACGGGACATCGCCGCAAACGGTTTCCCGACGAAACTGAGCAAAACCACGGACCGGCGCGCTGCTCTCGATGGGGCGAAATATGCATTTTGTACCGTGCGCGTCGGCGGGCTGGAGGCGTTTGAAACGGACATTCGTATTCCGCTGAAGTACGGCGTCGACCAGTGCGTAGGAGACACCCTGTGCGCGGGCGGGATTATGTACGGGCAACGTGGGATTCCGGTGCTGCTCGATGTCTGCCGCGATATCCGCGACGTCGCGCCGGGTTGCGTGTTCATGAATTACTCGAACCCGATGGCGATGCTGACATGGGCGTGCAATACCTACGGAGGAGTGAACACCATCGGGCTGTGTCACGGTGTGCAGGACTCGACGGAGGTTCTGGCGAACGCGCTCGGTGTGCCGCTGAGCGAACTCGACGTTGCCGCGGCTGGAATCAATCACCAGACATGGTTTCTGACAGTGGCACACAAGGGCCGCGATCTGCGCGCCGAGGTGCTCGGCGCACTGGAACGTCACCCAGTCTATCGCGAGACCGAGAAGGTGCGGATCGATATCCTGCGACGGTTCGGATATTGGTCGACGGAGAGCAACGGACACTGCTCCGAGTATGTCCCGTGGTATCGCAAACGGCGAGACCGGATCGCGAGATGGATTGACCGGAGGGAGTGGATTCACGGTGAAACGGGCGGATATCTGCGATTCTGCAAGAAGACTCGCGCGACATTTGCGCGCGACTGCTCCCGCTGGCTAAAGGAGCCCGCGCCCGACTTATCGTCCCAGGCGCGGTCGCGAGAGCACGGAAGCTACATCATCGAGGCGATGGAAACCGGCCGCACGTATCGCGGTCACTTTAACGTGATTAATCGGGGTTGCATTACGAACCTGCCGCCGGATTGCGTGATCGAAGCGCCGGGTTATATCGATCGCGCCGGGTTGCACACACCGATTGTCGGCGACTTGCCGCTGGCGTGTGCGGCGACATGCAACGCGAGCGTGCAGGTCCAGCGCATGGCTGTGGAAGCCGCGGTGCGCGGCGATGTCGTGCTATTGAAACAAGCCATGCTGCACGATCCGCTCGTCGGCGCCGTGTGTTCGCCTCCGGAAGTCTGGAAGATGGCTGACGAAATGATCGCCGCGCAGAAGAAGTGGCTCCCGCAGTACCGTGTGCGTGCAGCACGCGGCACGGAACGGCGGCGCAAGGCGAGCGGACACCGGTAAGTGCACCTATTCAGACCGAGACCCTGCTTTGCGCTGTTGGTGACTGTCACCATGTGCTGCGCGGCATTCGCCGCCGATGACTCGAAGGCCCAACCCATACGGTACGAACGTATGGCGTTTGAAGGAGCGGAATTTCATGTAGTTCAGGTGGACCTGCGCGAAGCCCAGGTCGGCGCGGTTTGGAGAGGTGAGGACGGCAAGCCACTCATGACGTTTGCCAACGCGTTGGAGCATTGTCGCTCCAAATCACTGGAACCGTTGTTCATGACCAATGCCGGTATTTTCACACCGGGCATCGCGCCGGGCGGGCTGTACGTAGAATCGGGCGCGGTGCGCGTTCCGGTTAATCGCAACGAGGGAAAGGGCAACTTCCATCTGAAACCCAACGGCGTGTTTTTCCTCGACACAGAAGGTGCGCACGTGCAGGACACCGAACTTGTCCATGAAGACGCTGTCAGGAAGATGCTCGTTGCAACGCAATCGGGACCGTTGCTGGTTGGTGACGGCAAGCTTCACCCGGGGTTCCGGCGCGAGTCAGAAAACAAGAAAGTGCGCAGCGGTGTGGGCGTCCGGACTCCGCTGGATGTCTGCTTCGTTCTGAGTGAGGGCGAAGTGAATTTTCATCTTTTCGCGCGGTTATTTCTAGAATCGCTTCAATGCCAGAACGCGCTCTATTTGGATGGCGTCATTTCGCAATTCTACATGCCGGGCAAGCCGGAGTTTCAGCCCGGCTTGGAACAGTTCGCGGCGATGCTTGTGGTCACGGCGAAGTAGCTGTCGTTGCGTCAGACAGTTCACGCATCAACATGCACAATGTCCACGTATCGAGCGCCGTTGGCGGGGTCGGGGTTGTTGGCCCAGGCGCGGACGGATGCGGGGCCGTCGTGTAGTTTCACGCCGTTGATGATGGTGAACTCCGCGCCTTCTGCGATTGGCGCGCTCGCCCGCGTACCACCGATCTGCACGTGCGCGGTCCCCGAGTTTACTTCCTGAGCGAAGCGCAGGGTCACGTCGTACGTACCGGCGCGAGCAATACGCGTCTTCCAGAACCCGTTCGCGCCGTAGCCGCCACCTTCGCCGGCGCGTTGGTCTTGCAGGGTGAGGTACGTGGGGCCGCCACGTTCGTGGCCAACGACGATCTCCGGGGGCGCATATCCGCGAGTTGCGCTAACATCCTCGAACCACGCTTCATACTCTTTGCGCAGGCGCGTTACGACTTCGGGGTTTTGTGTGGCGATGTCGTTTTCTTCGGCGAGGTCCGATTGGAGGTCATACAATTCGACGCCGTTGACGAGCTTGTATTGATGCGTAAGCGCACAGCAATTGTTGTACGGTTCCGGCGCATCACCCCGATGCCATTGGAAGAATAGGGTGCGGTCCGGCCAATCGGCGTTGTCATCCGTCAGGAGTGGCGCGGCACTGCGGCCGTCGAATCGAACGGTGTCCGGCGCGGGGACGCCGCAGAGATCGAGCAATGTCGGCGCTATGTCGATGTGCGCGGTAAGGCGCTCGACGTCTTTTCCAGCAGATATCTTTTCGGGCCACCGCACGAAACAGGGCACGCGGATGCCGCCCTCGTAGACGGTCGCTTTTTGCCCGCGCATGCCCGCGTTGAAGCGCAGGGCCTCCGCGGGCATCTGCGCGCCGTTGTCGGTCATGAAGAGCACGATGGTGTTGTCGCGAAGTCCGAGGCGATCGAGTGCGTCCATGATGCGCCCGACGTTTTCGTCGATGTTGGCGACCATGCCGTAGAACTTGGCGATTCGATCGTCGAGGCCCAACTTGCGGTACGGTTCCGCGTAGCGATCTTCCACTTCGAGGGGAGTATGCGGGGCGTTGGTCGGGACATAGAGAAAGAACGGTTCGTCCTTGTGGCGTTCCAGAAAGGCAATCGCTTCGTTCGCGAAAATGTCCGCGCAGTAGCCGTCGCGCCGTTCGGGCACGCCGTCTCTTAGCAGGATGGGGTTGAAGTAGCCCTCGCCGCCGGGGAAGTCGGCGGGCTGCGACAATCCGCCTCCGCGCAGGACGAGCGATTCCTGAAACCCCTTGTCGCACGCGCGCATGGGGAAGCAGTCGCCGAGGTGCCACTTGCCGAAGATGCCGGTCTTGTAGCCGGATGCTGCGAAGATTTCCGCGATCGTCGTTTCGCCGGGATGCATCATCGCGCGACCGCGAAACGTGTCGATGGCACAGGTGCGGTAGTTGTAGCGGCCGGTCATCAGGCTGGCGCGCGTGGGCGTGCAGACGGGGGAGTGGTGATGTTGGGTGAGCCGCGTGGATTCCGCGTGGAGCCGATCGATGTTCGGAGTCTTGAGGTGCGGATTGCCGTAGCAGCCGAGATCGCCGTAGCCGTGGTCGTCGGTCATGATGAGCAGGACATTCGGGCGGCGTTCCGCCGTCACGGCAGACCTGGCTGGCTCGGCCGCAACCGCTGCTGACCCGGCTGCCAGCAGCGCCGACTGCGCGAAGAACTGCCGGCGGGTATGGCGGCTTGCGTCAGATATGACGGATGTCGGTTGACTGGAATGGGTTGAGCTCATTGGCGTCTCCGTGCGCGTTCAAGGTGGATTCCGCTCACTATCCCGTGTGCGTCGAGGCATGGATGGCTCTCTGCGCGAAACAGTATAGCGAATAGCGTTGTACGTCAACGCCGGGCAAGCACCCTGGCCGCGTGAGATCGCGCAGACTACGCGGACGGGACTCGGGAGCGGAGCAGCCAAACGGCTTCTGCCGCGGCGCATTTGCCTTTCAGGCCGCCAGGGACTTCCTCGTTCGAGAGACAGGTTAGTTGGTACGAATCGCCGAAGTGCCGATGAATCTCCTCGTCATTGACCGAAAACGGCGGGCCATCCATCCGGCGTTGGTCGTACACGAAGCTTATCAACAACTGCGGCGCGCAATTAGTAATCTCGATCACGTGCGCTGCGTAGCGAATGCGCATTTTTTCCGGAAGGGCAACCAACGCCGCTCTGTCGTAAACTGCGTCAACTGACCCCAGCATCTCGCTCGTCACATGGAACACGTCACTGACGAAGACGTCGATGCCTTCGGCGCTGTAGCGCTGCGAATCACCCGATAGAGACACGATGGGGTCCAGTTTGAGATCGGCGAACAACTGGTCTACAGCAATCCTGCTCAGTTCGGCGCCGACCACGCAGTAGCCGTTGGCAAGCAGCCAGTGAATATCGAGCGTCTTACCGCACAACGGAACGAATACGCGGCTCTCTGGCGGCAAGGCAAGTTTGTCGAAGTGTGCGACGAGTGCCGGGTTGGCTTGGCTTTGGTGGAAAGCTATGTCGTTGATTTCCCATTTTTGATGCCAGAATTGGGCGTCCATAGCGATGCATCTATCCAAATAACAGGTGACTGTCCCCATTTAAAGAACTTAGCGCTTTAGGATGCCGCCGCGGCCCTGGCTGAGGAAGATGCCTTGCAGGTTCATCTTGAGTTCTTCGGGGTTGTCCGAATTCCATTCGGCTTCGTCCTGGGATACGAGACCGCGCTTGATGAGATCGACGAGGCTCATATTGAAGGTCTGCATGCCGTCTTCTTTGCCGCCGGCGATGGCGTTGGGAATGACCTTCAGGTTGTTTTCGCGGATGAGCGCGGCGATGGCGGGGTTGTTAAACATGATCTCGATTGCGGGTACGCGGCCTTCGCCTTCCTTGGCCTGGAGCAAGCGTTGGGCGATACACGCGCGCAGTTGCAGCGAGAGTTGCGAGCGGACCTGTGCGTGCTGGTTCGATGGAAACAGGTCAACAATGCGGTCCACCGTGAGCATGGCGTTGGTGGTGTGGAGCGTCGAGAAGACGAGGTGACCGGTTTCCGCGGCGGACATGGCGGCCTGGAACGTTTCGGCGTCGCGCATTTCGCCGATGAGGATCACGTCCGGGTCTTCGCGCATGGCGGCGCGCAGGGCGGTGTGGAAGTTGTTCGTGTCGATGCCGACCTCGCGCTGGCTGATGATGCTCTTCTTGTTCTGGTGCAGGAATTCGATCGGGTCTTCGAGGGTCACGATGTGCGAGCGACGTTCCTGGTTGATCTTGTCGATGATGGACGCGAGGGTCGTTGACTTGCCGCTACCGGTGGTCCCGGTCACGAGGACGAGTCCGCGCGGGATGCGGCAGACGTATTCCATCGCGGGCGGCAAATTGAGCATCGCGAAATCGAGAATCTTTCCGCGGACGTGGCGCATGACAATTCCGGCGGAGCCGCGTTGCATCATGATGTTTACGCGGAAGCGGCCGAGGCCGGGCATACTAAAGGCGATGTCCATGTCGCCGGTATCGAGAAATCGCTGCTTTTTCTCCGGGGGAAGGAGGGTGTCGAGGAAGCCGAGCGTGTCCTCCGGCTTCAGGTTCTCGACGTCCCGGATGAACCGGATTGCGCCGTCCACGCGGACGGCGGGCGGGCTGCCTACGGTCAGGTGGACGTCTGACGCGCCGTTTTTGACTGCGTAGGCCAGGATTTTTTCTAAGGCTAATGTGGACATGCGCACCCCAATCTTCTAAACCGCAACCGTGGTTGTCATAAGTTTATCACATGACCCGCCCCGTGAACGAAACTCTAACTTGGCATGTGGCGTGGTCCGAGCTAGAGTATGTCCTTTACAAGGAGTTCCGACCAATGAAACGCATTGCGCTGTCTCGCAGACAATTTCTCGCCGCAAGCGGCGCCGCCGCCGGGGCGTGGATTGCCGGGCCGTCGTACTCGGAGGAGAGGCCCGCGCCGTTGCCGGGCGTGGTTCCATCGACGACCTATCCGGAGACGGCTGCGCAACTGGTGGTCCCGGACCCGTCGCGGGTCACGATTCTCCAATTCACCGATTCACATTTTCACCAAAACCGCAAGGACGTGCCGCGCGCCGACGAGCGGACTCGGTCGGATTGGAAACGGATGGTTGATTTGTACAAACCCGATTTGATGGCGATGACCGGGGATTTGTGGCATGAAAACCACGACGGGCGGGGCGCGGAATTTCAGGCGGACAGCATCGGGCTGCTGGGCGAATTGGGGGTCCCGTGGGTGTACACGTGGGGGAACCACGATCAACTCACGGACATTCCGAAGGGACACGATGCAGCACACGATGCGAGGAATTCGCTCTATCGTGGCGGGCCGGAGCGGGGCAACTACACGGTGGACGTCGTGGACAAACAGGGCAAGCGCGTGTGGGAGTTGCTGTGCATCAACACGCACCGCGAGGGGCTGACCGGTACATCACACGAGTGGCTGGCCAAGTTCGCGGAACAGAACAGGGAAGTGGCAATTGCGCGGTTTGCGTTTTTCCACATCCCGGTGAAGCAGTATTTCAGCCTGAAGATGAAGAAGACCTTTAACGGCGTGTCATACGAAGGTGTGGCATACGAGAAAGAGGACGGATCGGCATTGGGGCTGTTGAACGCGGTAGGCGGCGTACGTGCGTGTTTCGTCGGGCACGACCATTTGAACGATTGCTCCGGCACGGTCGATGGGATCGATTTGGTGTTTGGGCGGTCGTCGGGTTGGAATGGTTACGGCTATGACAAGTTGCGCAAGGGGGGCAAGCTGATCACGGCGAACAGCGAGACGGGCAGCTACGCATGGGAGTCGGTATTTCCAGACGGGCTGCGGTGGAAGCCGAACCCGGGAGAGCATATCGAGGAAGTCATTGATCAGCCGTGGATCAATCCTGCCGCGGGGACGCAGTCAGCAGCGGCATAGGGACGCCGCATCAGTCACCGGCGAGGAAGTAGTTCATCTTCCATTTTCCGGATTGGTTGCTGAAGCCGGCGCGGTAATCGATGGGACTACGGACGTATTTGCCCCAGATGTAGCCGACGCGGCCATCCGGCAGTCCGACCTTTCGCCAGGGAAACGATTCGTTGCCGATAGTGGCCTCCTTGGGCTTTTCTTCATGGTGGAGGCGCACGACGATGCGTCCCACCTTGGCGATGGCGGCTGCGTTTTCGTCGGGATTGGCGCGGACGTTTACCCCGTCGCCGACGACAAGTCCATATTCAGTTTCGTCGAATTCGTCGGGTAGCGCGTAGTAGGAGTATGGGGCGATGAAGTAGGTCTCGTTGTCGCCTTTGTTGAGCTTGCCGCCGAGGCGGAGCGCTTCGCCCAATTCTTTCCACACGGGTGACGCGTCGGGATTCTCGTTGAGGTTCCATTTCTTCTTGAAGGACTCGATTCCTTCCTCTCCGTCGTAGCCATTCAGAATCGCGGGGTCGAGCGCGGCGAGGAGGGTGGAGAGGTCTTTCGCCTGCACTGCTTTCAAGAGATTGTTCCGGAATTCAAAGAGGGCGGCGTCCTTCGGTGCGTCGTCGAAAAAGGGGACGATCTTCTCAACGAATCCGGCTGGGGCTGTTGCGGGCGATTCCGCGGCGACGGCGGCGAGAGAAGACAGGAGTACCGCAACGATGGCTGCTGGCGTGGCGCACGTAGCCAAGAATCGCCGGGCGGCAACCCCGTCGGAAATCGATAGCGTTCGCTGCATGGGCCTCGGTGAACTCCGTTTGCTCGAATTTGTCTCGAGTTTACAGGGAATCGAGGAAAGTTTTCATTCCTTCGCGATAGGTTTGTTCGCTGGTGAAGATGCAGTCGTTGTGATCCCCGCGCAAATCCAGAAACATCTTGGGTTCGGTTGCGAGGTCGAAGAGACGTCGTCCGTGCTTGTAGGGGATGATGGTGTCGGCCTGGCTGTGAATGAAGAGTTTGGGTACAGAGATATTTCCGATCTTGGATTCATTGTCAAAGCGATGCTTCAGGAGCAGATTCACCGGAACGATGGGGAAAACCTCCTTCGCGATTTTGGAGACGGATAGAAAGGTGCACTGCAGTACCACGGCACGCGGTTTCACCTCCGTCGCGAGTTCGCAGGTGGCGCCGCCGCCGAGGGATTCGCCGTAGAGGACGATGCGTTTTTCGGAAACGCCGCGCGATTTCGTGAGGTAGTTCCAGGCGGCGCGGATGTCCGCGTAACAGCGCTTTTCGGAGGGACGCCCGGTGCTGTTGCCATAGCCGCCGTAGTCGTATGTGAAGATGTCATATCGGAGATCGCGGAGCATGGCGTAATGTTCGATGCGGTCCGCGATATTGCCGCCGTTGCCGTGCGAGAGAAGGATGACGCCTTCGGGGTTTTCAACGGGTATGTACCACGCGTCGGTGCGGTCATTGCCGATATTCAGAGTGATGCGCTCGTACGTCCATCCGAAAGGCGGATCGGCGGGTGTGCGCCAGACTTGTTTGCTGGCCGGGAAGATCAGCGACTCTTGAAACGCCCAGAGCAAGACGCAGCCTCCAATCACCGTCGCGGCAATAGCGAAGCCTATTCTCCGCGGGAATTGCATCCAGCGGCGTGACATTTGCGGACTCCAACCTATTGTTACGATCGAGCGACTAACAGCGTACTTGAATTCAAACACGTATGGGAGCAGTATATTTGCGTGGACCCGAGGGGGATTCGGGTCCGTGGGTTGGGGAACCCATTCGGAAGGGGGAATTCTATGTGGCGGTATTTATTTTTCGCGCTCGTACTGTGTCTGGCGGTAACTGTTTTGCCTGCGCAGGCGGAACTTCAGAACGTCCAGGTGGGCGGAGAAGTCCGAATTAAGCTGGACCTCATCTACAACTGGGCGCCCGAGCCGGGGCCGCTGGAAATCCGCGTGCCGGCGTTCTTATTGCCGAATCGGCCGATCGGCGAATTCCTGTCGGGCGCGCCGGCGTTCAACGGTCTCGGGTTGATCAGTCCGTATGCGTGGGACGACAAGACCAATAACCTCACGCTGACGGAGCAGCGTACGCGTCTAAACGTAAAGGCCGATTTCACGAACGATGTGTCGGCGTTTATGGAACTGGAGAGCTACGACTTCTGGGGCGAAGATTTTCGGTCGGACTACATCACTGGCGCCGACCGACGCGCTGCGACCGGAGACGACGTTGAGATGTATCAGGCGTATATCGACGTGAATGAAATGTACGGGATGCCGCTGCGTCTGCGGATCGGACGGCAGGAGCTTGCGTTCGGCAGCCAGTGGCTCGTGGGGCCGAAGGACTTTGGTCCGTTTTATCGCGGACGTTCGTTCGATGCGTTGCGGCTTACGTATGCGACCGACATAACGACAGTCGACGCGTGGTACTCGACGCTGGCCGAGGGCGGCATTGCCGAGGAGGATGAAGACGTTGCGTTTTATGGCGTGTACGCGACGTGCAAGGCGCTGGAGAACATCGCGTTTGACGCATATTGGCTGTGGGTCCGAGATGCACGCAGCCTGAACGACACGAACTTCATCGCGCCAATCGAATGGTTGGAGGACGCGTTCAATCTCGATGACTACGACACGACGAATTTGCATACGGTAGGGCTTCGCGCGTCAGGTGTGCTGGGGGCGTTTGACTTCGATGTCGAGACGGCCTATCAGTTCGGCGACGCGGATCGGAACGGATTCTTCTTCAAGCCGTATCTCTACGGTGACGATGGGGCGGAATACGACGCGTGGGGACTGACGGCGCAGGTTGGATATGCGTTTGACGTGGCGTGGCAACCGCACGTGTTCGCGAAGTATGCGTATTACGAGGGGGAGGATAACCGGGACATCAACTTCTGGCAGTGGCTGAACCCATTCGACCGGCCCGAGGCGAGCGTGAGTTTTAACCGGCTCTTCTCGAACCAGATGTACAACGGGTTCTTCGATCTACAGAACGATTTTTCCAACGCCCACATTTTCATGATCGGCGCACAGGCGCACCCGATGGAAGCGATCGACCTGCATGTGGACCTCCAATACATTATCGCGGACGAACCGTTCGATTCGCCGAGAACCGTAAGCCTGGGCGGCTTCAAAGTGCCGGTGGCGCCGGCGCTGTCGTTTTGGACGCAAGCGGGGGACGACGAATTGGGGTGGGTGACAGACATCGTCATCACCTATCATTACAGTGAAGACCTGATGTTCATGGCGCACTGGTCGCACCTGTTTGCGGGTGAAGGCCTCGAAGATGGATCGTTTTTCGCGGGTAATGGCACCATCTTTGGCGGCGGCTCGGACGACGATGACGGTGATTTCATTACGTTCGAAACGAGAATCTGCTTCTAACATTTATGCTGTGCGCGGCGGCGGGCCGGACCCTCGCCGCCGCTTACCCGTCACCCACGCGGAGGGAGCCGAAATGAATCGCTACAACATTCTGCTTGATCCGGGCCAAATGCCGGACCATTGGTACAACCTTATTGCGGACATGCCCGTTCCGATGGACCCGCCGTTGCACCCGGGGACGCTGAAGCCGTGCGAGGCGAGCGATCTCGCGGCAATCTTCCCCGAGCCGCTGATCCTGCAGGAAATGACGCCGCAGCGAGACATTTCGATTCCCGGCGAAGTGATGGACATTTACCGCCTGTGGCGGCCCACGCCGTTGCGCCGCGCGTTTCGATTGGAGAAGGCGCTGGGCACGCCCGCGAAGATTTACTACAAGAACGAAAGCGTCAGCCCGTCGGGCAGCCACAAGATCAATACGTCCGTGCCGCAGGTCTACTACAATAAAATCAGCGGCATCCGGGAGATTACGACGGAGACGGGCGCGGGGCAGTGGGGGACGGCGCTCTCGATCGCGTGCAGCATGTTTGACGTGAAGTGCACGGTGTATATGGTGCGCGTAAGCTACGAGCAGAAGCCGTACCGCAGGATTCTGATCGAAACGTACGGCGGCAAAGTGATTCCGAGTCCGAGCAACACGACGGACAGCGGCCGCGCGTTTCTCGCGCAGGACGCGGATACCACCGGAAGTCTGGGAATGGCGATCTCGGAGGCAGTCGAGGTCGCGGCAAAAAGCGGTGGAGCAATCAAGTACAGTCTCGGGAGCGTGCTGAACCATGTGCTCTTGCACAACTCGATCATTGGTCTCGAAGCAAAGAAACAGATGGAGTTGGCTGGAGATTATCCCGACGTGGTGATCGGGTGCTGTGGCGGCGGGTCGAACTTCGCGGGTCTCGCATTTCCGTTTGTTCAGGACAAAATCGTGAGTAAATTGAAGACGGACATTGTCGCGTCGGAACCGGCTGCCTGCCCAACATTGACACGCGGATTGTACGCGTACGACTTCGGCGATACCGCGCACCTGACGCCCTTGCTCAAGCAATATACGCTGGGCAGCAACTTTATCCCGCCCGGCATTCATGCCGGCGGACTGCGCTACCACGGCGTCGCGCAGCAGGTCGCGCACCTTACGCGCCACGGGATTATTCGGGCAGTCGCCGTGAAGCAGAATCCGGTGTTTGAAGCGAGCCTGTTGTTTGCGAAAGCGGAAGGGATTGTGCCGGCGCCGGAGTCGGGCCACGCGATTCGGACGGCGGTGGATGAGGCGCTAAAGTGCAAGGAAACTGGAGAGAAGAAGACGATCCTGTTCAATCTGAGCGGGCATGGCCACTTCGATATGTCGTCGTATGAGGCGTACCTTGCAGGCAAGCTCCAGGACTACGAGCTTGACGACGAGGTGATTCAGGCGGCGGAGGCAGGGATTCCGAAGGTCGAAGCGGTGGCATAGCGCGTCGAGGGGGACAGCCACCGTCCCCGCGACAGTTCCCGCCAATTATTGGGAACGGCTCGGATGGTTTACTTCCGGGCGTTTACCGACCCGTAAATAGGGCTTGCCTTTTCGGGCAGAACCTCCCCATAATCGAAGCGTCGAAGGTGACGCTTTGCCTGGGTCTTAGTCATGTCTCCTGCGCCGAGGGAGGGTCCGTCTATGAGTCAGCATGCCAGCGAAATCGAGTCCAGAAAGGTTGCGGAGGATTCGCGCCAGACGGAGTGGCAGCCGAGCTTCCTGCGCGAACTGTTCCTCGGGAGTTTCCGCCCCGACCTCCTCCCCGAATACCCCATGGACGGGACGTGCCCGGAGTTCAAGCCCGTCTATGAGAAGCTGCGCGACTTCTTCGCGAACGAGGTCGATCCGGTCGAGATTGACGAGACGGGCGAGTATCCGCAGCATGTGCTTGATTCGCTCGCGGAGATGGGCGCGTTCGGGTTGCTCGTGCCCAAGGAGTACGGCGGACACGGGCTGAACAAGGTCGAGTGGTGCAAGCTGATGGAGTTGCTCGCGAGCTTCGAGGGCAACCTGTTGGGCCTGCTGTCGCCGCATCAGTCGGTGGGCGTGCCGGAGACCATCAAGCAGTTTGGGACGCCAGAGCAGAAACAGACGTATTTGACGCGATGTGCGGCGGGGGACATTTCCGCGTTCGCGTTAACGGAGCCGGACGTGGGTTCTGACCCGGCGCGGCTTGCGACGACGGCGACGCTAACGCCCGAGGGCGACGCGTACATTCTGAACGGTGTCAAGCTGTGGTGTACGAACGGCACGTTGGCAAAACTGCTCATTGTGATGGCAAAACATCCCGACACGAAAAAGATCAGCGCGTTCGTAGTCGAGACCGACTGGCCCGGCGTTGAGGTGACGCACCGCTGCCGGTTTATGGGTCTGCGCGCGCTGGCCAATGGCGTCATCCAGTTCACGAACGTGCGCGTGCCGAAGGAAAATCTCGTGGGCGGCGAGGGTAAGGGGCTGAAGATCGCGCTGACCGTGCTCAACGTCGGGCGGTTGTCCGTGCCTACGGGCGCTGTGGGGACGGCGAAGAAGTGCGTCGAAATTTGCAGAAAGTGGGCGAACGAGCGCGTGCAGTGGGGGAGGCCGATCGGCAAGCACGAGGCGATATCCCACATGATTTCCGATATGACCGCGAATGTCTTCGCGATGGAGGCGGTTGCGTATCTTTCCGCGGAGATGGCCGTGCGCGGTAATTACGATATTCGGCTGGAAGCGGCCGCGGCGAAAGAATGGAACACGTGCCGAGCGTGGGAAACCGTCGATAACACGTTCCAGATTCGCGGCGGTCGCGGCTATGAGACGGAACGGTCGCTTGTCGCGCGGGGTGAGAAGCCGATTGGAGTCGAGCGCATGATGCGCGACTCCCGCATCACGAAAGTGTTCGAGGGCGCGAGCGAGATCATGCATCTATTCATCGCGCGCGAGGCGGTCGACAAGCATTTGCAGGTGGCCGGCGCGATGGTCGATCCCGAAACGCCAACAAACAAGAAGCTTGCGGCCCTGCCGCGAGTCGCGGCGTTTTATGCGACGTGGTACCCGACGCGGTGGTTGGGCGGATCGAGTTGGCGGCGTTATGACGCGCACGGGCACCTTGAATACGGCGTACTCGAAACGCACATGCGGTTTATTGAACGGCGGTCACGTAAACTCGCGCGCGAGATTTTCCACGGCATGATCGTGTACAAGGCCAAATTGCAGCACAAGCAAGTGTTCTTGTTTCGGTTGGTCGACATCGCGATGGAACTTTTTGCGATGGCATGCGCCATTCGGCGCGCGCGCACCATGCAGCACCATAAACACGCGGACGCGGAGAAGGCCGTCGAGTTGGCGGACGTGTTCTGCAAGCTCGCGCGGCGTAAGGCAGACCGCATTTTCCACGATCTGTGGCATAACGACGACGACGCGAAGTACAAGACTGCGCTCGCGGTGCTCGACGGCAGACACACCTGGCTCGAACAGGGCATCCTCGCGGAAGAGGACCTTGCGTTTCCGCCGTCACTGCTGGACGCAAAGGCATCGAGCGAACACGTCGCAATAAAGTAATTCGATCTGTAACCGCAGATTGCGCAAAGTAACGCGGATTAGTTTCGTAGAGCATTCTAATCCGTGAGAATCGGTGCGATCTGTGGACTTCCATTCTTCGGGGTATTCCATGAGCGGGCCACTGAACGGGATCAAGGTCATCGATTGCAGCCGGTTGTTGCCGGGCGGGTTTTGCACGATGCTGATGGGGGACCTTGGCGCGGACGTGATCAAGGTCGAGGAGCCGGGGCGGGGGGATTACGTCCGCGAGTTCCTGCCGTTCAAAGGCGACCAGAGTTACATGCACCTTGTGCTCAACCGCAACAAGCGCAGCATGACCCTGAATCTGAAATCGCCCGAAGGTGTCGAGATTCTCAGACGGCTGGTGCGCGACGCAGATGTATTAGTCGAAGGGTTTCGTCCGGGTGTGATGGATAAGCTCGGCGTTGGCTACAACGTCTTGAAGGAGGTGAATCCGCGCCTCGTTTACTGCGCCATCACTGGCTACGGTCAGACCGGACCGTATGCGAACCGGCCCGGTCACGACATCAACTACATGGGCATCGCGGGCGCGCTCGAATTGTCCGGTCCGAAGGATGGGCCGCCGACGATCCCCGGCTTGACGGTCGCCGATATCGGAGGCGGCGCGCAGATGGCGATCATTGGGATTCTCGCGGCATTGATAGCGCGACAGAGCACCGGCAAAGGACAATTCGTCGATATCTCGATGACCGATGGCGTGGCCTATTGGTTGTCGTTGTTTGCGGGGTGGTATTTCGGAACGGGCGTCAGCCCGAAGCGCGGCGAACACATGTTGCTTGGCCAGTTCCCGTGTTATGCGATTTATCCCGCGAAAGACGGGTACATCACCGTCGGCTGTCTTGAACCGCACTTCTGGGCAAACCTGTGTTCTGCGATTGGCCGCGGGCAGTACATCCCCGAACAACTGAATATAGACGACGCGGATCGCATCTGCGACGACTTGGCAAGTGTCTTCAAGACGAAAACGCGCGCGGAATGGGACGTTTTCTTTGCGGACAAAAACGCGTGCGTGGGTCCCGTACATCTCGTCGAGGAGGCGATGGACGACCCGCAGCTACGACATCGAACCATGTTTACGACGGTGGCACACCCTACCGAAGGAGCAATCCAGCAGTTGGGAATCCCGATTAAGTTCTCTGAAACGCTGGGACAAGTGCGCGTGCCACCGCCGAACCTCGGCGCGGATACGGACGGAGTACTCCAAGAAATTGGGTATTCGGCCGCTGAAATTGCTGCCTTCCGAGAACTGGGAACTCTCTAACGGCGGTTTGGGATGAATTTGATCGTCCCGGCGGATCATGGCGTAATGGTGCGCGGGGTATTGCGATTCTTTAGAAAGGGCAAATTATGAGGGCTACAGTTGCGTTCTTTATGACCGTGCTGCTTGCGGTTGGTTCGTCATTCGCCGCAGACGCGCCTGCGCCGAGCAAGAGCAAGCCGGAAATTACGATGCCGACGCTGTTCGTGGACCACATGGTCCTGCAGCGCGACATACACGTGCCGGTCTGGGGCACGACCACGCCAAACACGCGCGTAAGCGTATCGATTGCGGGGCAGACAGCGAAGTCGAAATCCGATGCGGAAGGCAAATGGAAGGCCGTGCTCGAGCCGATGAAGCCCGGCGGTCCGTATGCGATGCGGATCAAGGCGCGCCGCTCGACTGCGGAGATCAAAGACATCCTGATCGGTGACGTCTGGGTCTGCTCGGGGCAGTCGAACATGCAGTGGGCGGTGAAGCAGTCGAAGGACCCGGAGCAGGAGATTGCCAACGCAAAACATCCCTATATTCGCCTGTTCTCGGTGACGCGGAAGGTATCGGGCGAGCCGCTCGAGGGATGTGAAGGGAAGTGGGACGTTTGTTCACCGGAAACTATTGGCGATTTCAGCGCGGTCGCGTACTACTTTGGCCGATCAGTGGCGACAACGCTCAAAGTGCCGGTCGGGCTGATTAATACGTCATGGGGTGGGACGCCCGCCGAAGCGTGGACGAGTTACGCCAGCCTTCAGGCAAACCCAGACTGCGCTGCAATTCTTAAACGATGGGAAGAAGCGCTGGCGAACTATCCCGCGGCAAAGGCCGAATTCGACAAGGCGATGGCCGAATGGCAGAAAGCGGCCGACGCAGCAAAGGCCGCTAACCAGCCGGAGCCGAAGAAGCCGGGCGCGCCACAAGGCCCGGACTCGTCGTGGCGCGCGGCGGGACTATACAACGCAATGATCGCGCCGCTGATTCCGTATGGAATTAAGGGTGCAATATGGTATCAAGGCGAATCGAACGCGTCCCGCGCGTATCAATATCGCAGCCTGTTCCCAACGATGATTACGGATTGGCGGAAGAACTGGGGCGAAGGCGATTTCCCGTTCTTCTTCGTGCAACTCGCGAACTTCATGGAGCAGACACAGGACGCTAATGCACCGTCGGCGTGGGCAGAACTGCGCGAGGCGCAACTGCGCACGCTCGGTCTGCCGAACACGGGAATGGCGACGATTATCGATATCGGCGAAGCCAAGGATATCCACCCGAAAAACAAGCAGGACGTTGGCCTTCGGCTTGCTCTTTCGGCGTTCAAGACGGCGTACGGGTACGACTGGCCGGATCAAGGGCCGATGTACAAATCGATTCGCGTCGATGGCAACAAAGCCGTTGTGACGTTTACGGACACGGACGGTGGCTTGAAGAACAACAATGCGGGCGGTCCGCTGCGCGGGTTCGCTGTCGCGGGCGAGGACAAGGTCTATCACTGGGCGGATGTGAGCATCGCGGGTGATGATGTGATTGTGTCGTCCCCGAATGTCGCGAAGCCGGTGGCAGTGCGCTACGGTTGGGCGGACAATCCCATCTGCGATCTCTACAACGGGTTTGGACTACCGGCGTCGCCGTTCCGGACGGACGATTGGCCGGGGGTGACGGTGGACGCACGATAACCAAGTTAACTGTCGTTGTTTTGGCGCGGGACCAGTTTTGGTTCCGCGCCCTTGTTTTGCTTACGTGCGCGCGAGAATGAAAGCAATGGGAGTAAGAGCCTCTGACATTAATGCCGAAACCCCCTCAGGGTACATTCCCTAATGCGGGTGGTTGGTACCCAGGGTAGCCCCGCCTACGTCGAAGCGACTTCGGCGGGCCAACCGTGGGCTGCGCGCCGAAACCCCTTCGGGGTAAACGCAAAGACGTCATTATTGTTAGAGCCTCTAAGGGGAGCAATGGAATGATGGGGCAGGCGGCGAGAATGACCGTAAAATGATCGATAGCTGACGCTAACTTGCTTCAGCCAGGTTGAGCGCGCAGAGGCGGTCTTCGCCTTCAGGGCGGCCTTTGGCACGCAGGAGCCCGCGCATGGCTTCGCCGAGGACGAAGTCGGCGCCGAATTGTTTGCCGTTGCGGCAGGAGACGACGCCTGCGCTGAGGCGAACTTCCGTGGGGAAGCTGGGATCGGAAAAGGTTGTGCTGTCCACTTCGCACATGATTTTGCTCGCGTACCTCGTAGCTTGATCGAGCGGTGTATGGGGGAGGATGGCGGCGAACATCGTGCCGTCGAACCGCGCCAAAACGTCGTAGGTGCGCGAGTAATTGCGAAGGGCCATGCCCAATTCTACGAGTAGATCGTCAAGCGAAACGGGGCCCAATTCGTCGTCGAGCGCATGGATTTCGTCGATGTCGAATACGATGCAAGAGACGGGGTAGTCGTGGCGGTTCGCCTCCTCGACTTCTTCCTGCAAGCGTTCGAGCAGGAAACGCCGGTTGCGCAGGCCGGTGAGGTGGTCGGTATAAACGGAGTCGACCAATTCCTCCTGTTCGCGGAGGCGGTCGCGCAAGTTCTTCGTGCGCATGGCGGCATCGACGCGAATCATCACCATGGGAAGATTGTACGGTTTCGTGATGTAGTCCGCCGCGCCGAGGTGATACCCCTTGGCGATGTCTTCCTGAGACCCTTTAACACTGACAAAAATGACGACCGTGTCCCGTGATGCGGGCATGGATTTTATTTTCTCGCAGACCTCGTACCCGTTTACGTCCGGGAAGCAGATGTCGAGCAGGATGAGATCGACACCACCTCTGGCGCAGGCCTCGATAGCCTCGGTGCCGGTGTGGACGGCGAATGCGTCATAGTTGTTGCGGCGCAGCCCCTCTACCAGGACCGACGCTGCCTCTTCATGGTCGTCCGCTACGCAGACACGATATGGCTGCACAATAACCCTCTACCAAGGTAGTCAACCCTTTGCGAAATCCCCGACCCGGAATTTCTTACGGAAGTTTACCCCAGAAACGGAAAAGTTGGCAAATGATGGAATGGATAAAAGCGAGAAAACTGAAGGGGATGACCGGGAATGACTTTGCTTAAAGGCATATTCACGAATGACTTAGTTGGGGGAGGGAGGTCCCGGATCAGGTGTCCGGAGGCGGAACGGCTGTTACTCGGTGACGGGTTGATGAACGGCGCCGACCGGCTCTGGCAGTGCGGCGATGCGGCGGCGAACGGAATCGGCGTAGGGTGCGTTTGGGAAGCGCTCGATATATTCTTCGAGCACCTCGCGGGCCTCGTCGTGTTGGTTGAGTTCATTGCTATAGATGTCACACAATCGGTTGACAATTGACAGCGACTCTTCAGGGTCCTTGATTAGCTCGAGCGCCGCTTCGAACCAAGGGGCTGCGACCTCCGGGCGCCCGATTTTCATAAGGTTGTCGGCAGCGCGCAAGGGGGCGCGGGCTTCCTTTGGGAATCTGCGGGCGATGGAGATGAATTCGCGCGCGGCGCCCTCGTAATCGCCCCGCATCTCGAAACCCTCAGCCGCTCCGTAGCGCGGAGCTGGGGGATTGTACCGCCCCGTCGGCATCAGTACGTCCACCAGGAGGTGCGAGCCGAAGGACATGAGCAGGGGACCGTACAGGGCGAATCCGGACACGATAAGTGCGAGTACGGCAAACACAAGCGAGACAATGTCGTTTTCCAGCCAGATTTTGATCAGCGCGAACTCGAAACCAAAAAACAGAATGAGGAAGACGACAGTAAACAGCTCGACGGCGCGGTCCAGTTCGACATCGCGTACGAGGCGCTGTTGCAGCAGGTATACGCCCCACACCAAGTAGGGTATCAGGAAGAGTCCCGAGAGGACCCATGCCAGATCGAATCCAACCATGCCCAGCCGCTCAATTCCCAATTCACAGTACCTCGAGCGTCAGTACGATAGACGGAAACGGCGAAAATTTCCAGAGGGGTGCGATCTGTAAAGCGAATGTGGGCGTGAAGTCCTTGATTTAATTGGCACGTTGAGGCGGGCCGGCGCAATCTCCATACTAGCGCCATCCTGAGCATTGGCAGTCACCCTGACGCAAGAGGCAAGCGGGCCCCTTCCCCACTTATGATGTCAAGCGACGCGGCAGAAGGCACTGTAGTCAAAGTCCCTACATTGTTGTACGGGATTGTGTTCGTATGTTCCGCCGCCGTGCTCTGCATTCAGCTGGTCCATATGCGGCTGTTGTCGTTGTCGATGTGGAACAGCTTCGTGTATTGCGTCATAACTGTGGCGCTTCTGGGTTTCAGCGTAAGCGGGGGCGTTTTAACCGTTTGGCGGCGGGCACGTACGCTACCGCCCGAGCCGCTCATCGGTTGCGCGGTGTTGGGGTTCGCGCTCAACAACATCGCGGGAATGCTCCTGATCGGCGAGATCGAGATCGACGCCGTTCTCGCGTCGAAACAGCCGCTCGAACTCCTTAAGCTCGCGGTCTATTTTGTGGCGCTGGGGGTTCCGTACTTCGCGGCAGGGCTTGCCATCGGCGCATCGTTTTTGCGTTATCCCGCGGTCATCTCACGGCTCTATTTCTTCAATATGGCGGGGTCCGGCGCGGGGTGTCTGTTGTTCGTGGCGGCTTTTGGCTACACGGGTGAGCGCCTTGCTTTGGCAATGACTGCGGCGATGTGCGTTGTGGCCGTTCCGTACGTCTGGCGGGCCAGTCGCCAATGGGCTTTCCTCCACGCGGCGTGTGCTATGGCTACGCTTGCGTTGCTGCCTGCCGCATCGACGATTTTTCACGTTCAGATTTGTTCCAGCAAGACACTACGGTGGTTCCAACAACGGTTCCCGGAGGCGGTCATCGAGCAGTCCCGTTGGACGGCCGGCGGGCGTGTGGACGTGCTAGGGGGCGGCGGGCTTGCGCATGTAAACAGACGCACCGGGGAGCTCAGTCCGATGAAGGTGATCTTCACCGATGGCGACGCTTACACGCGGCTGTTGGCATACTCCGAAGGAGCTGCGTGGCCGTTCCCCACGCGTCAATTGGGTTCGGGGACAATCTACTCGCTCCGAAAGCCGAATCGCGTGGTGGTTATTGGCGTGGGCGGCGGCACGGAGGTACGCGACGCGATCGAGCACGGCGCTTCGCACGTCGTTGGCGTCGAAATCAACTCCGCGATACGCGACGCGACTGCGACCGATTACGCCGACTACAACGGCCGCTTGTCGAGCACGCCGGGAGTCCAATTGGTCCACGGCGAAGGGCGGAGCTACATCAACGGGGTACCGGACGGTACGTTCGATCTGGTGTACATGAACGGAGTGGACACATGGGCGGCCATGGCGTCGGGTGCGTATTCCCTGGCGGAGAACTACCTGTACACGACGGACGCGTTGCGTGAGTATCTACGCGTGCTACAGCCGGACGGTGCGATCAGCATCAGCCGGTACGCATTCCGGTATCCACGCGAGACGCTGCGCCTTGGGATCACGACGCTGCACGCGCTGCGCGAAAGCGGCGTGCGGGAGCCCTGGAAACACGTCGCGCTCCTGGTCGATCGCGACTGGGGCACCATTCTCGCGAAAAAGCAGCCGTTCACCGACGAGGAAATCGAGGTACTGGAAGAACTGCAAGACCAGGGCAACTTCAAGATCGCGTACCGCCCCGGAATTGAAGCCTTGCGTCTCACAACGGAGGCGTTGGCGCGGTATGGCAGGGACGTTTGGTATCCCGCGCCATACGAGGGCGCGCTCAATCCGGCTGTGGCGTACATAAGAGCGATGCAGACAGGCGACGAGGAACGGTATTTTGCGTCATATCCTTACGACGTGCGGCCGTGCAGTGATGACCGTCCATTCTTCTTCAATCCCAACAAATGGCAATCGCTCTTGATTACCCCGCCGCATTGGGCGGCGAGCGGGGGATCGTTTGCGCATGTTGTGCTTGGCGTGCTGCTATTCCTGTCGGTGGTGTGTTTGGTTGGCTTGGTGTTTTTGCCGCTGCTCCATGTATCGCGGCGCGCCGGATCGCCGCTGGTTAACGCGCGGGCGCTGGGGGCGGCATTCTATTTTTCTTGTCTCGGCGCCGGATACATGACCATCGAAATCGTCCTGATGCAAAAGCTGACGTTGTTTGTGGGCCACCCGACACACGCGATAGTCACGGTGCTTGCGACGATGCTGGTGGGATCGGGATGCGGATCGCTCGCCTCGGGGTGGCTTCGCGCCACGCCACGACGAATCGTCGCGGTGTCCGTAGCGGCGATCGCGGGTCTGGCGGTGGCATTGCAGTTCCTCACGGCGGAGTTGTTGCCGTATTGGCTGGGGCAAGACGTGTTGGTGCGCAATGTCATCGCCGCGCTGCTTGTTGCGCCGCTCGCGTTTTTCATGGGCATGCCGTTTCCGACCGGGCTGCGCGTTATCGAGGCGATTTCGCCGCACCTTACACCGTGGGCATGGGGGATTAACGGCGCGGCGGGCGTGTTCGCATCCGTGGGCGCGATAGTTGCCGCGATGGAACTTGGATTCTCCACGGTCTTGTTGATCAGCCTGGCAGTGTATTGCGCGGGTGCGGCGGTGTTTCTTCGGGTAACTCGTGCTCGGCAAGGCGAGTCACGACCCGTCCCAATCGCACAATCGATTTGAATTATTGATGCGCCCTCCGTAAACTTTCGGCGTGCCGCCGGTGCGCCAACCGGTGGGTACGCGGTCGGAATCCTGCCTCGAAACGATTTGTCCGGCCGAGTCGGATGGCAGTTCCGCGGAGGTCCCTTTCGGTTCATGAAACTTGCAGTTATTGGCGGCGGTAGTTCCTATACGCCGGAGCTGGTTGACGGTTTGTTCGAGCGGTTGGACCGCATCCCTGTGACCGAAGTCTGGATGATGGACCCGAACCTCGAACGGTTGGAAATCACGGCAGGTCTGGCTCGGCGCATGTCGGAGCGGCACGGAAGCCCCTTCACGGTCCATCACACGACGGACATGCGCGAGGCGGTGAAGGGCGCGAAATACGTTGTGACGCAGTTGCGCGTCGGTGGGATTCAGGCACGCATCGAAGACGAAAAGCTTGGTTTGCGCCATAACATCATCGGCCAGGAGACGACCGGTGTCGGTGGGTTTTGCTGCGCATTGCGGACCATTCCCCGAATACTCGATATTGCGCGGGCGATGGAGGGACTGGCGCCCGGCGGATATTTGGTGAACTTTACCAACCCGTCGGGTATCGTGACCGAGGCGCTTATCAAGCACAGCAAGGTTACGAGCTTTGGATTGTGCAATATCCCCATCGGCATCGTGATGGAAGTGGTAAAACACCTTGGATGCAAGATGGAAACCGTACAGCTCGACTACGTCGGGCTCAACCACCTTTCGTGGATTCGGCATTTTGAGGTGGACGGGAAAGACCGCACGGAAGAAGTGCTCGATAAGCTTATCGAGGTGGCGCACGAGGAATGGGACGACCCGGCGATCTGCGAGAGCATGCGCGCGGCCATGCGCAGTCTGCGCATGTTTCTTAACGGATACCTTCAGTACTTTTACGCAACCGACGCGGCCCTGGCAAAGATAAAGCGGAAAGATAAGACGCGCGGGGAGGAAGTCGTCGAAATCGAGGCAAGCCTCTTCGAGAAGTACAAGCAAAAGGAATTGAACGAAAAACCACCGGAGTTGTCCAAGCGCGGCGGCGCGCACTACTCGACCGCAGCGTTTTACTTGATCGACGCGATCGAAAACGATACCAGGAATACGCAGATCATCTGCACGCGCAACAACGGCGCGATACCGACATTCGACGACGATGCGTCCGTCGAGGTGCCGTCCGTCATCGGGAAGGACGGGGCAAAGGCGATTCCGCAGCAGGCGCCCGCCCCCGTGATTCGCGGTTTGATGCAAAACATCAAGGCCTACGAATCGCTCACCGTGCAGGCGGCGGTCACCGGCAATCGGGAGACGGCATTCCAGGCGTTGCTCGAACATCCCCTGACACCGGACGCCGCGGGGTGCCGGGCGCTCTTGGACGATTTGCTCGAAGTGAACCGGGCACACTTGCAAGGGACATTTTTCTGAATTCAATGGTTCTGAGCCAGTCGAGTGAACGTTCGAAAGGAGACGCGAGTACCGCAATGATGTCGAATGCACTTTGTGAAACGAACATCCCGGAACGCGCGCCCAGCGCGAGAGGTAAGGTACGCGACATTTATGATCTGGGCGACCGGTTGCTTATCGTGGCGACCGACCGAATTTCCGCGTTCGACTGGGTTAATCCGGTAGGAATTCCCGACAAAGGCAAGATACTTACGCAGATGTCGCTTTTCTGGTTTGAAATGATGAGCGACCTCGTTGAAAACCACCTCATCTCCGCGGACATCGCCGACTTCCCGCCGGAATTCCGCGCGTACCCCGAACAGTTCGAGGGGCGGTCGATGCTCGTGCGCAAGTGCAAGATGTTTCCCGTCGAGTTTGTTGTGCGCGGATACCTTGCGGGCAGCGGATGGAAGGAATACCGTGAGCGCGGCACCGTCTGCGGAATTAAGTTGCCGGCGGGGCTTGTTGAATCGAGCAGGTTGGATACGCCCATTTTCACTCCGGCTACCAAGGCGGAATCCGGGCACGACATCAATATCTCGCCCGGCGAAGCGGCGGAAGCGATCGGGAAGAACTGGTGCGATCGCGCGTCGTCGGCGGCGATTGCCGTGTATTCGCGTGGACGCGAGTACGCTGCGTCCCGGGGTATCATTCTGTGCGATACTAAGTTCGAGTTTGGCACGAGGGGTGATACACTCGTGCTGGCGGACGAGATTCTGACGCCGGATTCGTCACGCTTTTGGCCCGCGGATCAGTACGATCCGGGGCGCGGCCAGCCCAGTTACGACAAGCAGTTTGTGCGTGACTGGCTGGAGACGACGGACTGGGACAAGAACTCGCCGCAACCGGCGTTGCCCGAAGCAGTGGCGCTTCGGACGCGCGAAAAGTATGTCGAGGCCTATCGATTGCTTACCGGCAAGAGGGACTTTTGATGTCGCAGATCGACGCTGACCCGGACGAATCGGAGCACCATCCCGACGGCGATCACGTGCGCGAGGAGTGCGGCGTGTTCGGCGTGTTTGGTCACCCGGATGCGGCGACCTTGACGTACCTTGGCCTGTATGCGTTGCAGCACCGGGGCCAGGAGGGCGCCGGAATCGTCGCGTCGGACAATGGGCAGTTGATTGGGCATCGCGGCGTGGGTTTGGTCGCCGATGTATTTAAGCCACACCGTCTGAAGCCGCTGAAAGGCGACATCGCGATAGGGCATGTGCGGTATTCGACGTTCGGCACGAGTGTGCTCGAAAACGTACAGCCCTTCATGCGGTCCTACCGGTACGGTTCGGTTGCATTGTGCCACAACGGCAACCTGACAAATGCGTCTGTATTGCGCGACGAACTCGAGGCGGACGGGCATATCTTCCAGGCGACTTCGGACACGGAAGTCATCATCCACTTGATCGCCAAGTCGCGTGAGGCGTCTTTCGTGGACTGCGTAATCGACGCGCTGCACAAAGTGGTTGGCGCGTATTCGATTCTTGCGACGAATGGCGAAGAAATCGTCGCGGCGCGGGACCCGCATGGATTCCGCCCGCTGGTATTGGGCAAGCTGGGCAGCGCGTACGTACTCGCGAGCGAGACCTGCGCGCTCGACATTATTGACGCCGAATACGTCCGGGATGTCGAACCGGGCGAAATTCTGGTTATCGATCGCTCCGGAATCCGGTCCGTTCAGCCCTTCGAGCGCGTTACACCGCACCCGTGCATTTTCGAGTACGTGTACGTCGCACGCCCGGACAGCGTAGTGTTTGGTCGCAGCGTGGACGAAGTCCGCAAGCAGCTTGGGCGCAACCTCGCCAAGGAAGACCAGGTGGAAGCGGACCTTGTAATGGCCGTCCCCGATTCGTCGAACCAGGTGGCGCTGGGGTATTCGCATGAATCCGGTATACCGTTCGACATGGGATTCATTCGCAACCACTATGTTGGCCGGACGTTTATCGAGCCGGATCAGCAAATTCGCGATTTCGGCGTGAAGATCAAACTCAATCCCGCGCGGTCCGCGGTACAGGGCAAGAGAATCGTTCTGGTGGACGACAGCATCGTTCGAGGCACAACCTCAAAGAAGATTATCAAGATGTTGCGCAAATGCGGCGTGAAGGAGATTCATTTCCGCATCAGTTGCCCGCCAATCATCAATGGGTGTTACTACGGCATCGATACGCCGCAGAAGGAAAAGCTCATTGCCGCGAAGATGACCGTGGAGATGATGCGCGACTTCCTCGGTGTGGATACGCTGAAGTTCCAGACGATTGATGGGATGGTTGACGCGACGGGCATGCGCAAAGACCAGTTCTGCCTGGCATGCTTCAATAATGCCTATCCGACCCTCATCCCGCAGGACTTTGAACTCAACAAGCGCGAGTTTCGCCGCCATGTCGATACGAGCGTCGATTTGGCGCGTTAGAGTCCGCCCATTCCCGTGATAAGCCAGCGTTCGCCGTTGCGTTCGGCGATGACGGTGAGCGCCGTCTGATCGTTTGGCCCGATGAATTGGACAGGGGCGAACTTCACTTTATCGCCGTCGAATTCGATTTTCGCTTGCGAGGTGTCGAGAATCGATCCCTTGAATCCCCCTTGCAGCTCGTACGCTTTCAACAACGCTCGTACTTCGGTCTTTCCACCTTGTTCGAAAGCGAAGTTATCCGAGAATGCCGTCATCATGGTGTCAATGTCGCCCGCTTCCGTCGCCGCCTTCATCGTGTTGATCATGACGCGAACCCGCTCTTCGTCGGTCATGGCGGCGCTGACCGCTATGCCTTCGCCGGCTTTTGGCGCCCAGAAGCCGAGAAAGTTCCGCATGACGTAAATGGAAAAGACGATGACGACAAGCGCGGCCGCAGTTCCCGCATACTTCAAAATGGTCCGCCACGGTAAGGGCTTCTTGACCTTCGACTGAATCCAGATACCACCGACGTTGACACGTTCGCCCGCTTCGGCGCGCTTGTGTTTGTCCTCCAGATTGCCGAGCGTTTCGTTGACCGTAATGAACGAGCGGTGCCACTCGCTTTGGAGTTTGCGGACGGCGACCTCGGATTGTGCGTAGATGTTCTCCAGGCTCGTCGCACTGGAAACGATGTTGATGACGTCGACGGTGAACTTGCAGTCGGGGCCGAGCCGATCGCTGAGGACGCGGTGGTCGCGGGCAAGCTTGCTTTTCAGTTGCAGGAAGTAGGTTTCAAGTTGGAGTTTGTTTACGCCCGGTGTCGTGTACGCGCCGAGAAGCTGGTTGAATTTGAGCCAATCGTTCATGAATTCGCGCGTACGCGCGATGTAACCGTCGAGTACGTCGATACCGTGCACCTGTACCCGGGAAGCCATGGTTCGGGAGACTCCAGCCCAGCCTTGCACTCCCATGAAAGCAGGCCCGGGCGGGTTTGTCAATATCGCCGGGTCACAGGACGAACGGAATTATGGCTTTTCGATCCGGGGGATACTCCGCGAACTGTTCCCGATACCAGCGGTGGTTCGAGAGGGCGCGGGGCACGAGATTGGCGGCAGTCCACACGGCGAACACCAGGCCCGCTGGGGACCACGTCAACAATGCCCATCCGCACCATTCGATACATTCGCCGAAATAGTTTGGGCAGGAAATCCAGCGGTAGAGGCCGCCGCGTGGAATCGAGTAGCCGGATTCACGGTCCTTGCGGAGGGCTATTAGGATTCGGTCAGACTGGATGTTGATCGCAAGACCGCACGCAAACACCAAAAGTCCGGCGACGAACCGCGGGTCCGTAAGCCACGCGACGAAGTACGATTCCGTCGCCCAAGCCAGGTGGCGGCCGTTGAGATAACCATTGAATACGTTAAATGTCACGCCTGAGAGAACGATGGTCAGGGGCATACGTTTACCGCGTGTGTGGAGCAGAAACGGGAAAACGTAGGTGCGGTAGAGATAGTGCGTTTGCCAAATCGCGAGCAGTATCCAGGCGATACCAAGCGCGCTACTGCGCGCCGAGAGGCAGAAGTAGAGAATCGACAGGACCGCGGGCGTTTCCATGAGGATCCAGCCAAGTCGATTCGGCACTGTCGGTCCCCAGCCCGTGCGGACGTGGCGTCCGTATGGCGCCGTGAAGAACAACAGAAAGCAGAAGACGATTAAGGCGGAAACGAAGCCGGCGAAAAGCATGTAGTCGTAGAACTGACGTTCGGTCATTGTCGCTGAAATCCAAGTTTGGACTGATTCATGAAGTCCCGCGTTCGGCGAACCAGCGGTAGGTGTCCGCAAGCGTCTCGTGCAACTGACGCGGCGCGTAGCCCAGTTCGCGCGCGGCTTTTTCGTGAGACACGCGTTGGTGGTGCGTAATGGCGCGCAACGCATCTCTGGTGAACTTCGCAGGTTTTCCCGACAGCTTTCCGGCGAAGACGGCGAAGGGCAGCGCGAGTGTTGCCATCCAAACCGGGGTCTGGAACCGCGGTGGAGGGACTCCCGTAACTTCGCTTGCCATTCGGGCGAGTTGCAGGAGGGAGCGGTGGTGTCCGGCGAGCAGATAGCGCTCGCCTGAACGTCCCATCCGGCTTGCTGCCTCGGCGCCGATGCTGACGTCGCGCGCATCCACCCAGTTGAACCCTCCCCGGACGACAGCGGGCATGCGCCGTGCCTTTAGATCGAGCAGCAGCTTTCCCATCGGGGATGGCTTGAAATCGTTCGGGCCAACGACGGCGGTTGGATTCACGATGACGACGTCAAGTCCGCGATCGATTCCCTTTAGCGCCTCGAGTTCGCCGGCCACTTTCGAGCGATCGTAGTCCGGTAGATCGGGGCCGTCCGCGAGGGCGCGCGTTTCCGTGACGACTTCGTCAGCCGGATACGGAGAGAACGCATGTATCGAACTGCAATGCACCATCCGCCGGACGCCGCACGCGATGCACGCGTCAACAACGTTGCGCGTACCATCGACGTTCGTGCGCCAGGCGATGCCGTCCCGGTCGCGCGTAAGAATGATAATGGCAGCGAGGTGATAGACAATCTCCGCGCCCGCAAATGCGGCGCGCAAGGATTCGGGATTGAGGACCGAACCATTTGGGCGCCGGCAGGGAAGCCCATCGAGTGCGCGAGTATCGCGATTCACCAGCGCGGCAACATCGAATTGTTTTTCGATAAGTAAGCGTGCGAGGTTCGCGCCGACGTGGCCCGAGGCGCCGGTTAGGGCGACGCGCGTCACGAGACGGGATGGGTAATGCGTTGGCCCAACAGCTCACGGACGGCCGCGGAAATACTTTCGGAATCGAGGCCGATTTCGGAGAGCTGTTCGTCGCGCGTGGCATGATCGAGGAAACGGTCGGGGAATCCCAACCGCTTGATCTTCAAATCGTCCAGACCGCCGTGGTCTGCGAAGTATTCGAGGACGCCCGCGCCAAACCCGCCGGGAAGCGTATTCTCTTCGACAGTGATAATCGGCATCGCGCGGAGGCGATCCAGCAGCGTGGCGTCGAGCGGCTTAATCCAGCGCGCGTCGGCGACGCCAATGGAATAGCCTTCCCGCTGCAATGCGTCCGCGGCGGAGAGGCACGTCGCGACAACCGGACCCACGGCCAGCAAGGTCGCGTCGGAGCCTTCGCGCAGGATTTCGCCGCGGAGAATGTCGCGGCCTTCCTTCGCGCCGATTGTGGGGGCTTTGCTGCGCGCGTAGCGAATCGCGCTCGGCCCAGCCTCCGCCAGCGCCCAACTCAGCATTGCCTGAAGGTCGACATCGTCGCGCGGCGCGCACACGTTGATGCCCGGCACCAGTCTCAGGAAAGAGAGATCAAACGCCCCCTGCTGCGTCGGGCTGTCCTCGCCCACGGCCCCCGCCCTGTCAATTGCAAACACCACCGGCAAGTTTTGGAGACATACATCGTGTATGAGTTGGTCATACCCCCGTTGGAGAAACGTCGAATAGATCGCGCAAACGGGCTTCAGCCCCTGCGTGGCGAGACCTGCGCTAAAGGTGACCGCGTGCTGCTCGCAAATTCCCACGTCGAAGCAGCGGTCGGGAAATTCCTTCTCAAACTTGCTCAAGCCGGTTCCGGTGGGCATGGCAGCGGTGATGGCGACGACGCGAGAGTCTTGCCTGGCTGCCTCGATTAGTGCGTCGGCGAACACGTTCGTGAACGTGGGCGCGGCGCCGCCGCCGGAGGATTGAAACTTTCCGGTCTCGATGTCGAAGGCCTGCACTCCATGATAGGTGAGCGGATCGTCTTCCGCGTAGCTGTAGCCTTTGCCTTTTTTCGTGACGACATGGAAGAAGACAGGGCCGTGGCCGCGCTTTAGATTGGAGAGACAATCGACCAGCGTTTCCATGTCGTGCCCGTCGACGGGACCGACGTAGCGCAGTCCAAACGCCTCGAACAAGGTGCCCGGCATCAGGAAGCCCTTCACGGAATGCTCGAGGCGTTCCGCGGCCTTGGTGACATGCTGACCGAAAAATCGCTCCATAAAGGTGTGAATGTCGCCGCGCGCGCGCGAATACAAGCCGCCCGTGATCAGCTTGTTAAAGTACGCGGAGAGTGCGCCGACGTTCTTCGATATCGACATGTTGTTGTCGTTGAGAATGACGATGAGGTCTTTGTCAAGATGGCCGGCGTTGCTCAGCGCCTCGAACGCCATGCCGGCTGTGAGCGCGCCATCACCGATGACGGCAATGGCTCGACCTTCTTGTTCCGTCAGGTTGCGGGCGACGGCCATGCCCAGCGCGGCGGATATGGAAGTCGAACTGTGGCCAACGCCGAACACGTCATACGGGCTTTCGCAGCGCTTCGGGTAGCCGCTGAGGCCGCCCTTCTTGCGGATGGTCGGCAATTGGTCGCGGCGCCCGGTGAGCAGCTTGTGCGCGTAGCACTGATGCCCAACGTCCCACACGAGCATGTCCGACTCGGTGTCGAACACATAGTGCAATGCGATCGTAAGTTCCACGACGCCGAGATGCGGTGCGAGATGCCCGCCATTAACCGAGGCGGTCGCGATGATCTTGTTGCGGATTTCCTGCGCGAGCGCCTTTAGCTCTTCCACGCTGTGGCGTTTCAAATCGCGAGGCGAATTGATTCCGTCGAGAATAGGCGAATTTTGGTATTGTGGCGCTATCGACCCGTCTTGGTCCGATGCCATCAGTCTTATTTCCTTGTGCTGGGCCACTGCATGGGCCGCGCAGGGCGCGGGGTCATGCCGCGCCCCCTTTGCGCACTCCTTGCAGAGGCGTAAGTATAACCAATCTCGCGACGGAATCCCATGTACGCACCATTGTGCCCAAGTATGATCTCCGTCACGGACAACACGTTGCAGCGAAAAGGCTGAAGCGCCCGGCCGTGCCGGGCGCTTCAGATATCACCCCGATTCACCCCTGTCCCCTCTGAATCGAAATGGTACCGTAGCGTGCCACATTCGGTTTGTAAGTGCAACTAGCAGACAGGGCAGTCGCCCCGATTTCGCTGCCGAACTTGCCTGGAAATGCCACCGCCTTATGTTTCAACGTTGGGGTGATCAGCTTGAGCTCGAAAGGGGCCGCCGACATGCTTCCCGGGATAGCCGACCTGCCAGAGCTAGAGCCAGGTAGCGAGCGCGCCTTAGACACGGCGCCCGACTCGACGAAACCGCGAAATGGGCGCGGTTATGTGCTTGACTTGGACGGGGGCTACCGCTTTGCGCAGGTGTACTGTCCGCTGGCCGGTGACAGATTCAGTCCCCAGTAACACATTGTAGCGTAGTAAGTTACGGAGGGGATGTCTATTCGCAACTCAAGAACCTTCAACCTCTTGCACCTTGCGAACAACCCCGTCCGGGGAATCGGCAGACGCGGAGACGCCCGTCTACAGTGTCGGCGGAAGCGGAGCATTCGTAGCGGCCGCAGGGTTTGTTTGGGGCAGGGGCACGTTCGAGAAGCATAGGAAGGTGGGCAAAGGAACCTCCCGTCAAGATTTCCTTCAAAATCCCGGATATCTGGAGTATACTGGACTCGGCGAGTGACGGGTAGACGGAGAAGGGGACCGCGGTGATCTTCCGTTCGACCGACCGGCTCATCCTCCGGGAATTTCGGGATGAGGATTGGAGCGACGTGCACGAGTATTCTCGCGATGCGCGTCTGACCTACTATCTGAATTGGGGCCCCAATTCCGAAGAACAGACCAAGGCCTTCCTAAAGCGCGCAATACGCCACCAAACGGAGATTCCGCGCACGAACTTCGAACTTGCGATCGCGCGCGTGGACACGGGAAAAGTGATTGGCAACTGCCGCCTTATCTCGATGCTTCACCGGCACCGGTCAAGCGAACTGCATTGTATCATTCGGCGCGAGGATTGGGGAAAGGGCTTCGGTTCCGAGGCCATCGGCGCTTTGTTGGCGCTGGGCTTTGAAGAGTTCAAGTTGCATCGAATTTTCTCGGTCGTTGACCCCGAGGACGTTGCGAGCGCGCGTGTGCTCGAGAAGTGCGGCTTCCAACGCGAAGGTCACTTGCGCGAGCACCTTTGGAACAAGGGCCAGTGGCGCGACTCATTGCTGTACGCTATCCTCGATTATGAATGGGCGCAACTGAACGGGAAACCGATGGAGCTTGAACTCGGCGACCCCGTAGCGTGACCGTATTTCTACTTTGCGCATTTGTCGCGTTTTCATGCGCGAAGCGTAAGCACTTCGACAAACTTTCGATTGTCGGAATCCGCCTCCGGTGCTAGACTGAAAGAGTCGGGAGTGTTGCAGTCTGGCGCCATTCAGGACGCCGCGCATATGGAGGAGCTTTCCATGATGCTGCGCAGAATGCCGGCCCGCCTCTTGGTCATGATCGCCGTTGTCGCGGGCGCGGCGCTTGCCGATTCCATCACCATAGCCGGCACGCAGTATACCGGCGTGATCGTGCGCGAAAGCGAAAGCCGGTACTATGTCGCGACGCCGCAAGACGGCAAAGCGTTCAGCGTCTTAAAATCCGAGGCCAAGCCCGATTCCGTTGTGTTACTGCCGAACGCGGAGCGCGAGAAACTTCAGCGAGAATGGGAGTTCAACGCGGGGTACGCGCATAAGGCCGCAGCCGAACAGCGCGAGATGCTGAACCAGGCGAAAACGGGCCAGAGCGTGCCAGAGCCGATTCGGATCAGCGCGCCTGCTAATCTGTCTCAATCTCAAGGCGGAACATACGTGACCGACGGAATGGTGCAATCCATCAAACTCAACAACGTCCCGCTGCGGGATGCAATGGATGCGCTGTTGCGTCCGCTCAACCTCACATACGAGACGGACAACAACCATCTATTTATCACGACCCCCGACCGTGTGCGGACGGAGTCGACGGGCAACCTGGAGACGCGCGCGTATACCACGAATGCGGTGTCGGACACGCTTCCAAAGATCGTCGTGGCGAACCCCGGCGGCCCGATGGGCGGCGGTAGTTTCGGAGGCGGCGGCTTTGGTGGTGGGGGACAGGGGGCCGGCTTTGGCCAAGGTGGTTTTGGCGGCGGCGGATTTGGGGGAGGTCAACTTGGGTTTGGCGGCGGCGGGTTCGGAGGAGGCCAAGGTGGCTTTGGAGGCGGCGGGTTCGGCGCTGGCGGATTTGGTGGCGGAGGCGGCGTCCAAATCAGCAATATCAGCCAGTTGTTCAGCACCATCGATGACCGGCTCGTGGGCGAGACGCCTGCGGTCATCGGCATTTCCGTATCGGGCGGCCCCACGCCAACGCGCCAACAGGGGGCAAACCAAGGGTTTAACGCGAACAGGCGATAGAATCGTAATTCACGCCGAGTAGATTGTTTACAGGCCCGTGCTTCTAGGTGCGGGCCATTTTTTTGCCCCGGCGTTTTTTGCTTGCAAAATCGGGATTCGTTTTACACGATCTCTGCGTTCCAAATCGCAGTTTTCCAGGTCGAGGGGGCAGAACCCATGAGCATTGAACAACACCACGCTAATCGTAGTTGGGCCTTTGACGCGTTGAATACGCTGAACCGTTTCGTGTCCGACGGGGACATCGAGGGCCCAGTCGAATCGGAGATTTCGGAGATTGAAGCGAAGCGCCGCAATTTGCTTGAGGGCAAGTACCGCACGCTCATTCTCGGCGCATTTAACGTCGGGAAATCGACGCTCGTCAATGCGTATCTCGGCGAGGAATACCTGCCGACGATTCTCGAAGAATGCACAACGAAACTGACGCACGTCGTTCGTGGAGACGATATGCGGACGGTGCTTCGCATGAACGCGCCTGCCACCGAAGACGAACTGAACGCGTTGCGGGATGTCCATAGGTCGCTGAATATTTTCGTGGACGTGTCACAGGACTCGCATCGCGGGCATGTCGTCATGGCGTATCCAGAACACAACCCGAAGTCCGTCAACGGCACCTTGAAGACCCTCATCACGATGAGCAGCGACGAGGACTTCCCGAATCTGGCCACCTTGCGCACGAAGTTCGAGGAGTTGTTCGTTTACATACCGAACGAGCGCATCGCGGACGATGTGTCGCTTATCGATTCGCCCGGCGTGCATAGCATCGTGCATACGAACAACCGCATCGCGCGGGAAGTAGTGCCGTCGAGCCATCTCGTGATCTGCATGCTCGACAGCCAGAACGCGGGCAACGAGCAGAGCCGCGACTTCATTGCGAACGTGATTCAGCCCGCGAACCGCAAAGTCTTTTTCGTCATCAACAAGGCTGACCATCTGACGGACCAGGAAATCGATCCGACTGGACATCGCGGTCCGGGCAAGGACCTCGTGCGCAGTCTCGCGGGAGTCGTGAAGAACCCGGAGATTTTCTTCGTGTCGAGTCTGTATGCGCTCGCGGGGGAGATGCTGGCGTCAGGGCGCGCCACGCTGGACGAAATCGACATGCATCCGAAAATACGAATTCCGTTTGCGGTGCATAAGGAGCTCCAATCCAGCCCGGACCCCGTCAAGGCGACGGCCCAATACCTCCTCGCGCGCAGCAATTTCGCGGGGCTGCGGCACCGTATACACGAGTATTTGTATACCGAGAACGCAGAGGGCGCGATGGTGGACAGCGTGTGCAATTTCGTGGACGAGACGGCGTGGAAGTACACGCGGCCGCTCGAAATGAAACTCGAACAGGCCAAGAACATTCCCAAACTCGAAGACCTGCAGAAAAACCGCACGCGCCTCGATCAGCAGTTGTCCGAATTCCGCGGAAATGCCGAGCGTATTCGCTCGGACAACGAGGATCGGCAGAAGCACTGCAAGACAGTTGTGGACGACTTGTTTGATAAGCTCGCGATCGAAGACGCGGTTTTGAAGCCAATCCGGAATTGGATCGATTCGGGCGAGAACTTCAAGAATGCCAAGCGGCAGGGGTACAAACCGCTGGCATCCGAACTCGAGCGGCTCGTTGGGGAATTCATCGACGACGTGCAGCGGCGCGCCAATCGTGAGGTCGAGTCCGTCGAGACTGTTGTACGCGGCGATATAACGAAATTGCTTGGCGACAGCGCGGTTATCGACAAGCGCGAACCGATTAGCGTATCAAAGACTGGCGTTGTCGCGCTGCACGCCGAGATGGGGTCGTCGTACCTTGGGTTCGGTATCGTCGGAGCGCTTCTTGGTGCGGCGGGATTGGGCGGTGCGGGATTCGCCCTCGTGAACGATAACCTTATTCAATCGCTTCAGCTCGCCGAGAAGTTGGGCGGCGCGACACTGCCGCCGGCACAACAAGTCGGCGCGATCGGGGGAGGCTTGGCGGGTTTAATTCTCGGCGGGATCATTGGACTGATCGTGCGTTCCGGCGGCGCCGACGCCGTGCGCAAGGAAAAGTTGAACAAAGCGATCACGGAGAAGGTCGAGCAGATGCTCTCGACGGAAGTGCTTGGACAGCTTCGAGAGGCCGTCGAGTCGCGATCGAACGCGTTTACGTTGAAGGTCACGACGTTGCTCGACAAGGGCGCTGCTGCAATCCAAAGTCAGATCACGGCCATCAACAATGAAGAGGCCGAGTTGAAACAAATGCAGGCTGGCGCGATCCAGCGCATTACGCCGAAACTGGAGACGCTCGCCACACTGAGCAAGAAGGCGCGGGAGATCATCCAGTGGGGCGCGGCGAAGAAGGGCCGTAACTGAGGGCCGCCAACGAGAGACCTGCGCCCGTTGGGCTTGACACGTTAGTCAAAGTCTCCGGTTGTGCGTTGGCAGACTACTATTTCTTCGTCAGCAGGTCCATCGCGATTGCGGTTGGTTCGCGATCGGTGGCCAGCGGTGGATCGATGGAGAGGGCCGTGATTTCGGCGCGTTGAGCGGGTGTGAGGCGAAACTCCGTGCATGCCAGCGCCTGATTCAGTTGATCCAGGTTGCGTGCTCCAACAATTGCCGAAGTGACAGCCGGGTGATCGATAACCCATCGAGTCGCCAGCGCGGACGGCGTTTTTCCGTGCGACCGCGCATAATCGACAAAGCGCGCGGCGATTTGTGAATACTCCTCCCGTTTGTATCGTTCGGCGTACATCGGATGATCTACGATCCGTCCGCTTTCGCCGCGCAGATATTTTCCCGTAAGCAATCCGGCGGCAATCGGACTGTAAGGGCACACCGCCAGTTTTTCCGATAGCGCGAGCGGAAGGATTTCAACCTCGGCCTGCCGCTTGACGAGATTGTACATGGGCTGGGTGCAGGACACGGGCGCACCGCCGTTGGCCCGTGCCGCCGCGATGGCCTTCATCGTTTGCCATGCGGAAAAGTTCGACACGCCGCAGTAATAGACCTTGCCCTGTTCGACGAGCGTGGCAATGGCGCCTAACGATTCCTCGATAGCGGTTTGTTCGTCCCAATGGTGCAAGTAGAGTATGTCGAGCCAGTCGGTTTTCAGGCGCTTCAAACTGGCCTCAACGCCGCGTATGATGTGACGCCGCGAACTACCGTAGTCGTTCGGGCCGGGGCCGGTGGGAAAGTGCACCTTCGACGCAAGCACGATTTCGTTACGACGGGGGCCGATCCATCGTCCGATGATTTCCTCGGTGACGCCCTTGTTGTAGATGTCGGCGGTGTCAAGAAAGTTCACCCCCGCGTCAAACGAGCGGTTCATGATGTCCACCGAAGTTGCCTCGTCCGCCTCTTTGCCGAACGTCATCGTTCCGAGGCACACCTCGGAAACACGAATCCCTGTCGTTCCAAACGCCACGTATTGCATTAATTTGCACCTGCCAAGGGGTTTTAATTGCGGCATAGATTATCGCACGGAGTTGCGCGAGATCGCGCGCTGCCTCGCTGCCTGCGTCATCCCCGATCACACAGTGTATGCAAATCGACAGAATGCGGTTCAGCTCGTTTGCAGCCATTGGATACGGCGATTGTGGGTCACACTTGACTAACTGTGCATCAATGCTGCGCAGGTTTTTTGCTCTGGGACTTCGAGCGGTTGATAGCCGCATTCATAAGATGCTGGAAATAAGTAACTTAAGAACCGATTGTAAACGTGGCGATTTTGGCCCGAATCTTGCCCCTACTTACCCATTAATGTAAGAGGAGGAGGGGTTTTCCCATGAGACGGACTTGCGGATTTCCCATAGCATTCCTGGCCTTCATGCTGGCCCTGCCCGCTCTGGCAGGGATAACATCTGCGACGGAAAATGACCTATCGATCGACAATGCACCTGCCCTCGGCGAAGTCGCTGGATCGTTAGACGATTCGCTGGATGTGGCACTCAACGGACCGAAATCTGGTGAAGATATCGCAGCGCCGAGTGCGGATGATCGCGGCGGCTACTTCGCGGATGCGAACAGCAAGTCGCTGCATGCGTTTTCCAGAGGCGCCAAGCACGGCTCCTACTGGTGGTGGTGGGATTGGGACTGGGATTGGGACTATGACTGGGATCACGACTGGCCGCATGGTGGTGGTGTGGTTCCAGAGCCGGGTTCGATGCTGCTATTGGGTATTGGGTTGAGCGCGCTCGCGCTGCGGCGGCGTGCCAATCGCCGATAACACTCGTCGAAAGAATCTACTCTACGCGAGGGCCCCAATCGGGGCCCTCTTTTTTTGTTAAATTTGGCGCTGTGCGCAGTTTGACGCTCGGCGACAAATCGTGTCACGAATCGAGCCTGTTCACAAATCGAGCAGTTCCCATAAGTCATTGTTCCGTAATATGTTGCGTGTGACAACTCCGCTTCGGCACCGCGATTGCACTCTCCCCGCCATCGTTGGGGTCGACATTTCGAACCGAAGTGGAGATGCGCATGAACATACTCAAACATTCGCGCCTGGGTTTGATAGCACTACTCTTGGCTTGCGGTACCCCGCTGGCCATGGCGGAAACGCACTTTACCGCCGCTGAATATGCAGCCACTTGGGGGAGTTGGGATACCGGGTCGTTCGCGCTGTTCGATGGGGCATATGACTTCTCGCCGGACGCGAGCGGGAATGCGGATGTATCATCCGGGGCCGCCATGTACTGGGAATTGGTCTACGACGGCGCGGGGCTGCTGACGTACAGTTGGGGCGAATCGTCGAGCGACCTCGATGACTCCATCCAATTCGATATCGGTACGGTCAGTTTCGATTACCTGAGCGTCGCGACGGTCACAAAGGGAAACGGCAAGCCGAGCGCCGTCGTGTCTAATCTCATTTTGGAAACGGACATGGGCGTGCTGAACGGACCCGATTTGAGCAGCAATTCGCCGGACGCGAGTTCGTATATGTTTAACTTTGGCGAGGTGCAATCATTCGGCGCGTTTACGTTGAGCGGCGAGACAACGTTTACCTGGAAAGGCAAGGGGTCGAATGCGAGCGCACTCGCGGTCATCGTGACCGGCGGGATGGATTCGCCGGTCGTGCCGGAGCCAATGTCGATTTCGATGTTACTCGCAGGTCTGGCTGCGCTGACGGTGCGATCCGTTTACGCACGGCGTCCAGCGAAGGCCGCCGCGACACCGGCCTAGCTCCAAGCGCACTCCCGCATTTCGGAGTATTCAATAATCGCTTTCAGTTCGCGCGCACGCCCGAGCGGCGTGCGCGCGGTTTTTTTGAATACAAATCTCGGTGCGGGCGTCTAGCGCTGTGTGAGGTTTGGTGGGGCCAGGTCTTGAAGGACTGGTTCCTGGCCCAGTAGACTTGGCCATGCGCTGGAACGCAAAAGGGACGGAACAATGGAATTCCTGCTTATTCTGCTCGGCATCATTACCGCGATTTTTGACCTCAGCTTCGACGAATTCTTCCAAGGACTACTTTTCATTTTCGAATTCTTCTAGCCGGGACGTACGAAGGGTCCGCACGGTGGCCCGCGTTCGATCGCTCTGTCTGGCATCACTCTGCGTTCTTGTAGCGGCGGCTGCATTTTCTGCCGAACCCACGAGTTCGACGCAGTTCGGCGCCGAACGACGCCTGTTCAAAGTTGGGGAGAACAAGGCATTTGTCATTCTTCCGACGAAGACCGCGGAGGACGGATCGAAGCCGTGGGTGTGGTATGCACCGACGTTTATCGGTCAACACCCAGACGAAAGCCACGCGTGGATGGCGGAGCAGTTGCTCGACGCGGGCTTCGCGATTTGCGGCGTCGAGGTGGGGGAGTCATACGGCAGTCCTCGAGGGCGAGCAACATACACGGCTTTCTATAATCACGTAACACGTGAGTTCGGCCTTGACCCGAAGCCCTGCCTGCTCCCGCAAAGCCGCGGAGGCCTCATGCTCTTGAACTGGGCGAGCGAAAACGCGGCGCGCGTTGGATGTATCGCAGGTATCTACACCGTGTGCAGCATCGAAAGCTATCCGGGAGTTGAGAAAGCCGCGCAAGCATATGAGATGGATGCCGACGCGCTGCGAGCGCGGATTAAGGAGCACGATCCTATTGACCGAATCAGACCGCTTGCGGACGCGAAGGTCCCCATGCTTTTCATTCACGGCGATTCGGACAAGGTGGTTCCGATCGAAACGAACGCGGGGGAGTACGTGTCGCGGTGTCAGAAGATGGGAGGTAGCGCATCCATCATTGTGGTGCCGGGAAAGGGACACGAGGTGTGCCCGGAGTTCTTCCAGTCGCAATTGTTCACCGACTTCATCCTCTCGATAGGCACGAAACGCCCCACGTCATGACTTGAGCGTGGCGTCGATGACATTCCAGACGTCGCGCAGTCCCTGCTTGCTGTTTGCGGAAAAGGGAATGATTGCAGCGTCTTCGTCAAGTCCAAGGGCTTTCCGGATCGTTTGGCTGGCTGCCTCGACCTCGCTGGGGCGGAGTTTGTCGCTCTTTGTGGCGACGATGAGCGAAGGCACTTCGGCGTCCTCGAGCAGGTCGAGCAGATCGAGGTCCTGATCCGCGGGTGTGTGGCGCGAATCCATCAACGCAACTACGAGGCGCAAGGGCCTGCGGGCTTTGAGGTACGACGTCATCACCGAGGCCCACTGCTGGCGCATTTCCTTGGACACTCGCGCGAATCCGTAACCGGGAAGGTCTACAAAGTAGTACTTGCCGTTCACGTCGAAAAAGTTGACCGTCTGTGTCTTGCCCGGCGTCTTGCTCGTTTTCGCGAGGCCCTTCTTGTTGAGCAGTACGTTCAACATCGTCGATTTGCCGACGTTTGACCGCCCGACAAACGCAATTTCCGGGCGCCCATCAGCCGGATACTGATCGGGCCGCATTGCGCTTTTCACGTAAGACGCGGATAGGATCTTCATCGCTTCGCGCGCGCAGACCGGGTCGCGTGCTTCGCCGTGCGGTCGAACGCTTCGCAAAGCACCTCATCGACCTCCGTCACGTGGACGATGGTGAGTTCCTTCTTGATTTCCTCCGGTACGTCAACCAGGTCCTTTTCGTTTTCTTTGGGCAGAAGTACCTTGCGAATACCGGCGCGGTGCGCCGCAAGCATTTTCTCTTTGATGCCGCCGACGGGCAGCACTCGGCCGCGCAGCGTGATTTCGCCGGTCATCGCGAGCTGTGGCGCGGGGGGGGCGTTTCGTAGCGCGGAAACCATCGAAACGGCCATCGCCACGCCGGCCGAAGGGCCGTCTTTTGGAATGGCCCCCTCCGGCACGTGCACGTGAAGGTCGAACTTCTTGTTAAAGTCAACAGGGATTCGCAATTCCTTCGCGTGCGATCGCAAGTAGGTGTACGCGGCGTGCGCGGATTCCTTCATTACGTCGCCGAGCTGGCCCGTCAGCGTGAGGATGCCTTTGCCTTTCATTGTGCTTGTCTCGATGTGCAGGATGTCTCCGCCGGCCCACGTCCACGCCAGGCCGATTGCCACGCCGGGCCGCGGCTCCGTGTCCGCGCGCAAATCGCTGTATTCGTGGGGGCCAAGCAATTCGGGCACGGACTTCTCGTCGACAAGGAAACTCTTTGCCTTGCCGTTTTGCACGACGCGGCGCGCCACTTTGCGGCACACGTTGGCGATTTGGCGCTCGAGTTCGCGCACGCCCGCCTCTCGCGTGTAGCGCTGGATGAGCGTGTGGATGCCGCCGGGATCGAACGCGATGTGCTTTTCCGTAAGGCCCGTTTCCTTCATCTGGCGTGGAATAAGGAAGAGCCGCGCGATATGGTCCTTTTCGTACGACGTGTATCCCGACAGACGGACAACTTCCATGCGATCGTGCAGCGGGCCGGGAATCTCGTGTTCGCTGTTCGCGGTCGTGATAAAGAACACTTCGTGTAGATCGAAATCGACTTCGAGATAATGGTCGCTGAACGCGGTGTTCTGTTCCGGATCGAGCACTTCCAACAATGCGGACGAGGGATCGCCGCGGAAATCCATGCTCATCTTGTCGATCTCGTCGAGAATGAACAATGGGTTCTTCACACCCGCCTTTTTTATGCTTTGTACGATGCGTCCCGGCATGGCGCCGACGTACGTGCGGCGGTGGCCGCGGATTTCAGCCTCGTCGCGCACGCCGCCCAGCGACACGCGAATGAACTTGCGCCCCATCGCGCGCGCGATCGATCGGCCCAACGACGTCTTGCCAACGCCCGGCGGGCCCACGAAGCAGAGAATCGGCCCTTTCGTGCTCTTGCTCAGTTTGCGGACCGCAAGGTACTCGAGGATGCGCTCCTTCACTTTCTTGAGGCCGTAGTGGTCCTCGTCGAGGACCTTTTGCGCGACCTCGAGATCGATGGCGTCCTTGGTGCGTTTGCTCCAGGGCATGTCCGCAAGCCACTCGATGTACGTGCGGATGATCGCGCCCTCGGGACTCATCGACGGCATGCGCTCGAAGCGCGCCATTTCGCGCTCGGCCTTTTCCTTGACCTCCTTCGGCATGCCGGCTTTCGCGATCATGGCGCGCAACTCGGAGGACTCATCACCGGCGCCTTCCTTGTTGCCCAGTTCCTGGTGAATGGCTTTGAGCTGCTCGTGGAGGAAGTACTCGCGTTGGCCGCGGTCCATCTGCTCGCGGATCCGCTCGCGCACTTTCTTCTCGATATCGAGCATCTCGGTTTCGCGCAGCAGGAGCACGGACAGTTTTTCGAAACGATCTTTGACGTTGACGAGTTGGAGCAGTTCCTGGCGCTCCTCGACGCGGAGCGGGAGATAGGCGCACAACAAGTCGGCGAGCGCGTTTGCCTCGGTCACCCCGCGCAATGAGGCGACCACTTCGGGCGCCACGCGGCCGCTCTGCCGGACGTACGATTCAAACTGCCCCAGGGCGGTCCGCATCACGGCCTCGGACTCAGGCCCCTCGAAGGTCTCTTCGGGGACCGGATCGACGGTGGCCTCCGTCACGCCACTGCGGTCTTTGATTTTGACCAGCCGGCCGCGGCCAAGCCCTTCGACGACGACCTTCATCGTACCGTCAGGCATGCGCAGTGTTTGCAGCACGTTTGCCGCCACGCCCACGGAATGCAGTTGTTCCATCGTGGGGTTATCGACCGTTGCGTCTTTCTGCGTACACAGAAAGACGGGGACGCCCGACGCGAGGCTGGCCTCGACCGCGCCGAGCGAAGCGGGCCGGCCCACGAGCAGGGGGATTACCATTCGTGGAAATACGACCACGTCCTTAAGCGGCAGCAACGGAATACGCTGCGTATCAACTTCCGATTTCGGCTTGGTAGCCATGAAAACTCCTATCGTTCACACCCGCAAGGGGTATCGATATGTAACGCGCACCCCGGCCCGGTTATTGCCTGCGAAACAAGGCTGCCGCACCCTATCGTAGACAACTTCCAAGCCAAATCGCGATTTATGCGCACCAAAAAAGCCGTGCCGGAAGGACCAGAGGCCCTTCCGGCTAGTGACGGCGACACCCTCTTGCGCTGAAAACCGAGGGGGAGAAGAATCCGATTCGGAACGGCTACGCCAGCGCGGAGCGGCCCTGGTCCGCGCTCAAACCCTTGTAATCCTCGTGCTCATATACCAGTAGCGGTTCTTCGCCGTTACGTATGACGCCCGGCGTGATGATGCATTCCTTCACGTCCTTGCGCGACGGGATGTCGAACATGATGCTCAACATGGCGTCTTCGAGAATGCTGCGCAACCCGCGCGCGCCCGTTTCTTTCTGAATCGCGAGGTCCGCAATCGCCTCGATCGTTTCATCCTTAAAGTGGAGCTTGACGTTCTCGAGTTCAAACAGCTTCTGGTATTGACGCAGTATCGCGTTGCGCGGCTCGACCAGTACACGGACGAGGTCGTCGCGATTGAGTTCGTGTAACGTGGCGATGATGGGGAGGCGGCCGGTGAATTCGGGAATCATTCCGAATTTAATCAGGTCCTCCGGCTCGACCAATTCAAGGTATTCGCCGACCTTGCGATCCTTGCGGCTCTGGATGTCGGCGTTGAAGCCAATGACCATTTTGCGCGTGCGCTTCTCGATAATTTTCTCGAGGCCGTTGTACGCGCCGCCGCAGATGAAGAGGATGTTGGTCGTGTCAACCTGGATGCATTCCTGCTGCGGGTGTTTGCGTCCGCCCTGGGGCGGCACATTTGCGACGGTGCCTTCCAAGAGCTTCAGGAGGGCCTGTTGGACACCTTCGCCGGACACGTCGCGCGTGATAGAAGGGCTGTCGCTCTTTCGCGCGATCTTGTCGATTTCGTCGACATAGACGATGCCGGTCTCGGCGCGGCCCTGATCGAAATCGGCGGCCTGGAGTAATTTGAGAATTACATTCTCAACGTCGTCGCCAACATAACCTGCTTCGGTAAGGGTGGTGGCGTCAACGACTGCAAACGGCACATCGAGCAGCTTGGCCAAGCTCTGGGCCATGAGGGTCTTGCCGCAGCCGGACGGCCCGATCAGAAGTACGTTGGATTTCTGTATCTCGACACCGTCGATTTCGCCGCCGGAAGCGATGCGCTTGTAATGGTTATGAACGGCGACGGAGAGGATTCGCTTGGCCCGTTCCTGCCCAACGACGTATTGGTCGAGGAAATCTTTAATTTCGGCAGGCTTTGGAACGCGCAGGTTCCGTGAAACGCCCTTCCGGGCCCGGTCTTCCGCAACGATTTCGCCGCAGAGGTTCACGCATTCGTCGCAGATATTCACATCGGGGCCGGCAATGAGCTTGCTGACTTCGTCGTGGCGTTTGCCACAGAACGAGCAGGTATGCACATCGCCACGGCTGCGCTGAGGGGCCATACTATCCTCCCTTACGAACGGCCACGTTCGAGGATTTTATAGCAGTTTAAGGAGGGCGTTGTCAACAGTTTTCTCTTCCGCCGACTCCGCGTTTGCAGTCCCTATCCCTATTCTGCCTTCCTCGGTACGTTCCGCGCAAGTTCGCACGGCAAAACTACTTGATTACTACCATGAATCCGCGCTTTTGCTACGGAGTTGCCCTCGCCTAACCACATACTAACGTTTCAACACTTCGTCAACAATACCGTATGCCCGGGCCTCGTCGGCCCCCATGAAGAAGTCGCGGTCACTGTCGCGGCGGATAATCTCGATGGGTTGGCCGGTATGGCGCACGAGAATCTCGTCGATCATCTCGCCGATGCGCACGATTTCGCGGGCCTGGATTTCGATGTCAGACGCCTGGCCCTGGATACCGCCCATGGGCTGATGGAGGAGGAAGCGCGAGTAGGGGAGGGCGAAGCGTTTTCCTTTCTTGCCGGCCGCCATCAGTACTGCGCCCATGCTCGCGGCCTGGCCCAGACAGATGGTCGAAACGTCGGGCTTGATGTACTGCATGGTGTCATAGATGGCCATGCCCGCCGTGACGCTGCCGCCGGGCGAGTTGATGTAGAGTTGGATGTCCTTGTCCGGGTCTTCGGCTTCTAGGAAGAGCATCTGCGCGATAATGTAATTCGACACGTAATCGTCAATCGGCATGCCCAGAAAAATGATGCGATCGGCGAGCAGGCGCGAGTAGATATCGTAGGGGCGTTCGCCGCGGCTCGTTTGCTCGTAAATGGTGACGGCGTGGACGTCCAACGGATTACGCATCTGCGTCATTTGCCTGCTCCTCGAGCTCGTCGCGCTCGACTTCCTTGTCCGTGATCTTCGCGTTTTCCATAACGATTTTGATGGCTTTTTCGCGAAAGATGCGTCCCTCGTAGGTGCCGCGCCTCTGCGATTCCTCGGACATGTACTGCGAAACCATGTCCGCGCGCATCCCGGTGCGCATGGCGATATCTTCGGCCATGGTCTCGAAATCCTCGTCCGTCACGGTGACGCCTTCGGCGTCCCCGATTTCGTTCAGGGTGACCATGCGTTTGATCTCGAGTTCCGCCTGCTTCTTGGATTCCGCCATGAGTTCTTCGCGGCGATGCTCGATTTGGTCAACGGGCACGCGCTGGCGGACGAGTTCGCGCGCACGGTCTTCCATTAGACCACGGGCCACGTCTTCCACCAGCGATTTGGGCAATTCGTACTTGCTGACCGCGATCACCGCGTCCAGCGCGCGGGCCCTGGCAACACGATCGCTGTGCTCGGCGGAATTGGATGTGAGCTGGTTCTTGATGCGTTCCTTGAGCGCGTCAACGTTTTCCGCTCCGACCTGCTTGGCGAAATCATCGTTCAAGTCGGGAAGGCTGCGGCGCTTCACCTCCTTCACGTTGATGGTGAATTCCGCTTTCTTGCCGCGCAGGTCCGCGTTCGGGCTTTCCTCCGGAAGCTTGACTGTGCAGGTCAATTCGTCGCCGGTCTTCGCGCCCTTAAGCGCCTTCTCGAATTCAGGGAAAAACCGCTTCGTGCCGAGAATGTAGGGATAGTTCTCCGCGCTGCCGCCGGAGAACGCCTCGCCATCGACGGCGCCCTTGAAATCAATGATGACCTGGTCGCCGTCCTTGGCCTTGGTTTTTGCGTCCGCGGTCTCGAAGGTCGAATAGCGGCCGCGCAACTCGTCCAACGCTTCCTTCACGTCCTTTGCGTCGACGGTGACGACGGGGCGCTCGACTTTGACCCCCCGGTACTTGCCCAACTCGACCTTGGGGGAAACCTCGAACTTCAGCGTGAACGCCAGCGGTTCGGACTGTGGTTGCTCGCGCAACGCTTCGAGTCCGTCGACATCCGGCATCTTGATTGGGGTGAGTTTCTTGTCCTTGACGAGCTTCTGGAAGGCGGCGCTGATGAGCTTGCCGTCCACCTCGGCCTTGACATGTTTGGCGAACTTGCGCTCGATGAGCGGACGCGGCGCGCGGCCCCGGCGGAAACCGGGCACCTCGGCGCTCTCGCGGATTTCGTTGTACATCGAGTCCGCCTGCTTCGAGCGGTTCGCGGCGGGCACGAGGACCTTTACCTCATAGGCACACTCGCCTTTGTAGTCCACGTCAAACGTGGGGTCCTCGGCAAACTCGAACTCTTCCTCGCCGTGATCGTGGTCGTGATCATGGCCGTGGTGGTGATGATGCCCGTGGTCGTGATCATGGTCATGGTCATGATCGTGGTCATGGTCGTGATCGTGTTCCGCCGTCGCGGTGGCAACGCCGGCTTCTTCTGTCCCGGTCTCTTCGGATTTCTTTTTTCTCGGCATGGATTCCAAATCGCTTCACGGTTGGTGGGCGAGGCGGGACTTGAACCCGCACATCTTGCGATACTGGATCCTAAGTCCAGCGCGTCTGCCAATTCCGCCACTCGCCCGGAACGCCGTCACCCAGTTTATTTAGCATTCCGTAACTTTTCAGCAAACACAACACTGCGGCCTGCGAATATGGCAGACTTCGCAGCCCCAAGAGACTGGAACTGTATCACGCGAAAAGCGGGGAAGTCAAAGCGGGGACGCAAGATACGCCCATAAAAACAGTGGAAAAAAGTTGGCGCGCCCGACTGGACTCGAACCAGTGGCCTACGGCTTAGAAGGCCGTTGCTCTATCCACCTGAGCTACGGGCGCGAACGGACGCCGAAAAACGAGATGATGGCAATTGGACGCTGCGCTAGACTTTGCTCGCCGCGGGGAAGCCGTGTTCGGGCAGTCGTCCGCGAACGATCACTTAACAATACCAGATCGCCCGAAAAGACGCCAAAAGCGAGACAGTTAGCGAACTACTCGATTCGTTGCGCCTGGCCGGACTCGGCGGCGCGGTAGAGCGCATAGACGGCTTGTAGCACCCGGAGCGATTCGTCCGTGGTGATGGGCGGCGATTCGAGGCCCATGCTCGCGCGAACGGCGGAGCGGACGAAGACGGCGTAGGGATCGAAGTCCGCGGGATTGTTGAAACTCCTTTCCTGCGGACCGGCGCCGGATTTCGCGGAGTACCACTCGACCGTGTGGTCCTTGTCGTTGTCGATTTGCAGCCAGCCGTCCGATCCCCAGACTTTGAGGTGCATCTGATTGCCCTTGTCGAGGTAGTAGCCCGACGTAAGCGTACCGAACGTGCCGTTGTCGAAGCGCATGGACATCGCGACGGAGTCTTCGATATTGATGGGCTGGCCACCGACGTTTCCGGTGAAACCGGCGACCTGCTCGACTTTCGCGCCGGTAATGAACATACCGAGGTCAAGCCAGTGCAGGCCGAGCCAGGTGAGGTGCCCGCCGCCGGCTCGCGCCTTATCGGCCATCCACGACTTGTGGTACGCCTCGCTCGTCAGCCGGGTCTGATCCTGCACAATATGCATCTCGATTCCGTAGACCTTCCCAATCTCGCCGGAGGAGACGAGGCGCTTCGCTTCGACGACCTCAGGATTCACGCGGTTGCAAAGGGCGAGCATCAGGTGGAGTCCTTTAGCGTTCGCCTTCGCCGCGAGCTTTGCAAAGTCCTCCGCGTTGGTGCAGGCCGGTTTCTCCGCCATCACGTGGCCCCCCGCGTCGAGGGCAGCGTCAATGGCGGCGGGTGCGAGTTTGGCTTCCATACTGATCAGCGCCAGGCGCGGGCGCTCGTTTGCGAGAAGGTCGTGGTAACTGGCATAGACCTTGGCGAGCTTTTCACCCAGCGTCGCACGCGCTTTTACTTCGTATGTGCCGTCGGGATCTGACAAAAGCACGATACCGACTTCCTCAGCCTTTGCCAGGGACTGCAGATAAATCTCGACGTGGGCGCCGCCGGAGTGGGTGATGAGGGCGACCGTGATCCGCTCGCCGGGAGTTGGCGGCGCAGCAAACGCGATTGAGGCAGCGCCGAAGGCGCTCATTAGCACACGACCGAGAAAGTGGCGCCGGTCGAACTCGGGTATATCGTCACGCATGTCCAAGGCGGGATATCAGGTTGCGAAAAAGCTTCGAATGACGAGCGCTGCCGTGTCTGCAATGGTCAGAACCGTTAGCGCGAACAGGGTAACTGAGAGCAAGACGACAGCGGCTTGCGGCAATGTTGTGGATAGGCTTAATACACCAAAAATTACGACCGGCAGCGCGCATGCCATTCGCGAATACAGGAATAATTCCGTGGGGTTTGACGATTCGTACGTCTCGGCGTCTTGGCAAAACCAGACGATCAAAAGCGAGAGTGTGGTAATAATAGTCCCTGAAATTGCGGCAATTGCGAATTCGTTAACTTGCCCAAGGTTCCAGCCAACGTGCGCGGATGAAACCCACGGTTCAACAACAAGGAATGTAAGCAATACATCCTGAAAAGCAAAGGAAAGTAGATGGATAGTGTAGCGGAGCTCCGGCCGCATAGGGCCAACACGCCGAATCGCCTTGCTGATCATCTCGACTGCGTCCTCATCGATTAGCGGTCAGCTACCGCGCGCACACTATTGTACTCGGCGGTGATCCTGTATTACACGATCGGTTCCCACCCCGGCTCGTACTCGCGCTTCCAATATCTCATCGCGTCGTCGTCGTTGAGAATCGCGCCATTCTTTGGGTCGCAGGTGAGCGCGCGGCCCGTGCGGTGCGCGATGTTGCCGAGATGGCACATGGTTGTGCTTGGATAGGCATGCTCGATGGCGCAATTCAACAGGGACGGATCGTCTGCACGCACGGCGGCGAGGAAATTGGCGATGTGTTCCGGTTCCCCGAGCGTGCCTTTCACCTCGCGTACGAGTTTGTCGTTCGCGTCGTAGAGCGTGTAGTCGCCCAAGTCCCCGATCTTGAGCATGCCCTTCTCGCCGTAGAACGAGACAAAATCGTCCACATGTTGATTGCAGCTATGACCCTGCCACGTGATGAGTTTTTCGTCCGCGTATTCGAAAGCTACGACGTGGGTATCCGGTGTCTCCTGGTCATCGTCGAAGCAGTACCGTCCGCCGCTCGATGTGACGCGAACGGGAAAATCGACTTGGAGTCCCCAGCGGCACAGGTCGAGCGTGTGGACACCGTTGTTGCCGAGTTCGCCGTTTCCCCAGTGCCAATGCCAATGCCAGTTGTAAGGAATGAGATTGTCCTTGTACGGCCGGCGCGGGGCGGGGCCCTGCCACAGTTCGTAGTCGAGATACGCGGGAACGTCCGCGGGCTTTCCGGTGCCGATCGTGCCACGGCCTCCCCAGAGGTGCGATCGGGACGAGTAGACGCGGCCCAGTTCGCCGGAGTGTAGCAGTCCGATTGCTTCGCGAACATTCGCGCTGCTGCGGCGCTGCGTGCCGACTTGCACCACGCGATCGTGCTTGCGCGCGGATTCGGCCATTGCCTGCGCTTCCCACGGATTATGGCTGCACGGTTTTTCGACGTACACGTGCTTGCCCGCATTGCAGGCGAGAATGGTTGCGGACGCATGCCAATGGTTGGGCGCCGCGCACACCAGCGCATCGAGTTCCTTGTCGTCGAGCATCTTTCGGAAATCGGCGATAATCTGCGGTTTCGGCGCGCCTTTCTTTTCGACGGCCGCGCACCCCTGCTCCGCGCGCCGCGTGTCGGTATCGCATACATACCGCACTTCGACATCGGGCTGTTCGGCGAACCCGCATGCAAGCGAAAGCCCACGCGACAGGCCCATCACGCCCACCACGACACGATTTGACGGCTTGCCTTGCGCGCTCGCCGCGTGCGCGGCGAAGGCAGCGCCCGCGGTCCCGATTGCAGCGCGGTCGATGAATTCACGGCGGTCCATCTTCTCGAACATGTGCAGCGGACTCCCTTGGCTCGAATCATGCGCCCGCAACCTGATACGGGCACTATCGGTGGTGAGCGACCATCGTACCCGCAAGCACACGGGCGCTCAAACTATCGCGTTGTCAATCGGCCGGCGCAGTTTGGTACTATCGCGACCCCAAGCTGCTTCTAAACTCGGAAGGGTACGACTATGCGCCGCATGCTTCTCGCTTCAGTTGGCCTCGCTGTGCTTCTCGCTGGATGCGCCACGACAAACGAAGGCCCAACGTCGATCGGCACCGCCAAAGCGCCTGCCTGGTCGGTGAAGGCGACGCCGCCGGAGATGCAAGTTGCGGTTTCGCCCGCGGGGAAGACGCTGCGTGTGTTGGGCTCGTCCGGTATTGTATTGGGCGCGAGCGCGGACGCCATCGTGAATGCGAAGTTCCGCAAACCGATCCACGATGCGCTCGAGGGCTACGACGCGGCCGGGGAATTCAAGAATATCATCAAGGCGAAGCTTGAGTCCGTATTGGGCGCGGAGTTGGCGGAAGTCGCGCCAATGGGATCGACCGCGGGCGCGAAATCGACGGACGACGTCATCAAAGCGCGGTATGCCGGCCTTGCAAAGAACGGCCAGGACGCGCTATTGGATTGCGTGGTGCGGTTCGGCGTCTACGGATCGGACGGCACGCTGGCGACGAAGCTCGATGGGAAATTGGTCACGCTGCCGGACGGCCACTCGCTATGGGACAACACAATCGTCGCGACGACCGAACCGGTGCTCGCGAATGCGAAACTCGGCGACCCCACCAGCCGCATGGGCGTGAACATTACCAACCCCGAGTTCACGGTCGATGACGAAAAGATGGCGCGCTGGACCGCGGACGGCGGGGCAGTGCTGAAGGAGCGGTTCGAGTTGGCCGCGAATGCCGCCGCGTCGGCGATGTTTGTAGACCTCGGACTCGGCGATGACGCGCTGGGGCACTACACGCTCGGCGTTTTGTTGATGAACGAGAAAAAACACAAGGAAGCGGCGACGCATTTCGAGCAGGCGCTGCGACTGGATCCAAACCTCATCGACGCGCGCAACGCGCACGCCGTCAACATGGCGCACTACGGCCAGGTCGATGACGCCATTGGCGTGGCCAAATCGCTGACCGAGTCGAATCCAGACTACGGCCCCGCGTGGTTCAACCTTGCCTACTGGTACGCAGCGGAGAAGAAGGACGGCGCAACGGCACAACCGGCATACGAAAAAGCGCTGTCGCTGGGCATGCCGAAAGACGGCAAGATCGAGAAGGCGGTCAATAAGTCATCGTAGCTTGCTTCGCGACGCCTATTGAAGCACCCACGTATCACGTTCTTTCAGCGAACGAATCGTCGACGGCAGCAACACAGCCACGCTGACCAGCAATGCGGCCAACGCGATCGCGGATGCGATCATGCCAATCTTCACGAGCGGTGGGTCGTATACGAACACGACTTCTTTCGCTCCTTCGGGAATCTCCACGCCGCGGTAGAGCGCATCCACCGCAAGAACGCCCGCGGGCGCGCCATCGATAGTTGCTTTCCATCCCGGGAAGAATGCATCCGCCAAGACGAGTATCCCTTTTGAGACGCCATCCAACGTGATCGTCACCTTCGTATTCGAGTCCGTTGGTTGTACGGCGACTGTTCCCGGGGATTTGTCCGCGGGAAGCGGGGCAGGGGGTACGCCCTGCTCGATAACGATGGGCGAAGTGGAACTCACTTCCGCGGGAGAGTATCGTTCGACGTTGCGCGCTTCGTACGCCATCCACGCGCGGCCTTTCGCCTGTGTGTCGAAGAATAGCACTGCCCCCGTTGGAAGCACCTGTTCAATACGCAGCATTTCGCGAAGCGGCGCGAACTTCCCCTGGATGTCTTCCTGCTTCAGTAGCAGCAGTTGCGAACCCGAACGCCGGAAGAGAAGCGGGTCGTCCTCCGTGCGGGCCCTGTAATCGCGTTGATGCTTGATGACCACTCCGGCGCTTCCGAAAAGCTGAGGGACGGAACTGCCCGCAAGGGGCCAGTCGGCGAGCGCGGTGCTGCCGGTAACGCGCCCGCCGGTTTTCTTCAAGAGCGCGATGAATTGGGTCTCGGGATAGAGCAGTTCGCGCGGCGTCGATGGCAGGTGTGCGGCAAAGGTAATAAGCAGGTCCGCTGCCAATAGCGTGGCGAGAGAATAGCCCATGCCGCGAATGGACGGGTTCACGACATTGTACGCGAGGACCGCGACCGTGACGATAATAAACACGAGCGCAAACGCCGCCGACCACCACGGACCGGGCACGAGTCCAGCCTGACCGCCCGGCCAAAGTACGGCTACTGCCGCGGCGATCAAGCTTGCCGGGCCAATGAACAGGAACCGCTTGAGTGTTGTCTTGATTTCGTGCGGTCCGAGCCGGAGCCATTCATCCGCAGTGAAGGACGCGAGAAGTCCCAGAACAAACGCGTTAGGAACCAGCAGGTGCTCCGGATTCACCGATCCACAAAATGGGATCGAATCGCGCAGTGACATCCACACATGCGCAAGCACGCTGAGCCCGACAATGGGCAGCAGTGATGCTTCGTAGCGGCGGCGCGTGCGCTCTTCTGCGAAGGGACGTAGCGAAAACCACACGGGAAGCAGAAGCGCCAGGACAAGACCCGAGTGACTCGTGATGGTGGCCCCCTCCGACAGTCCGTTGGAACCTGTGTTCAAGAAGGGCAGTATCCACGACGCAAATTCGAACCGGTGCGGCGCATAGCGAATCGCGGGAAGGCCGGACTCGACGGCATAGCGATTGAATTCCATGTACGGCAGCAATTGCACACTCGCTATGCCGTGCGCAAGTGCAATGGCCGCGCCCAACGACAGCAGTGAGACGCCTGTCCCGGTAATACCGCGCCATTCTCTAAGGGTGCGCAGCGCGAAATAGAGAATGGCGAGAATAAGCACTACCGCGAGCGCTTCGGGTTCGCCGCCGAGCAGCATCAGTCCGATTACCGCAGCGCCGCCCGGCCACGCACGGTATTGGCCCAACGCAAGGCGCTCCGCAAAGACAATGAGTAGCGGAAGCCACGGCAGCACGTCCGATATCGGGAGAACCGACCACAGTAACAGCGGCCCGCTTAGTTGAAACGCCACGACCGGGATCATCGAAAGCGCTGGGGGCATTCCAAAACGTCGCGCTGCAAAGAACGCGCAGCAACCCGCGACCCAAAGCTTCAGGAAAACACTGACAAACAGCGCGGTCGGCGCGTCGCCCACGTAAAACGGAACCGAGAACGGCGACAAGCATCGTGTCCGCCAAATCGCGAGAAATGGCTGGCCCGCATAGTCGAGCGGGTTCCATAGAATGTCGCCGACGTGTTCGGTACTTGCGAGAAAAACGAACCAGGGATAGTAGCGTTGCGCCTGTTCATTGGCCGTAGGATTCGCATCCGCGGCTGCGCCCGCCGGGCGGGCCTCTTCCCAAGGTGCATACGCGAGTGCGCTTTCCGCGTTGACCGGCACATCGCCGCGAATAACACAGGGAAGTAGAAGGCACAGGGGAACGACGGTCGCAATGAGGAGACAGATGCCGTTCTCGATGGCAGGCCGATACCGCAATCGCAACGTGCTTACCTCATCCGTTCACTCGCGCGCCGCGGGGACGTACGCGACGGCATCAAACCTTCGCTTTGCGCGCGGGCGTATGAATACCGACGCCGTAGTAGTCTTCGGCCGCTTCCATGACCGTCTCCGCGAGCGTCGGGTGCGTGTGGATGGTGTGCGCCAAATCCTCGACGGTCGCTTCGAGCTTCATCGCGAGCGCCGCCGACGCGATCAGCTCGCCTGCCTCCGCGCCGATAATATGAACGCCGAGAATTTCATCCGTGTCCGCATCCCCAACGATTTTCGCCATGCCGTCGGTTTCGCCCATCGCATGCGCGCGACCACTCGCCATGAAGCTGAAGCGGCCAACCTTCACGTCGTATCCCGCCTCGCGCGCCTTGGCTTCGGTCAGTCCCACGCTGGCTACTTCCGGGGAAGTGAACGTGCACGCTGGAACGACACGGTAGTCCATGACTTCGTCGCCCCCCGTCGCGTTCGTCGCCGCTACGATACCCTCCGTGCTGGCGCCGTGGGCGAGCATGGTCTTGCCAGTCACATCGCCGATCGCGTAAATGCCCGCGACATTCGTTTCCATACGCTCGTTGACGAGAATCGAGCCGCGGTTCCCAAGCGCCACGCCAAGCCCCGGGGTTTCGGAAACGACGTCGGAATGAAATTTTCTCCCGATTCCCACGAGCACCAAATCGACCTCCACCGCACCCGCATGCTTGCCTTGCAGCGTGGCGCGGACGGCCTTCTTGTCACGGTCGAGTTTCTTCACCGTCGTCTCAGTACGCACGTCGATACCGCGTTTCTTGAAGATGTTGGCCAGCAATTTCGTATTCTCGGCATCGTCCAACGGCAAGAGATTCGGCATCATTTCGACGAGCACCACTTCCGAACCGAACGCATTCCATATCGAGGCAAACTCAGCGCCTATTGGGCCGCCGCCAATCACGAGCACACGCTTGGGCGTGGCATCGAGTTCGAGCGCTTCCGTACTGGTAATAACGCGCTCGCCATCCGTCTCGAGGCCGGGCAACTGCGCGGACGAACTGCCCGTGGCGATTATGATCGCGCCTGCGCGAATCTCTTCCTTGCCGACGTGAATGAGTCCCGGCGCGGCAACGCGCGCTGTGCCGTTGACAACTTCAATCCCGTGGCCCTTGAATAAGTTGCGAATGCCCGCCTTGTTCTTCCTGATAACGTCGTCCTTGCGCGCGCGCAGGGCCGCGAAATCTACGCCGCCTGCCTTCGCCTTCAGGCCGAACGCTTCGGCGTGCTGCAATTTATGGTATAAATTCGCGCTGGTGATGAGGGTCTTCGTTGGAATGCAACCCCAGTTCAGGCACACACCGCCCAACTCGTCCTTCTCGATCACGACGACGCGCGCACCGCGCTGGGCCGCGCGTATCGCCGCGACGTACCCGCCCGGGCCGCTGCCAATCACTACTACGTCACATGCGTCCATGCAATTCTCCGGTCAATCGGCCGTTGATTCTTCGTTAGTCAGCTAAAGTGTGACGAGGTTGAAGGTACGCAACAGCCAATCCAAGATGTAAAGCAACATGAAATACAGAGGATTATCCAGAATCCAGAATTCAGTCTTCTCGAACATGTGAAATTTCTTCGAGATCGGGCGGCTCTAAAGCCGCGCTTCCTCGAGCAAGCTCTTCAAATGTCCCATGAACTGCGCGGCGAGGGCTCCATCGATGACGCGATGATCCGAAGAGAGGGTCATCTTCATGATTGGGCGGATATGTATTCCACCATCGATCGCCACTGGACGATCCTTGATCTGGCCGACGGCAAGGATGGCGCTGTCAGGCTGATTGATGATCGCCGTGAAATGGTCTACGCCGAAACCTCCAAGGTTTGAGATCGTAAACGTGTTTCCTGCGTAGTCGTCCGGCAACAGCTTTCCCGTGCGCGCTTTATCCGTAAGCGCCTTGCACTCGGCCGATATGTCCTGCAAAGACTTCGCTTGCGCGCCGCGCACGACGGGCACGATAAGCCCGGTCGGCATAGCTACCGCAAACCCAAGGTTGACGTCCCCCATCTCCTCGATGGCGTCGCCCTGCCAACGCGCGTTCACCGCGGGGAACTGGACGAGCGCCAGTGCGGTCGCGCGCATGACGATGTCGTTGAACGACGGTTTCCACGGCAGCCCCTTGCGCAACGCCACCGCGTTCGCCATATCGACCTCGACCGTAACGTAATAATGCGGCGCGCCGAATTTGCTGTCCGCCATGCGTTGCGCAATGATGCGCCGCATTGGCGTCAGCGGTAGGCGGCGCGTTTCGCCCGCAGGGATCGCCGGAACGGCGGGGCGCGCCCCCGACACGTCCGCCTTCGTGACCCTTCCGCGCGGCCCCGAACCCGCGACGCGCGCGATGTCCACGCCCGAGGCCGCGGCCTGGCGCTTCGCCGTCGGCGTAGCGTTTACCGATGCGGCATAGGCCTTCACGTCCGCCTCCATCACGCGCCCGCCAACCCCGGTGCCGGGCACCACGTTCGGATTGACGTGCAGCGCCTCGGCGGCACGGCGCGCACGCGGCGAAACTGCCCGGCCACTCGCATCGGGCGGTTGCGTGGCCGTTGCGGCTGCCGGCTTGGGAGCTTCTGCAGGTTTCGCTACCTCGCCCACCAACGCGGGAGGCGCCCCCGCCATATTTCCATATTTCGCCAAGTCTGGCAGCGGTTCGTCGGCTTCCCCAACCAGCGCGATAACGGTCATTACCGGGACAGTCACGTCGCTAGGGAGCAAAATCTTACGCAGCGTACCGCTGGCGGGGGATTCGCATTCGATCTCGGCCTTGTCCGTTTGGACCGCCAATAACGGCTCACCCTTGGCTACGACGTCGCCTTCGTTCTTGAACCACCGGACAATGGAGGCCTCTTCAACAGACTGACCCAACTGGGGCAACTTAACTTCGTGCATTCGTTCTATCCTTACTCAGGCGCGAATCCAGCCTTCTGCATCCAGCCTGCGAATCCCACTGGCGACGAGGCATCCGAGAATGGAATCCGGATCTAACGTGCATACCTCTCGCAAGACCCCGCTAAGTCCCTCTCGTGCAAGGCGTTCCTGAATGGATTGCGCGGCCGGATCGGACGGATGATCGTACCGAATCGCGGCGGCGGCTGCAAACGCGAGATTGAGCGGCGAGACTCCCTGCTCCAGACACATGGTTGCCGCCCCGATTAGCCGGTCCCGTGGCCCCAACTTTCGAATCGGGTCGCGTGCGACGCGCTCGACTTGGTCGCCGAGAAGGCGATTTCCAAAGCGGCGAAGCAGGTCGTCCGTATGCTTTCGGAGGGCTTGGACATCCATCCCGTGCTTCCGTGCCAGCCCTTCGCAGGATTCAGCCAGTGCAGTTTCGATCTCAGTTCTGACCGCCGGGTCGCCGACCGCTTGCCAGATGTACTCGTAACCTTTGAGGTAGCCGAGGTAGGCAGCGACGGCGTGCCCTGCGTTGTGGACGAATAGCTTGCGCTCGACGTAACCCGCGAAATTATCGCGCGGCTGAAGGTTCTTCAATTCGGGGATTGGGCCCTTGAAGCCATCTTTATCCACCGGCAAATGGCAGTACTCCTCGACACACACCAACAGCGGGTCCTCCTGCCGCTGCGTCTCCGTCATGACGGGCACCATGCGGCCGATGCTCGCCTCGACGAACCCGACCTTCTCGTCCAGCACGGCGTGGAAGGTGGGGGAGAGGTGACCCCGCACCTGCTCGCGCAAATACGGTCCCGCATCCAGAAGGTTCTCGCAGACGATTACGTTCAGCGGGGTGGCATTGAAGTCGGCGAAACGCTGTTCGATGCCCGCCGCAATGAGGTGCGCTATCTTCGGCAAAACGGGTACACCCACCGCCGTCGCCGCGATTTCGGCCCCGGCAAGGGCCTTGGCCACGGCATCCGTCTTCGTTGCGTGAACCGCGCGCACGTTTTCGATGCACATCGTGTAACTCACGTCATCGAGAATGCGCAGCGGGTAGCTATGGCGGTCGTTCAGGCCGGCCACCAACGCGTCGGCAACATCGACGAAGGTCGTTTCGTAACCCGACTCGTAGAAGAGCTGGCCCAGGAAACCTCGGCCGATGTTACCCGCGCCGAACTGGACAGCCTTTCTCATGCACACTCCTCGATGCGGCGGCCCTTTTCAAGCACGATTCCGAAGTGGTATGGCGGTATAAGGATGGTTTCGCCCTCCAGGCGGTCGAAACCGGCCTGTGCTGCCCAATTCGCGCAATCGTCAGGCGTGGGTCGGATGTCCAACGATGGCCCGCGCGGGGTAGGGATATCGGACCTCCAGTGGATAATGCCCAGCTTCCCTTTCGCGGCCAGCACGCGATGCGCCTCGCGCAGCAGTCTGCTCGGTTCTTCACAGTGAAGGATATTGAATAGCATTGCGTAGTCCACGCACCCGTCGGGCAGTCCCGTTCCTTCTTCGACGAAGTCTCGCCGCAGCACGCGCACGTTTGTGACGCCAAACCGCACCGCGCGCTGCTCAGTTGCCTGAATCATCTCGGGTTCGATGTCGAGCGCGAAGACAGTACCCGATACGACATTCGCCGCGGGAATCGTGAACGTACCATACCCGCAGCCAAACTCCACGACGTTAACGCATCGCGAGTCTAACGCCAGCGCGGCAAGTATCGACTCGGGATCGAAGAAGGAGTCCCACATCGCCTCTTCGGGCATACCGCTTTCACGTGTCTTCATCGCAGCGCACCTCAAACAATTATCGAGCGCAGCGAGTCGTGCAGCAATCCGTTACTCGCCAGCACGCCGCGCCCGCCGTCGAAAAGGTGTATGGGGCCGCCATTCAGCCGGGTCACCCTTCCGCCTGCCTCCTCGACGATGATCATCGCGGCCGCGTAGTCAAATGGGTTCAACGCGACGTGGACGTACGCGTCCATGTCCGCGGTGGCGATCGAGCATAGCCCGATGACGGCTGCACAATGGCATCGGACCTGTCCAATTTCGACCATGAGCCTCGAGAACCGATGTAGAATCTCTTCCCGGTCCCAGGGTCCCGAGAAATCGACCTCCGCCCGTGCACTTGCCAATCCGCCCACGTCGGACACCACGATCCGCTCACCGTTGCGGAATGCGCCACCTCCCTTTTCCGCCAGGTAAAGCTCACCCCGGCCCGGCACGGCCACGCCGCCAACCACGGGGCGTCCCTGCTCGGCAAAGCCCAGTGAAATGCCAAATGCGGGAAAGAGTCCGCGGACGAAATTCTGTGTACCGTCTATGGGATCGATGAGCCACGTACGGCCGTCCGGGTCGGCTGGCACTTCGTTCATGCCCGCTTCCTCGCCGTAGATCGCGTCGTGTGGAAACTCTTCCTGAATCCGCCCGACGATTTCCTCTTGGACGGCCAAATCGACCTCGGTCAGGAGGTCGTTGGCTTCCCGTTTTGTCGAAATGCGCATTCCGTCCCGCATGGCATACTTCGAGCGGACGAATATCGCCATGTCGTCCAGGGTAGACTGTATAAATTCACGTTCACGCATATGCTGCTCGAAGTATTTGGGAACTCTCGGGTGTCTCGGCGCACTTCTTCCCAATTTCGCCGCCGGACATAAGTCGGGCATAATACGGTAATTGAGGCCGTTTCTGGAAATCGGGAGCGAACTACTGCCCCGCCAACGGCGCTCGGACTATCTGAAGGACGTTGCCCAGTGGCCGTAATCGAACAAACCAGACCTGTCGTCGATTCGCTGACGCGTCCGCTGCACGACCTGCGGATTTCCGTCACGGACAAGTGCAACCTCCGCTGTACCTACTGCATGCCGGCCGACCACTACCACGACAGCTACGAATTCCTGACGCGGGCGGAACTGCTCAGTTTCGAAGAAATCGCGCGGGTCGCACGACTGTTTGTCCAGGCGGGCGTATCCAAATTGCGGATCACCGGCGGTGAGCCTCTCTTGCGAAAGGATCTGCCGGTTCTGATCGCAATGCTGCGCGAAATCCCCGGCGTGATGGACTTGGCGCTGACGACAAATGGAATTCTCCTGCCGCAACTGGCGGACGCACTAAAGGTCGCCGGGTTGGACCGTGTGACGGTGAGCCTCGATTCGCTCGATGACGAGGTTTTCAAGCGGATGAACGGGCGCAATGTTAGCGTTCAAACCGTACTCGACGGAATTCGTGCCGCGGAGGACGCAGGTCTGGGGCCTATCAAGATCAACACCGTCGTCCAGCGCGGCGTCAACGAGGACGGTGTGCTGGCGCTCGCGCAGCGCTTCCGGGGTACGGGCGCCGTGCTCCGGTTTATCGAATACATGGACGTAGGCAACTGCAACGGCTGGCGCGAAGATGCGGTCGTGACATCCCGCTCTGTGCGCGACCGGATTGCGGCGCAGTATCCCCTGCTTCCGCTGGGCGCAAACTACCACGGCGAAGTCGCCGAACGGTATCGTTACGCCGATGGAACAGGCGAGATCGGATTCATCTCGTCCGTGAGCCAGCCGTTTTGCGGGTCGTGCACACGCGCGCGTTTGTCCGCCGACGGCCAAGTGTTTACGTGCTTATTCGCGTCGCGCGGCACAGATTTGAGAACTGCATTGAGGAACGGCGGTTCGGACGAGGACCTGAACGGTATATTGTACGAGGTGTGGAAGCGGCGGCGCGACCGGTACTCAGAGCTTCGCGCGGACGCACAGCATTCGCATACGGCGGTACGAAAAGTCGAAATGTACCATATCGGAGGTTAACGAGAAACCGATGCTCTCGCATGTCGATGAGAATAACCAGCCCAAAATGGTAAACGTCGCCGAGAAGCCGATAACGCGGCGTACCGCCAAAGCGCGCGCAGTCGTAGCCTTGCCGCCGGCCATCGCCGCGGAGTTTCTCAACGGAGAGTTGGTGACGAAGAAGGGCCCCGTGCTCCAAACGGCCATCGTGGCGGGCGTCATGGCTGCCAAGCGCACATCGGAACTGATTCCACTCTGCCACCCATTGGGGCTGGATGACTGTAAAGTCTCTGTGGAATTTGACGGTCAAAGTTGCCTGGTCGTGACTTGTGAAGCAGTCGTCCACGCCCGGACCGGCGTCGAGATGGAAGCCCTGACGGGGGCGTCCATAGCCGCCCTCACGGTCTACGACATGTGCAAGGCCCTATCTCACGACATCACAATTCAGGAGGTTGCATTGATATCAAAAACCGGCGGGAAAAGCGACTATGGGTTGTAGTCTTAGCGCCACAGGAAATAGGGTGTATGCCTTCCACTATAACCCCTTTGAGCTTGCTTTCCATGGTCAATCGGCTGACCAAAGAGCGCACTTAGCTGCCAAAGTCGGTGCGATGTTCGACCCCCACTTCGTCGTCGGCCACGTTATCGAGCGGCCCACACAAATGCCCGACGATTCCGCCCGACAGATGGGTGTCAACCTTGTGCGGGGGGATGGGCAGCATGGGCTACTGTACCCTGGGGAACTCGACAACTATGTTCGACAGCAGCAACTGGTCGACGTTGATGTCGTATTTGCCGAGTCAGAGGCGGATAGCGACATGGCGAAATTGGTGTGGGTGGACGATGGGGAAGTTCCGAAATACCAAAACGTGCTCGCATACGTCGGGTCCGCTCCGTCGTGCCGAGTGCTTCCCCCTGGCGCGACGTACTTCACCGAAGATCAAACCCTTGCGCTGAAACAGCGGATTGAGTCGTACTTCGACGAGGTCATCGAGTCGATTCCGCTCTACGGCCTCGTGCTCACGGGTGGAAAGAGCACCCGGATGGGGTTGGATAAGGCAGCCCTGGATTATCACGGCCGACCGCAGGTTCGGCACTGCTTCGACCTCCTGAGCGCGTTGTGCGATAAGGTGTTCGTATCGCTACGGTCGGAACAAAGTGGAGAAGCCACATACCGGGATTTTCCGCAGATTCACGATACCTTCCTCGGGTACGGGCCGTTGGGAGGTATTCTCTCTGCCCAGAAGGCGCATCCGCATGCCGCATGGCTGGTGCTTGCGTGCGACCTCCCGGCTGTTACGCCGGACACGCTCGAATATCTCTGCGCCGAACGCAATCCCTTCAAACTTGCTACGGCGTATACGAGCGCAAACGACGGCTTTCCAGAGCCCCTATGCGCCATCTACGAACCCAAAAGCATCTTCCGGCTGATGAGCTTTCTTGCCCTGGGCTACCATTGCCCGCGCAAAGTGCTCATCAATTCCGATACATGGCTGATCAGGTTGCCGGACGTTCATGCGCTGGATAACGCCAACTCGCCGGACGAGCGCGAGGCGCTGCTCGAGTCTATCTCGAAACATGCCGGTACCCCATGAAATCGATCGGAATTCTATACTTCGCAATGCTTCGCGAGCAGCGCGGGCTTGCCGAGGAGCAGGTACAAACCGCAGCCCGCACGCCACGCGACCTTTACGCGGGACTTCAGGCGGCCCACTCCTTCACGCTGGAACCGTCCCGATTACGGGTCATCATCAACGACGAGTTTGCCGATTGGGACGTGCCACTAACCGATGGCGATAGGGTCGTCTTTGTTCCGCCGGTGGCAGGAGGTTAGTCAGGATGTTCGCGTTATCGAGCGAACCGATCGATACATCCCTGTTGCGGCCCCGGTTCGAGAAGTCCCATGCAGGCGCGTTCGCGACGTTCGAAGGGTGGGTTCGCGATCATAATATTGGACGTTCGGTAGTCCGGCTCGAGTACGAGGCCTACGCAAGCGTGGCGGAGAAGGAAGGGAACGCAATAATCGCCGAGGCGCGAAAGACGTTCGCAGTATTGGACGCGCAATGTATCCATCGGATCGGCTCGCTCACGATCGGCGATATGGCCGTGTGGGTGGGGGCTTCAGCGGCCCACCGGGACGCCGCGTTCGATGCGTGCCGGTACATCATCGACGAAGTAAAGGCGCGAGTGCCGATCTGGAAAAAAGAATACTACGCCGACGGCGACTCGGGCTGGGTTAACTGCGACGCGCGTGGTTAAGGGCCCGTGGACCACAGCGTTGCGCTGGCAAACGCGTTGTTGATGGGGAACCTGCCGAGCGCCTCGTACTTCGAGAATTCCACGTGTCCATCCATGTACAGCACGTTTCCGCCTCCCGGCACGTGGTTGTACTCACCCGCCCCGCTTGGGTTGAGGTTTATCTGGTCCCAAAGTACGACGACTTGGCTTTGTCCCTGCGCACTCGACGCGGGGTTGTTAATGTCCGTGATTAGGAAGCGCTCGATGCCTTCACGAATCCGGCGTATGGTGTCGGAACCGTTGTTCCCCGCGCCTGGGGAAACCTCCAAGTCGTGGGTCAACGTGTCCAAGGCATCCAATGCGTTGCCCAAGGGATTCATGGGCTTCGGAGCGCCCAACGCCGATCCCGTGACCAGCGCGATGAATCCTTCGAACACCTGAACCGAGATGTCGAACGAGCCAAAACCGATATCCGGCGCCGTAACAGTTGGATCGTTGCCGTCGCCGCGATCCACGACATATCCGAAGTAGATGTAGCTGGCGTTGGCCTGAGTAGCTAAGCCAGCAAACTGGCAGCCCTCGGCGATGATAGCAAGGTCGGAGTTTGGGTCCGAAGGGCACTGGATGACGCCCCAGTCCGATAGGTACTCCGGGTATACCGCATACGGATCGAATGAAAAGTTGTCCGTGTCAGACGCGCCGCAGTCGATGCCCAGGTCACCCACGGAAAGGCCTGCCAAGGAGAATATGTCAGGGCCTTGTAGGCGTGGGAAGGTCTCTTTGTTCTCGCCCGCGTACATCTTGAAGACAATCCCCATCTGTTTGAGGTTGCTCTGGCAACTGGCGCGCCGGGCGGCCTCGCGCGCACGGGCCAATGCTGGCAGGAGAATCGCCGCGAGGATCGCGATAATCGCGATCACCACCAGCAGCTCGATCAACGTGAAACCCCGCTTCGATACCATCTCATCCTCCTCGGTCGCGCGTTCGCCCGACTACTTTGAGCGTCGGCAATGTGCGTATTCACATTGCCGCAAGGCGCAAGTCTATTGGAGTATAGTGGGGTTTCTTCATTGTGTCAACAAATAAATACACGTTTTACAATTATATCTTGAAAATATTTGTCCTTATATTTCGTTTATACCGATTAATCCGCATACATATTCGCAGTATTCATATAAAAGGGTATTCTGGGTTGGCTGGGTTTACGTCTGACAATCAACGGCGGTAGACATTAGGAAACGGGGGTGGTTCGAAGAATCCACCCCCGTATAGCAACGCTCAAATCGCGCTGGCGCGCGTCTTGTACCGTTCGGAACTAGCCCGCGAACCAGAAGACCGCATTGGCCCAGAATTCATTAATTGGGCCTTTACCGTTACGTTCGTACTTCTTGAACTCGACGTGACCGTCCATGAACAGAATGTTCGAACCGCCCGGCACGTGGTTAAACTCGCCGGAACCGGTCGGGCTGATATTGATGTGGTCCCACATCGTCTCGACTTCGCTTTGCGCCTGTGCTGACCCACCCGGATTATTGATATCCGTGATGAGGAAGCGCTCGACGCCTTCGCGGATGCGCCGCACCTGGTTGCTGTACGCATTACCACGAAGGGCGGTAACCGTGAGGTCATTGTCCTTCTGCGCCAGAATTGTCTGGGCCTGCGCCGGAGTGACCGCAGCGGTCGTGGTGAGCGGAGTCGCGAGGGCAATGATCGCCTCGGCGACCTGAGCCGGTACTTGCGGCGTGCCATTGCCGACGTCAATCGGGGCGGCGATGATCAGATCGTCTCCGTCCCACAGGTCGAAAATGTAACCGGTGTACACATAGCTCTCGTCGTGATTGGAGGCCATACCGGTGTACGCACCGCACAATGCACCCGGGTCCACCGCGTCATCATCATCAGTGTCACCGACAAGCTGGATGTTCACGTCGGGGTCTGACGGACACTTGAGCACGTTCCAGTCCGTCAGGTACTCGGGATATACCGACGGGCCCGACACAGTGACTTCCGGCGTGTCGTCCTCGTCACACGATCCATCGGCCGCTCCGGGGAAGTTGAGGCCGGCCAAGAACCACGGCTCGGTGGCGTGCACCGGCGGGAACTTTTCGCCGGCGCTCTCCCCCGAGTACATCTTGCAGACAATTCCCATCTGTTTCAGGTTATTTTGGCAACTTGCGCGCCGGGCCGCTTCGCGCGCTCGCGCGAGGGCCGGCAGCAGAATCGCCGCGAGAATTGCAATGATGGCGATCACCACCAGCAATTCAATCAGCGTGAAACCGCGTTTCAAGCTCATGAAATTGCTCCTCGAGTTAGACGGGATGCGTATACACCCGCATGCCCGCGATCTTAAGATTTCTCCAAACCAATTCCCTAAACGAAGCGGCCGTGACGTTGTCGCCACGGCCGCTTCTGAACAACGGTCTAGCGCCTGGAACTCCGACTAACCGGCGAACCAGAAGACGGCATTCGCCCAGAATTCGTTGATCGGGCCTTTGCCGGCACGCTCGTACTTCTTGAACTCGACGTGACCGTCCATGAACAGCACGTTCGAGCCGCCCGGCACGTGGTTGAATTCGCCACCGCCGGTCACGTTGATGTTGATGTGATCCCACATCGTTTCGACTTCACTCTGCGCCTGGGCGGAACCACCCGGGTTGTTGATGTCGGTGATGAGGAAGCGCTCGACGCCTTCACGGAAGCGACGGACCTGGTTGCTGTACGCATTGCCACGAAGGGCAGTAACCGTGAGGTCGTTGTCCTTCGTCGCGAGAATTGTCTGCGCCTGCGCAGGCGTAACCGCCGCCTGGGTGGTCAGCGGCACCGCAAGGGCGATGATCGCTTCCGCGACCTGCGCCGGAACTTGCGGGGTGCCGTTGCCGACGTCAATCGGGGCCGTGATGATCAGGTCGTCCGCGTCCCACAGGTCGAAGATATAGCCGGTGTAGACGTAGCTTTCGTCATGGTCCGACGCTATACCCGTGTAAGCGCCGCAGAGCACGCCTGGATCCGGGCTGAAGTCATCGTCGATGTCGCCGACGATACCCATCGTGTTGTCCGGATCCGAGGGACATATCAAGACTTTCCAGTCTGTCAGGTATTCCGGGTACACGGACAGCGCGGCGACAGAGACGTCTGGCTGATCGTCTTCGTCGCACGATCCGTCCGACGCGCCGGGGAAGCTGAGCCCGGCCAAGAACCACGGCTCGGGACCGTGGACCGGCGGGAACTTTTCGCCAGCGCTTTCGCCGGAGTACATCTTGAACACAATACCCATTTGCTTCAGATTGTTTTGGCAACTTGCGCGCCGGGCCGCTTCGCGTGCACGCGCGAGGGCCGGCAGCAGAATCGCCGCGAGAATTGCGATGATGGCAATCACCACCAACAATTCAATCAGGGTGAAACCGCGTTTCGATTTCATTGACTTCTCTCCTCAAGCCACATTTTGTTTACGACACAACACATAAAACCAGGACTCCAGCCCCTCGTCTGCTCAGGCGCAAACGATAAAAGCAATGCGGGCGCGCCGGGGCGCAACGCCACCCCCAAGGAAGCGTTCAACGAATGAATTTCACCTCCCCAAGACCGATCAACCCACCGAGCCCTAATTGTCTTGTCGCGCCACGGTTCGCACAACCCGACTCCTCAGGTATACCGCGACGAGATCGACGCAGCCAGATGCCGAAAGACAGACCACCCAAAACTAACGACCGAGCCCGTAGTTAAAAATAGCCCTATCCTTCCCAAACACGCCTGATGCATCTAGCCAACTACGAACAATATAACCCAGAATTGTTCTCTTGTCCAGTATTCCTGTGAAAAGTCGTTCTGGGGGGATCGGACCCGCGAAAAATACGCTTTCTCGGGAAGACTCGACCCCAGCATCTGGCCCATTGGACGACTAGGCCCTTCGGACGGTTTCAGCGGCTGTCCTGAAAGGACGCGGCGAGGTTTGGGGGGCCGATATCGCAGGTATGGATGTCGTAGGTGTCGGCCCCGATTATCTGGGCCTCGACGATGTCTCCAGGGTGTAGGCAGCGCGACGAATCCACGTAGGCGACGCCGTCGATTTCGGGTGCCTCGGAGGGGGTCCGTCCAACCCACCGGCCGGATTCGGGGTCCCGGGATTCGACAAGGACCCGAACGCGGGAGCCGACGCGGGCCTGGTTCCAGGCGGCGGTAATCTCGACCTGTGTTTCCATCGCCTTTTCCCAACGGCGCTTCTTGGTCGCGCTGCTAATCTGACCGCTCATTCGGCCGGCCGGGGTGTCCTCCTCGAGGGAGTACTGAAACGCGCCCAGCCAGTTAAATCGAAGCTCACGCATGCCCGCAAGCATGTTCTGGTGCGCCTGACGCGTCTCGCCGGGAAACCCTACGATCATGGTCGTGCGCAACGCGATGTGCGGGATACGTGCCCGGATGCGCTCGACGAGCTTGAACGTGTTTACATCCTTCGATGGTCGGTTCATGCGCCGCAGCGTCTCGGGATCGAGGTGCTGGAGCGGGACATCGAGGTATGGGACGATCTTCGGTTCATTGGCCATGAGGTCGAGGAATTCGTCCGTAATACCCATGGGATACACGTACATGCACCGCACCCAAAATTCACCCTCCAACGCGCACAGTGCGCGCAACAAGTCTGGCAAGCGGCACTCCCGGCTCCAGTCGCGCCCGTAGTCGGCAAGGTCTTGCGCAACCAGGATGAACTCCTTGACACCCTCCGAGATGAGCGAGCGCGCTTCGTCGAGCAGGACTTCTACCGGTACGGAGGTGTGACGGCCCTTCATAATGGGAATCGAGCAGAACGTGCAGCCGTGATTGCATCCGTCGGAAATCTTCAGGAAGGAGTAGGGCTTCGAGTCCACCCGCTTGCGGCGCATGAAGTGCTCGATCTCGACACGCGGGGTTTCCCGCACGTTACGAACCGGCGCGGGCCGGCCGTCGAGGATCAGTTCGGTAAGGCGCTCGTATTGGCCAACGCCGACGAGGCCATCGAGGTTTGGCAATTCTTTCAAGAGGTCGTCTGCGTAGCGTTGCGCAAGGCATCCCGTCGCGAAGACGCGCAGTGCATTCTCCTTCTTGCGTTCGGTGAATTCGTACAGCGCTTCGACCGACTGCCGCTTGGCGTCGCCAATGAAACCGCACGTAGTTACGACGACCGCATCGAACGGCAAATCGCCGCCCGCGTCGTCAATGAAATCCACCTCGCAACCCTTGTCCTCGAGCATCCCTGCGAGATACTCGTTGTCCACGGTGTTCTTGTCGCAACCAAGTGTGTAAAGGCCAACGCGCATGGTATGAGGTTTCGAGTCCTGGAGTCAGAGGGGAAAAGTCTACAGATTGGAGGATATTGTGCCGGACGCATCACGTGGAGACAAATCCGCGGACGAGCCGTCAAGCTATTGAGCGTGCGCCGTTCGGAAGGTCTGGGGTGCGTACGGCGCGGCAACAGAAAACGTTACCGTGTCCGTAGCGCCCGACGCCGTCATGCACGCGAGTTGGTGTTCACCGTCGCCGAGATCGAGAAACAGCGGAGTGCCGGGTCCCGAGACCCCAATGTGTTCTCCATCCAGGTACCAGTGGACGGTCGTCGAACCATCCGCGGAGGAGCGCAGCCGTATGCGGTCTGAGTTCGCCTCGCGGGTTAGCACGAACTCCGCATTGTTGGTGGGCGCGAGAATTCGGAAACCTTCTTTACGTGTCGCATCGCCCCGAACGGTCGCTATCGTTGCGTTTACATTCGCCAAATCCCAGCCTTTGGCGGAGGCGGGCCAGCGTTGAACGGCGCCGTCGCCGCTGGGGCTTGGGTAATGCACGTCGCACTTTCGGTTCAAGAACTGAGCGGCGGGCAGGATATCCGTTGATGCGTGCGGGCACCACGGCGCCGCGGGAAGTCCAGTGTCCGCGCAGAGCTTGACGGTGCGCATGGCGTTTCCCGCTTCGGGCCAATCGGACATTGCCTTTCTTGGGAGGGAGCGGAACAATTGCGCGGCAAGCGGCAGCGCCGCGCGTGCGCCCACGAGGTATTTCGATGGCGTGGCATCGTTGTTACCCAGCCAGACGCCCACAACGTAGTGCCGATTGAACACGAAGGCCCATGCGTCGTGGTTACCCGTCGAGGTTCCCGTCTTCCAGCAGATGCGCGGTACGTATCCTCGCGCGCGGACGATGTCGCGCTGAAACTCGTTGGGAAGTTCCTGATCAAGCATGCCGTAGACCGAGAGGCAGGCGCCCTCGGAAATAACGCGGACCGGCGTAGGGGATGCGCCGGCAACGTCCTGCAACGGACGGTATTCGCCCAGGTTGGCGATCGTGCAGTATGCGGCGGCGAGTTCGTCGAGCCGAATCTCGCAGTTGCCCAGCGTGAGACCCAGCCCGTAATAGTCCGCCGGTTTCACCAGCGTCGTTATCCCGGCATTCTGCAGAAAGCGGTGCAGGTCGTCGTACCCAAGCCGATCAAGAACATTTACGGCGGGCACATTGAGTGAGCGCCGGAGCGCGTAACTGGCCGACACCAACCCGCGGTACTTACCGTCGTAGTTCTCGGGGTTGTACAGTCCGTAATCGAGCGAGTCGTCCAACAACATTTCCGTGGAGTAGAGGACGTTCCGTTCGATTCCGAGCGCGTACGTGAACGGTTTCAGTGCCGAGCCCGGCGAACGCGGCGCGCGGCAGGCGTCGACCTGGCCGCCGCCGGGCGTACCGAAGAAGTCAGCGGAACCGACGCGCGCCAAGATTTGCGCGGTCTCGGCGTCCACCACGATCGCGGCGGCGTTGCTCACGTCGTTATCAAATTGTTTGAGGTATTCCGTTACTTCGTTTTCCATGCGTTCCTGCAACGCATAAACCAGCGTCGTTTGTGTGGACATGATCGGTTTGGCGGATGACGCAATACGCATGGCAAGGTGGGGGGCAAGCTGCGGGAATTCGTTCCACGCCGCGGTCAGCGCGTCGCCCTTCGCCCGCACGCAATCGTCGTCCGATATGAAACCTTCGGCTGCCATGCGGTCAAGCACGTAGCCACGGCGCGCCTTCGCCGCGTCAGGATGCTTTAATGGCATGAGTCCAACCGGCGACTTGGGCAGCGCCGCTAACGTCGCCGCTTCCGATAGGGTCAGTTCGCTTGCCGGCTTCCCAAAGTAGCGGCGCGCGGCCGCTTCGCACCCGACAAGGTTGAGTCCATACGGCGCGCTGTTCAGATACGCGTCGAGGATCGCATCCTTATCCGCGTTGCGTTCGAGACGAAGCGATTGCCACGCTTGCGCGAGCTTTCCGAATACGGTCCGGTCCGAATCGTCCGCCAGCTTGACGACCTGCATTGTGATCGTCGAAGCGCCGGAATGGATGCGCGCGCGAAACACGTTCTGAAGGATCGCACGGGCAATCGCGAACGCATCGACACCGGGATGTTCCCAATAGCGTTGGTCTTCGACCGCAACCGTCGCTTGGACAATATACGGACTGATTTCGTCGAGCGCGCGGGGAAACCGCCATTGTTGTTCGTCGTTCAGGAAGGCGTAGAGTAATTTGCCGTCGCGGTCAAGCATCTGCGGCGATGCGCCGGCGTTCAAATAGCGGTTTGTATCCATGGGCCAGAGCAGGCCTGTGACCAACGCAACGCCGGCGGCGCACGCGCCGGCGATGAACCAGCGCCTGCGCCGCCAAGCGGCAACTGCGATGCGGACTATCTGGCCGGAAGCATGCATGAATTACTGCGCAACCACATCGATTTCGCCCGGTACGCCGCGCCCGCGGACCGATGCGTCGTACATGCCTTCGCCCGTCACGGCCGGATATTGGTAATGGCCCGGCGTGACCGCACGAACTATGTAGTAGAGGTTGTGTTTGCCCGTGTCGATCGAGTCGAACGCAGCAACAAGCCGGTCGTCGCGCACTTCAAGGTATGTTGGCGTAATTCGGTTCTTGAACGCGTCCGACGGAATCGCGTCGGCGTCGAGCCGCGGATTCTGAATCTCGAACCCGGCGGGGATGAGATCGGCGATAACGACGTTTTTCGCGGGGCGATCGCAATTCAGTTCGATGCCGATAACGAAACTGTCCGCCTGCCCGAACGACGTCCCGGCATGCGGCTCGCCCTTTTCGTTGTAGACTGTGCGAGTCAGGGCGATGCCTTGGCTGATTGGCGTGGTGTCCGGCTGCTCCGGCACGCCGCGCGTCGTCGCGCTGACGTAGATCGCCGTCCGGCCTGAATTGGTGATGACGAACTGCCCGCCAGGTCCGTTGTGTTCGCCCGAGAAAGACTCTTTGCCTTTGATCTCGCTCTTGCCTTTCGGTCCCTCGATCGTCGCCTTGGCCGTATCGACGTTCTGCGCGATCTCGCTGAGATACGTGATCAGCGATGCGCAGATGAACGCTGTCTCCTGTGTCGTGCCGTAGCGGTTGGCCGTGATATATGCCGTGAGCTTGCCGGCCAACTCGGACATCTGCTTCGCGTCTCCTTTCATCTGCTGCAACGCGAGCAGCTCGACGGCGTCGTTCCGGATTTCCGAGTTCAGCGTGCCGTCCGGTTCGGTCACGACGTAGGGGACCGACGGCGTGTTGGACATGTACAGGCTCACCCGGTCGGGATTCTCACCGTTGATCGCCAGCGCCGCCGCGAGCATGAACCGCGCCGAGCGCGGGAGCTTCACCGAATCAAAGCGCTGTATTTGCTTCAGCGCCTCGTTGTCGCCACCGAGCGCGAGGACGTACACCGCATACGCGCGTTTGTAAAGCGACGACTCGGAACTGTCGGACCAGTCGCGCGATATTTTTCGCACGTAGTTCTGAAGGTCCTCCATGTTCTTCTCCTGCAACGCGATTTGACGGTCGTTCTTCACCAACGTGAGGAAGTGCAGCGCATACACGGAACCGTAGTCGTAAGGCGATTCCGCGCCGGGCCAGAACCCGAGACCGCCGGAATCCGTCTGCATCGAAAACAATCGATTGATGCCGGACTGGATGAATCCGTCGAGGTTTTCACCCTTGTCCAGTTGCATGGCGGCGAGTTCCGAATTCTGTTTAAGCAAATACATGGGGAACAGACGAGAGGTGGTCTGCTCTACGCAGCCGTAGGGGTAGGAGACCACGTGCTTCAGCGCGTCGAACACGCGCAGCACCGGGTTTGCACCCGCGACGATCGAGACCTCCGTACGCTTGTCCTCGAGGAACTTTGAGTTCTTCACAGTCGTGGATTCGCCGGGATTCAGCACGATCAATTGGTGGTCCGACTGGAATACCGCCGGCGCGCGCACGGGAATCGGGGCGCGTTGTTCGAGCTTCTCGGCGTCCGCGCCCGACGCGTCACGGAACGTCACGAACCATTGAATCGCCGCCTGGCCTACGGCCTGCGCCGCGACAAAGTCCACGAGGGCATGCGCCTCGCCTTTCGCCGGGACGTCGACTTCCTGCGACCCGGAGTTCACCTCGATAGTGCCTTCGACTGTCCAACTCACAATTGCCTTCGCGGGCGAATCGGTGTTGTTATGCAGCGTGGCACGGCAGGTCGCCTTATCGCCCGGCAACAGGAAACGGGGCATGCTCGTACGTAACGTATACGGACGCCGTACGTAAACAAATCCAGTCTGCGCACCGGTCGCCCGTGGAGACGCGGCAATGGCGACGAGCCGCAATTGGCCGCTGTACTCTGGTACTTTCATGTTGACGGTCGCTTGTCCGTTTGCGTCTGTTTGCACGACGCCAGACCACAGCGAAACCGGTTTGATCCAGTTCTCGTCAATCGCTGCGGCGCGTTTCGCCAACAGCGCTTCAAGGTCGCCGCCGATCCGGGTCTTGTCGAAATCGTACGCGACCTTGTCGTAGTAGTGCGTGCGGCGGTAGTCCGGCCGGCGCACGCGCGACAGATACGAAAGCGGATCGGGGCTTTCGTAACCGGTAATGGCGTGAATGCCTTCGTCGACAGCGGCGAGTGTGAGTTCGACCGACTGCGGCGCGCCCGTAGCGTCGCGCGTTTCTACAACGAACTGCGCGTCGGACAGCGGACGAATCTCTTCCGGCAATCCCGGGAAGGACACCGCGATGCTGCGCGCGGGGTCTTCGATTTTCACGGGAGCAAGCGCGAGACTGGAGAACGGATAGACCTGATCTTGCCCTTCCTTAATCGCGTGGACGACAGTCGCTTCAATCCAGATGTTCGGATACTGATCGGTGGATACGGGGAATGACGCGTTGCCAACGCCGTTGACGATGTCCACCACTTGCGCCTGCTGTAGTTCCTGTCCTTGCAGGACAACAAATGATTTGCCGTCGAACGGCGCTTCAATGCGCACCGTGGCCTGTTCGCCCACGACATACTTCGGCTTGTCGAGGGTGAGCTTGATGAGGCTTGGCCGCGCGGCATTCACGAGATGGGGCTGCCCGCCGTAGGAGTAAAACGACAGGGTACTGAATTGCGGCGTCTTGTCCGAGTGCACGCGCACGCGGAAATAACCGTAGCCCTTCACGTCAAAGGTAGTCGCGCCCGCGCCGTTATTCAGAGCGACGTCACGCGTCTCCATCGGCTCGAAGGATTCGGACCAGTTGGGTTCGTGGTAGTCGTAGTATCGGCGTACGTAGTAGTTCCAGACCTGTTTTTCCAGCGTGACCTTCACGCTCGAAAGTGCAGCGGGCGTCTCGTCGGGGTTAATCGCCGCAACGTTGACCAACACACCCTGTCCGCTATCCGCTGGAGCGAGGCCAACACCTAACGAAATGGGAGCGGGCAGCACGGTGATCTCTTTCGTGTCCGCGACGGCGCGCCCTCCAAGTTCGTAGACACGCCCGATGATGAGCGCGCTGAGCGGATAGGTCACATCAGGCGGCGCGGCGTAGGAGAACGGAAACTCGGCGTTGCCCGCTCCATCCGTCTGCACTTCGTCCGTGGTAACTGTCTCGCTCTTGTAGGGCGTGTCGTTTCCGAACGTGTAGGTCTTCCACTGCTCGGGACGGTACGCCGCGGGGCGCAGGACGATCTTCGCGTCGGCCCTGCGATCGGCCGCTGCCGCGCCGAAAAGGTGCTGCGCGTTCAACTTTATGGCGTACTTCTCGCCGGATAGCCAGACCGCTTCCGCAACGGTTAGTGCGGCCTTCATCGTATTAGGGACGAACTCCTCCAACTTGAAGGAATAAGTCCCAATCGGCTTCTTTGACCCCGGGACGTTGAGGTTCACGGTGTACTCGCCGGTGGGGTATTCCTTTTCGGTCGTCAAATCGAGGCCGCCCGTCCCCGCCGCGGACAGCGTTGTTGGACCGCTAGTGAGTTCCTCGCCGTTCGGATTGTCGATCGAGTACGTTAACGGAACGTTCGCGAGCGCGTCGCCGTAATTGCTGCGTACAAGCCAGCGCAGGTAGACGGGTTCGCCCGGCCGGTACAGTTCGCGGTCGGCGTATAAGAATGCGTCATACGCCTTTCGGTCGAACTTTGGCATGTCTGGCGAAATCTCGCGCGTGTCGTCATTGCGGGGTTCAAGATGGAGGAAGGTCGCATCATCGCCGGCCTCCACGACCACAACGCTCGGCAGTCCAAGGCGTGTCTCAAAGGGACCCAGCTTCGCGACGCCGCGTTCGTCGGTGCTTCCCGTCGCCAAGACCTGGTTTTTGGCAGACCAGATGGTGACCTTCGCCGCGGCTTTCGGTTCGAGTGTGTAAAGGTCGTGAGCGAAAACGAGCAGCTCGTTGTCGAGCCAGTGCGCGAGCAGGCCGATATTCGTGAACAGGATAAGCTTGGTAGCGGACGGGTACTCGCTTTCGGGCGAGGCGGAGTCCTCGTCCGCGGCGCCGCCTTCTTCGTCGTAGTACTCCTCGTCCTCGCCTTCAGAGGTTTTGTCGTATGCCGCAAGGCAAAAGACGCCCCGTTTGCCTTCCGGGATGGTTGTGTCGAGCGTTAGCGGGGTACTGACAAGGCGGTCCGCCTGAAGCTTCACGTCCAGGTCCTGATCCGTGATGTATTCGCTCCAGGCGCGCAGAAACTGGGTCCACGGTTCTCCGTTCTCCATGTCACCTACCGCCACCGCGATGTTGGATGGGAACATGCGAAAGAGACGGAGCTTCACCTTCGAGGCGTTGCGGGTTTCAAGCGGCAGGCCGATGCCGTCGCGGCGGGGGAAGTAGTACTTGCCTTTTTGTCCGAAACCGATGTATCGAGGGACCGTGTCGGCAGTCACTGAGTACTCGACGTCATCGGCGGTCTTGGCGCCGGCGCCAATGGTCATCCCCTTGGAAAAGTTGAGGCGGTAGCTCTTTCCCGAATCCCAATCGCCGAATATCTTCGCGCGGCGCGCGTTGTAACCAAGTTCGACCCGCACGTTCTCGACCTTCGGCTCGATCTTCAGGTGTTCCTTCATGCTGACTACGTTGATGGGTATGTTGAAACCGAGGCTCAGCGCAAGGCCGTCGCGGTCGGCGTAGTCCCAATAATCATCGGCAATCGACAATTCCCGGTCGACTTGAAGCGCCCGCGCCGGCAACGTCTTGGTGAAGGTCTCGCGAAGGGTGGCGTGCTCCAAACCTTCGAGGCCCGGCGAAATTTCGAGCGTGATGTCTGAGCGGGTCTCATCTGTGATGCTCACTCGCACATCGGGCTCAGTCGTTTGGCCGTCTGACACAATCTCGAAACTGATCGGCGCCCCGGCCTCGTCCTTAATCGAAAGATGCTCTTTGAGCGTCTCCGCGTCGATGGCCTTCGAGAATCGGAATCGAACCCGCGGGGCCTCCCCGTCCGGTTCGAGGAGCTTGGCGGATGTCACCAGCAAGTCAGCAAAGGACGGGTACTCCGCGATAAACTCGTTGGCAAGCTGGAACGCGCCGGTGGAATCCGTCAGACCAGTACCCACGGTTATGTGGACCGGGAGCTTGATTCCAGTCGGGATGACAAGGCGAAGGATATCCGGTTGGCTGCCGGGTTCGACAGTCACTGCGACTGGCGCTCCGTCCGCATCGGTCACGGTCATGTTCTGTTGGAGGGCCTCGGGAGCGACGGACGTGGGGAAGAGCACCCCTATCACCTCGCGTTCGGCGGACTGTTCGAGCTGCCAGATTCGGCGCACTTCGAACGTGAATGGGGCAAAGTTTAAAGTGCGCGCTTCTGTTCCAAGCGTATTTCCTGTTGTTGATTTAATGTCATCGTTCAAGGTAAGGGTCAGCGGGGCCGTCGGCGAGAATTTGTCCGACGCGATGTCTATGTAATTGCGCCCAATCGTATACGTCCCTACGAACGGAGGGTCCATCGTGAATGGCGGCGTAGCTTCCGGCTTGTCTTGGCCCTCCACCTTGATGTCCTGGTCGAAGAAGACTGTGATCCGACCTTTCAATGCGTCGCCCGGCAAAGGCACGGTTCCAACTACCGACAACGGTCTTATGTCCTCCACCGGTTCCGCCTCGGTCGGCTCGGCATCCGGGGAGGGGGCGTCGCCTTCCTGGGTGGCCGGAAGCGCCGCGGACTCGCTCGGCGGCGTTTGGTCCGACGGAGAGCCGCACCCCTGAACGAAGGTTTGCGCGACCGCGAGCAAGGCTATTAGCGTCGCTGCGAGAACACGGGACGGGAGCAGGCGGGAGGCGGAAGCGGACGTCATGGCGAGACACCTTGGTACTGCCGCGGAGTAGCAGTGATGGTTGGACGGGTTCGTTCGGGCGAGGCCCCATCTCCCCCGCAGAGCGAGGGGCCGTTAACGATTCAAATTATACCAAGTCCGCGAGGCAATTCGAGGACAATCGATCTATCATCGGCGCGCTCGGAAAAGTTGCATAAGCTCTTACGCGGCATACGACGCATACTACCGCGGAACTTCGCCGGCGTTGCACGCCAATGAACACGGAAATGGGTTACCATGTCCTCCAGACGCGGCGAGTGCCGGTCCGGAGGAGGTGCGAAATGTTTTGTCCAGGCTGCGGAGCTGAATTTGACCCGGGGGTGACGATGTGCGGGGAGTGCCAGGTTGAGTTGGTCGAAGAGCAGCCCGACATGGAACCGCATTTCCAGGATTCCGTCTGTGTGTTTGAAACCGATGACAAAGGGGAAATCGCCCTTGCCGAGTCGCTATTGCAGGGTGCAGACATCCCCTATGTCGTGCAGAACGCCATGGGACAAAACATACTTGGCTTGTATTCGCGCGCGAGCATGATGGCGTTCATCGAAGTGAAACCGGAGCACGCCGAGGCGGCGGCGGAACTATTGGCCGACTTGAACGAAGGCGTCGACAGCGATGTGCTGGACGAGGTCTACGAGGATGACGACGAAGACGGAGAAACTTCGTAGTCAGACCTTCGGCAGTAACGCCGCCGGGTCTTGCCGGTAATACTCGCGCAATACCCCGTACACGTCCGCGTGTTTTCGCTGCAGCGTGTGCGGACGCATAAAAAATGTCTCGGTGAGCACCGCGAAGAATTCCGCGGGATGCGTCGCGCCGTATTCGTCGATGAACGTCAACCGGTTGCGCTCGATGTCTTTCCACAACGCTTCGTATGCGCCACCCATAACCCGCACCCAGTCGTCGTAGGCCTCGTCGTCATCGAGATCGGGCACTCCGTTGGTGATGCCATCTTCGAGGTCGAGTTGGTGGGCGAATTCGTGCAACGCCACATTCTGTGTGCTGCCTTGGCCCTTTGCCGATTGCATAATGGGCTTCCACGCGAGCACGATCGCCCCGGTATCCCACGACTCCCCAATGCGAACGTCTTCATCGTCCATTACGTCCATATCGTCCCCAAACTCCACGAATTCCTGTCGCGCAACGAACGCGTCGGGATACACCAGAATTGACGAAAGGCGCGGGTAGTACGCCGCGTCGCGATGCAACAGCAGTATCGACGCATAGCCGGCGATGGTGACCTTTACTTCGTCCGTAATTGTGAGGCCGCCGCAGCCTTCGAAGTTCTTCTCCCCAATCAAGACATGGATGTGCCCGCGCAATTCCGCTTGATCCTCGGGCGGCAAGAAGCCGTAGTACGGCACATTGTCACGCAGCGCCGCTTCCCACGCCTCCGGAAACGCGCGCGCCCTTACCTTCTCCCGGCGGCGCGCCTTACTCCAGAACATTTCTCACCAAGCTTACCCCTCGATCTCGTCGAGAACTCTTCGCGCCTTCTCCGCCTGATCGTGCGGCACGCGGACCCGCACACCTTGGGTCGCGACGATTCCGCCATCGTTGGATAACGCAGCCAAGTCATCGGTAAGAATTGCCTGAATTCCCTCCGATTCAAGACGTCCCCGGACGAGCTCAGCGAGCATCAAGTCCATGTAGGTTCCTATCGTGACCGTAGCGTTCATGAGGTAGACTCCATTGCTCAAGCGACGAACTCTAATCCAACTCATCCCGCTCCAAATCCAGCCATTCCGACTCCGATAGCGTAAGTTCGATATCCAACGCCTTGGTGAGTTGCTCGAACTCGCGCGGATGATAGGCCGCGACAAGTGGGTAGAGTTCGAGGGGATGGTGCAGCACCCACGAGAGGGCCAACTGCGGGACGCTGACGCGCTTCAGCCGCGCGAGTTCCTGCAAGCGATCCAACCGTTTGAAGTTTGCTTCGCACGCGTAGCACCGGTGATACATCTGCCCTTCGTGCTGGCGCGCATTCTGCCGTGTCAGCTTGCCCGACAGGAACCCGCTTGCGAGCGACGACCACGTGAAGAGCGGCATTTCATTCTCCTCGTACCAAGCGCGATCGGATTCGCCCTGGGGACCGCTGATGCTGACGCAGTTGTCCCATGGTTCATCGATCATTTCCGCAAGACTGAACTGCGGGCTGCTCGCGACAAACGGCGTGAGGCCGTGCGTCTGCGCATAGAGGTTCGCTTCCAGAATCCGGCGCGTCGTCCAGTTCGACGCGCCGATCGCGTGAATCTTGTCCGCGTCCATCAATTCGTTCAGCGCTTCCATGATCGGGCCGACGGGCTGCGACGGGTCGTCGCGGTGGAGCATATACAGATCGATATGATCGACTTTCATGCGCGCGAGCGAATCGTGCAGGTGCGAGGCGATATCGTAAGGTGTGACGCATTTTCGGTCCGCGTTGTGATGACACCCCTTTCCGATAATCACCACTTTGTCGCGATTGCCCCGTAGTGCAAGCCACCGCCCGAACGAACGCTCGCCTTCGCCGCCGGCATATTCGTGCGCCGTGTCAAACGTGTTGCAGCCCAACTCGAGCACCGCGTCCAATAGTGCGTGCGACTGCGCCTCGTTCTCCCCCGGCAGCATCACGGTGCCCTGTACCAGCGTGCTGATTGGCTTCTCGACTCCGCGCACGCGGCCATACCGCATGGCCGCGTTGTCCTTGAACAACACTCGCTTCAGTTTCCAGCCGAGATAGGGCATGCCCGCATTCTACGCAACCCCAGGCGCAGAACTGTAGCGGTCCGGGCCTGGAAATCCGCTCCTGGCTGCTACTTGTATACGATCCTGTGCTATTATGGTTTATTCCATCGCGCGTCCAGCTCGATCGAACCGGGTTCTGCAAGGGAGAGAAAAATGTGGCGTACCGTTCTTGGCGTTCTCGCCGCCTCGATTGCGATTTACCTGTGGGGATTCCTGTATTGGGGCGCGGTTGGCGTCCAAACCTGGGTCTGGAAGAATCCGGTGGACGGGGCTGCGGCACAGCGGGCGCTGTCGGAAATATTCCCGGAGGAAGGGACCTATTACGTGCCGTCGCCCGGCCAGCCGGATTGGGAAAAACACATGTCCACCGGCCCATTGGCATTTGTACATATGATTGATCGGGACGGCCGCCCGATCGTCGACCCGAGTATCATGCTGAAGGGATTTATCCTCTATTTGGTGACCGTTGCTGTGTTAGCGCTCATGATGCGGGCGGCGTTACCGGCGCTGCCCACCTACGGGTCGCGCGTGTATTTCGTGGCGCTGGCGGGATTGGTCTCGATGTTGCTGGTGGACATAGGCGAGCACGTCTGGTGGGTGCTGCCGTTTCGCTGGAAACTGGTCCAGGGCGTCTACAATTTCGGCGCATGGTTACTTGCCGGAGCGGTCCTGGCCTTTTTCGTCAGACCGGAAGCAACCCCGCCATCCTGACCCGGGTCTTCGCAGAACCAATCTCCCTGACGGTGCCCGTGATTCTGCGGGGCACGCGTTCGGTGCGCGCTTTTGTTGAACCACAATAGTCATCGCGCTAGTCTTGCGGCACTTGCCGTGACTCCGCGCAGCGGAGAAGGGGAGCCGCTTACCAAATGCTGCCAACGTGGAGGAATTTGCTTTGGGCCGTCGTTTGGGCTCTCCCCGCGGTGTGGATCGCATTGCTCGTGCACCGCTATGGCGTAAACGTTCCGCACCTCGATCAATGGAACGGTCTGGCCCCTTTGTTCGCAAAAGCAGACGAAGGAACTTTGGGTTTTGCGGACTTCGCGGCGCAGCACAACGAGCATCGTTTGCTGGTCCCGCGGCTCCTCATGTTTGCCCTGGCGCGGTTGACGCATTGGAACATACTCGCCGAACTCTGGGTCGTCTGGTTATTGGGCTGGCTGTGTCTGGCTAGCCTCATTCGACTTGCGGGATCGACTGGTTTTCGCGCGTCCGCAAATCCATGGCCGCTTCTCGGCGCAAGCGCCCTGGTGTTCTCGCCAATGAGTTGGGAGAACTGGCTATGGGGCTTCCAAATTGGTTTTCTCCTTCCCGTCGTTTGTTTCTTCGCGATCGCGTGGGTCGCGTCGTCGATGCGGCATCCATGGAACTTCCTTGTGACGATGGCGCTGTGTCTCGTGTGCACGTTTTCCATTGGCAGCGGCTTTACATACTGGATACTTGCGTTTCCCATGTTTCTGTTTCCCGGCGCCGCGGCTCGCTGGAAAGCCCGCAAGCGGTGGATGCTCGCCTACCTGCTCGCATTCGCATCGAGCACCGCAAGTTACTTCGTTGGCTATACGAAGCCCGAACTCCACCCCAGCCCACTGTTCGTTCTTGGCCATCCCGTTGCGGGCTTACGCTCTTTTCTCGCCGTTCTCGGCGCTCCGTTTGCCCACGGTACTGCGCTGGAACCGTTTTCCGTTGCGGAAATTGTGGGGGGAGTTTTCGTCATTCTTTTGATCGGCGCCCTGTTCACAATTTTGCGCCGCCGCAGCGACCAAGAGCTGCTCGCGCGTGCGCTTCCCTGGATCACGCTTGCCGGTTTTGCGTGCTTGAATGCGACCGCGATCACCGTCGGGCGTCTCGGACTTGGAGCAGTCGCGTGCGCGATGCCGTCGCGCTATACCCCTTTCAGCACCGCGTTGCCCATTGCCCTGCTATTCCTCCTGCCCTTGATCGTGCGTCACGGGCGGGACGACGCCAAGTCTTCGGGCAATGTGGATCGCGTCAGCACTGCGCTGACGTGTGTCGCGTCGGCAATCGCGTTGCTCCATGTCCTCGGGGCCATATCCGTCGTCGGCCAGTGGCGGGACATTCAGCACTCTCGACTGCACGAAAAATCAATCGTCGCGTTATCGCATATTGTCGACGATCCCGCGCTTCTCGCGTCTCACGTTCATCCGTTCCCCGAGCCGCTCAGACCGTTGATTGGGACCCTTGACCGGCTCGGGTATTTGACCCCGGGTCTGGTTCACACGGACAACGCCAACGATCTCGCCGATCCAAATGCCCCGGGTCCGGCGCACCACGGCGCCATCGAACAGTCCGGCAGACTTGCGAACGGACGTTTCCTGATTGCGGGATGGGCGGTCTTGCCCGGCAAAGAGCGTCCAGCCGACGCGGTCCTGCTCACATACGACGATAGCAACGGCGTGGCGCGGATTTTCTCCGTCGCGGTTCCTCAAGAATACAGACCCGACATAGCGTCTGGCCTCAACGTACCTGCGTACGTGAATTGCGGTTGGATGAAGCAACTCGATACGTCGGCGCTTCCGCAAGGTATGCGCCACGTTCGTGCGTGGGCGTTCGACGTCGAGCGTATGCGCGCCTACCCCGTGGAAGGTGCGGCGACGGCGAATTGAGCGTTGCTGTCAGCCACTCCCCAATAAGTATCCCCCCGCGAAGCCGGGGGACCGCCCCGGGACGTCAGTGTGACGTGCTGGCTGCGGCGAGGCTCGTCCGTGTAATCCCCTTCTCCCGCAAATACACCCAGGGATTGCCGTCGCGCTTACGGAACTCTCGCTTCATGAGTTCCAGCGCCCTTTCGCTGTCTGGAGTCTTGGCGCCGAGGTCCGCCAACGCGAGCCGCGCGGCGTATATCGCGAGCGTGTCGCGGTCAGACTTCGGCCTGCGCGATTCTGACTTCATGAAGTGGGTCAGCTTCGTGATGAGCTGCACATTTGCGGATGGCGAACCTTTCACCATGATGTAGTAAGGGCTGCGCTTCTCGAAGTTGGCGAGAGAAAGGCCGTGCACGTTTTCCAGTTTTCCGGGAGCGAGCCACACGTGCTCGGCATCGTCGGCGACATGGTAGTACCAGTTCGGATCGATTTCGATCCCGCCATCCTCGTAGGGGCCTTGCGCGAAGATCAAGTCGAGTTCGTAGGAATACGGCAGACGAAATCCCTGGCCCTCGCACGCGCGTACAGCGGCATCGCGCGGGACGCCGCGGTAGATGCTATGCCCGGGCAATGCGGGCCGGACCTCGAGATGGGCGAGGGGATTCTCCGGCTCGGGGAAGCGGTTCTTCTCGAAGTAGTCGAACAATTGAAACGCAATGCCCTCCGCAGCTTCGGGCACAGTCCCTTCCGCAGTGAAGCTGATCAGGCTGCCGGTGCCGATAAACACAAAGTCCATCGACACACGGACGGTATAGCCATCCACGTTTGACCACGTGCCGGAGGCAACCATGTCGACGCCAATGGGAGCGCTTGACGCGTCTTCTGATTTTGCGTTCTTGGGAACAAATGTGCCATCGAACATGACGATCCGCTGTGGGTTGCCGGTCCGCTCGTAGTGCGAAAGCAGTGCGGTCCGGAATTCGGCCGCGAAGCTGGCCTCGATGCCCCGTTCCGCACGCGCGATCGTTTCGTTGTAGTGGCGATCGAGCGCGAGCAGAACGACCGCGGCGTCAATGGGTTTTGCGCCGAGTTCCTGCAGCGCGGCGATCTCCTGTACGAACATGCGGCGGAACGCGGTCCGCGTCGCACCCAGTTCGCCGAAGCGCGTGTAGTCTACGCCCCGGTCAAGATAAAACTGATGCCACAACGTAATGCGCTCGCGTGCTTCCCCCGCACCGTCGTTCGTGCCGGCGAACGCGGGAAGAGCGAACACATTGAGGGCAAGAACGCACAACGCACGCTTCACGCTCACCGCAGCTTCTCCTCTGGTCGAGCGCCAACTCGATACCCGGGCGTCAGCGCCAAAGCCAATTCGCCTGATTGGCTTCGGCAACGCCGGATCACCACGCGAAAAATGTCCCGCCTGCCTTGATCAGGCTGAGACAATGCACCGGCGGTTCACAGGCAAGAAATGTTCCGGCAGTACCGTTTGTCGGCTAAGCTAAACTGCAGCAAACTGTTAAGGGAGACTAGCGCGGTTGGCCGATACCGGCGATCATCGGCCAACCGCATAGGAAAGTTGTCAGGGCTGCTACACCTTTTCGCCTGTGGTTCCCGCAAGCCGTAGCCATCCTGACCGCTATTTCGCGGGAATCTCCTTGATGTAGATATTCCGGAACCACAGCGTATTTCCGTGGTTCTGTAGCTCGATCTGGCCGGTGGGATAGATGGGCTTCGAGCGGTCCCAGTAATTCTCGAGCACGACATTGTCAACCACGAGCTTGTCGTTCAGCCAGACCGAGACTTTGTCGCCAAGCATCTTGATGCGGAACGTGTTCCATTCGCCGATAGGATTGTCGGCAAGCACGAGCGGCTTGGACGGCCCCTTCTCGTTGTTGTACAGGCCGCCGGAGCCAACATTGTTCTTCTTCGGGTCCCAGATTTGCACCTGCGGGCTGCCGCGGAGGTAAATGCCGCTGTCGCCTTCGTCCTTAATCTTCCAATCGACCAGCAGTTCGAAATCCGCGTAGTCCTTCACCGTGCACAGGCTGTCGCCTTTACCGTCGAATTCGAGTGCGCCGTCAACGACTTTCCAGTGCTCGCGCATCCGCTCGTCGGCCTTGGCCTGCGCCGCGGCGAGCTCTTCCTTCGTCATCTTCGCGCGCTTTTCGGGGTCTGCGACAAGTCCCTTCCAGCCGGTGAGGTCTTTGCCGTTGAACAGGGCCGTGAAGCCTTCGGGTGGATTTGGCGCGGTGGGAGCGTCGGCGGCTAGAGCCATTGGGTAGAACATCGTGAACGAGAGCAGAAATACAGAGATGACGAGTCGATTTCTAAGCATGGATAGGTTCCTCTAATTGAATGGAAGAGACAGTATAGCGCAAAGTGGTCGGGTAAGATGTATCGCTCGGAACGGGTGTTGATGATATTGAAAGAATCGTGGGGGAGGGGACAGTCATGAATCGACTCAGCAGGCGCGACTTTGTGTCGCGGGGCGCGGCGGGTATTGCCATTACCGCCTTGCATCAACCGGCGAAAGCCGGAGAATCAACGGACAAACTCAACATCGCCGTCGTCGGGGTCGGAGGAATGGGCGCCTCAAACCTGCGAAACGTCGCGCGCGAGAACATCGTCGCGTTGTGCGACGTGGACGACGAGTACGCGGCGAAAGTGTATGCGGCGTTTCCGCAGGCGGCGAAGTACAAAGACTATCGCGAAATGCTCGCGAAGAGCGACATCGACGGCGTTGTCATCGCGACCCCGGACCACACGCACGCCGTGATTGCCGCGGCGTGCATGCGCGCGAAGAAACACGTCTATTGCCAGAAACCGCTAACGCACAACGTGTACGAAGCGCGCCGCCTGGCGGAGATTGCCCGGGAAACCGGCGTCGTCACGCAGATGGGGATTCAAGGCCACTCCGGCGAAGGTATTCGCCAAATCAAAGAGTGGATTCAAGCTGGAGCGATCGGCGAAGTGAGCGAAGTGGACGCGTGGTGTAGCCTGACGTATTACCCGTGGGGTCACGCGGCGTGGAGTTCACCAGTCGGCGTGCGTCCAACGGAGACGCCGCCAGTCCCGGGGACCTTGAACTGGGACCTGTGGCTGGGTCCCGCGCCGGAGCGGCCCTACCACCGGTGCTACCACCCGCGCACGTGGCGCAGCTTCCTCGATTTTGGCAGCGGCATGATGGGCGACCGCGGGGCGCACACCTTCGATCCGATTTTCTATGCGCTCGATCTGGGGCATCCGGCTTCGATTGACGGGAACTACACCGACTGGAACGGCGAAGTACATCCTGTCGCGTGCCTGGTCCAGTACGAATTCCCCGCACGGGGGACGATGCCTCCGGTGACATTGACCTGGTACGACGGGCTGCGGCCTCCCCGGCCCGCTGGCCTTTTGCCCGAGGACCGGTTGGGCGACCCCGAGGGCGGCGCACTGTTCAAAGGTTCCGAGGGGATGATCACGTGCAACGTGTACGGCAACGAACCGCGCCTGTTGCCCGCGTCTCGCATGAAGGAGTTCAAGCCGCCCGAGCCGACAATACCGCGCGTCGAGTGCTCGCACGAGCAAGACTGGCTTAACGCGATTAGGACCAACACGCGCGCCGGCGCGGACTTCGCCTACTCCGGTCCGCTGACGGAAGTCTGCCAACTCGGCAACATCGCCAAGCGCATGAACGCGCGCATCGAATGGGACCCGGCAAAAATGGAGTTCCCGAACATGCCCGATGCAAATCAGTATGTGACGCGTCAATATCGGAATGGATGGACTCTCTAGCCAGATTCCGTCAAATACGTTGCGCGGCGGAGCCGGATTGAAGCGGAGCTTTCATTGGTATACTTTGAAATCGTTGGTGCCATCAGGGAGATTGAGTCAATTGCTCAGGGCGCAGGTGTGCGCAAGCGAGCAATACTGAACGAGCAGTACGGCGGTACGCGATGGCGCAAGATGAAAGGGATTGCACGAGTAAAGCGCTCGCGGGGCGATATTCGGGGGCTGAACTTCACTGGTATGAATCCCACGGAACTGGCATGAAGCAATCCAAGATCAAGCGTTTCGTGGATTAAAGACATGAAAAAGTTCTCACAAAGATTTTTGGTCTGTGTAGAAAATGCGGATTGCGATGACCTGCCTCGAGGTAAGATATACGCGGCGGTGCCGGACAAGAGCGCCGCAAGGTCAGACCTGATACGGGTCGTTGACGAATCCGGCGAAGACCATTTGTATCCGCCCCGATACTTCATTGCGATTTCGCTTCCACTGGAAGTCCGGCGCGCTCTGGCCAAGACCAAGAAAAAGTTTGTTGCATAACGCGAATGTGCGTGCTTCGCCGCGCCGCCTAATCGAGGGGTTAACGGAGATCGCGCGCAATTCTAATCCTGCCTGGGGGCCAACATGTTGGTATTGCGGACTTTCGGCGTAGTCGTTGTTCTTTGCACGTATGCATCTTTGGATGCAACGGCGCAGCCTGCGTCCGTACGCGGAAAGCTGATCATCTCCCGCGCGGATGCCGCGTGGCAGTCGCAGCAAATCGAGGAACCGTGCATTCTTCCGAACCCGAAAGACCCGGCTAAACTAATCATGTTCTACGGCGCGGTGCCGGCATCAGACCGGGCATACGCTGCGGTCGGCAAGGCGTGGGCGAGAACAAGCGATCCGTTCACATGGTATCAATACGAAGCGAACCCGATATTTCGTCCGGGCGAAACGGGTTGGGACTCGGCGAGCATCCGCCTCGATACCGTGTTGTACATACCGGAAGAGGATTCGTATTACATCTACTACTCGGGGACCACCGGGACCGTGCAGGATCGAATCGGGCTGGCAATTTGTCCCGCCGGAGAAGACGGCTACTCCTCCATCTCACCGGAGGCGATCAAACGGTACGGCGACAAGCCAATTCTGGCGCCCGAACCGGCAGCGCCCTATTACGAAGACATGGCGCAACAAGCCGCGGTGATGCGCGAGTGGAACGAAAAGGAGCAGCGTTGGGACTGGTACATGTACTACTCCTATCGCGGTAAGGACGGCATCCTTCCCGGCATTCGGCTCGCCACGTCCCACGACGGCAAAAACTGGACGCGGCGATACAATGCGAACGACCCGCGCGGCATGGGGCAGATTTTCGAGTCAACGCCCAACGCGTATTACGAATGGCACCAAATTCAGAAGATCGAGAACACCTACGTGCTCTGCATCGAGGTGGGCATCGAACAGGGAAAGCGATGGCGCCCGGTGTTGGCGGTCAGCACGGATCCCGCCGAAGGTTGGACGCAGATCGACGTAGATACGATGCTCCAAACAAAGTGGGAGGGGCTGTATGGCGATAACACGCTCTACCATGTCGCCACGCCCGCGCTCTATAGCATAGAGAACAAATGGTACTTGTTCTGCCAGGCCTGCGGGCGGCCGGGCAATGACGTGTACACCGATGGCGCCTGGGAAATGTGGGCGGTCGAGTGCAACCTGAAAATCCCAACGCGCGGGGGGTGCGCCGGCGTCTTCATACCCGGCGTGGTCTCGTCGGATGCGGCCAACAGCGCGAGAATGCCTCTGCACCCAACGCGGTGGAGCGTTGACGGCAAGCCCATTCTCGGGACGTACGCGCCAGGCGACGGTATGCTTGCCAGCCTGGATTACATTCGCGATGCGGGAATGAACATTGTCTTCGGCGGCGAAAACGAACTCGATCCGGCCACGCCCGAAGGGGCCTACTGCGCGAAGCACGGCATCAAAGTTCTCCACCATCTCACGAGCCATCTGTACCACGGTGTCAGCCTGCGCGAACCGATTTCCGCGGATCAGGTCACAATTCCACTCTCGTTCCAGGGCGGTAGACCCAAACACACGTCGAAAGTAGTCCAGATCGACGACGAAATCATTCGATACGATTCGATAGACGACACCGGCCTTCTGAATTGTCAGCGCGGGTGCGATGGCACCAAAGCCGCCGAGCACCGGGAAGGCACAATTCTATTCTGGCCGGGGCCGTGCGCCGACGAGATTCGGCGGGTGAAGGATTCGCCAAACCTCTTTGGGTACTACACACTCGACGATAGTCCCGGCGATTCGGTGTCCGCCCTGCGCGCTATGTACGCAACCGTGCAAAAGGAAGACCTGGGCAAACGGCACCCAGTCTGCGCAGGGTTCGGCGATGACGGCTCGCTCATCAATTTTGCGCCGGGCGTGTGCGACATCATGTTCATCTACTGGTATCCGGTGGGCACGAAAAGCTACGAACGCGATCGGACCAGCCAGGTCGTCCAACGCATGTTGACCACCGCGCGCAGCCGTGTCCCGGGAATACCGTTTGTCGGCATCTATCAAGCCTTCGATGGAAGGCCCGCCAACACCGGGCAAGGCGTGCCCACGGGTGAACAGCTCCGGGAACAGTTGGAAGATTTCGTGCGCGAAGGCGCCAGCGGGCTTGCAGCGTATTGGCTCGGCAACGAACAACTTCCGGGGTGGGCAACGTTGCCGGAACTGGGTTCGGTCGTGCGCGCGGCGAACCGCGAGGCAATCGATACGGGCGGTCTCATGGTTCGCCCTGAAACCGAATCAATGAAGGCGACGCGCCTGCAATCTGCCGGACATTGGGCCACGCCTGCGCCGTTCCCGGGCGCAGTGCCCGCCTGGTACGTGATCGGGCCTTTCGAGGACACCGAAGGGAAACTGCTCGACGCGGTTTTTCCGCCAGACTCCTCGATAGACACCGGCGCAATCCATCCTGTCAAAGATGGAAAAGCAGGTTGGCGCGTTCGTGAAACTACGTGCGGCACCTTGGGCCTTACCAACATCTACGGACGGCGCGCGCTCAAGAATGCGGCGATGTACTTGTATTGCGACGTGACCAGTTCCGCGGATCGACAACTGCAAATGCGGGTATGCACCGATGACGACGGAATCGTGCGCCTCAACGACATCGAGGTGTATCGCCATGACGGGCCTCGCGGTCTCGATTACGACAAGGATATCGTGCCGGTCACACTGCCTGCGGGCACCTCACGGATATTCGTCAAGGTCTATAACCGCGCCGGGATGAGTGGCGTGTCCCTGCGGTTCACGAACCTTGACGGGACGCCAGCAGAGGGACTGACCTTCACGCCGTAGCGAAATCGCACGGCCTGCCCCGATCTGCCGCCCCCGCTACTTGCGTCCCCAGATCACGATGGCGGGGGGGACGTTTGCCCAGACGACCCGCGAAAGACCCACCTGGGAGAAGCGGGAGCGAAGCTTGTTGCGGAACTTCATGCTGGACGGCATGGGGTAGCTGGTGACGTAGATGTACGTCGCGAAAGTGCCGCCAGGTCGCAGCGCCTCGACAGCGCCGTCGAGGAGTTCGTTTTGAAGCGATTCCTTGAAGAAGGCCCAGGGGAGTCCCGACACGATCGAGTCGCAGTGGCCAACCCCAAGTTCTTTGAGATGTTTGGGGGTATTGGCTGCGCTGTCCTCATGCACCGTTATCGATGGGAACCGATCCCGTAGCAGTCTCACGAAATCGGAGTTGATTTCCATAGCAATGAACTTCGCGCCGGGGCGCAAACTGGGAACGATCACCTCCGTAATCGCGCCCGTACCCGGACCGAACTCCACCACAACGTTCGCCTTGGGGACCTGCGCGCAGTCCACCACCTGGGCGGCCAATTGCTTGGAGCTCGGCGTAATCGACCCAACGTCGCCGGGCCGCGCAATGAATTCTTTCAGAAACTTCAACGCGTACACGAACGCACCTTAACTTCTAACGCGGCGCGGATGAGTTATCCCTTGAGGGCGCCCCGCGTGATGCCCTCGACAAACTGCTTCTGCAAAAGAGTGTACAAAATCACGATTGGCGCCACAACGAAGACTGCCGCGGCCATCAACAAGTTCCATTGTACGCTGCCCTCTTCCGCCTGTTTGCGCAAGTACGCGACGCCGAGTGGGAGCGTGCGCATCGACGTGGAGTTCGTCACGATGAGCGGCCAAAGGTAGGCGTTCCATTGTCCGAGCAGCGAGACAAGGGCCACGGCCGTCAGCACGGGGCGGCTCATGGGCAGCGCCACATGCCACAGGATACGCGCATGGTGCGCGCCGTCCGCCTGCGCCGCCTCGATCAGCGATCGGGGTATCTGCCGAAACTGTTGATACATCACGAACACAGGAAACGCATGCGCAACCGCCGGCACAATGAGGCCCGCGTACGTGTCGAACCACCCGAGCCGGCTTAACAGAATGAAGTTCGGGACCAGCTTCATTTCTTCCGGTATCATCATGGTCGACAAGACGGCGATTAACAGGACGTGCTTCCCTGGAAATCGAACGACGGCAAACGCGTAACTCATCAGGAGCGCAAAGGCTACTTGGAAAAACGTTGTCGTACCCGCGACGACGACGCTGTTGATGTAGAAGCGGCCGAATGGCGCAACACGCCATGCGTCGGCATAGTTTGACCAACGCCATTCGCCGGATATCCAGACAGGCGGATATGACGCGACTTCGCCACCCGACTTAAGCGAAGTAAGTAGCATCCAGACGAATGGAAGTCCAAGTAGAAGCGTGGCGACGGTGAGCGCTCCGAGCGTTGCAGTGTACGAAATCCAGGTTGTATGCCGGCCGGACATCCGCTATTCGCCATGGTGGATGCGGCGGGCCAACGCGCGCCATTGCGCGACAAGTGCGACAATGGTGACGACGAAAAAAACCAGCGCGAACGCAGATGCAAACCCCGCGCGATAGTCACGGAACGCGAGCGTGTAGAGATGATACACGTACATGCTTGTGTCGGGATAAACCGGTCCGCCTTCCGTCATTATTGCGACAGTATCGAATGCCTTTGTCGCCGCGATTGTGCCGGTTAACAGCAAAAAGAAAATGACCGGACCCATGAGCGGAATCGTTAGATGACGGGCCTTCGCGATGGGCCCGGCGCCATCAAGTGTCGCAGCCTCGTAACAGTCGCGCGGCAGGCCTTGTAGTCCCGCAAGGTAGAACAGGCCCGCAAAGGCGGTTTCCTTCCAGACGCCGACGAGCACGAGCGCCGCCATGGAAAGCACGGCGCTGTCGAGCCAGTTTGGTCCGGCGACGCCCAGTGTGGCGTACACGAAAGCGAGTGGCCCGTATTGCGGGTGCAGCAATAACACCCAAACGAGGGCCGCAGCCGCGGTCATGGTCACGTGGGGGAGAAACGCAATCGTACGGAATACGCGCTGTCCGGGCGCCGGCATGTTGAGGAATAGCGCGAGAACGAACGCAAAAACTTGCGCGATTACCACCACGCAAATTGCATAGATCGCCGTGTTCGCCAACACGCGCCAAAACGCGCTGCTGCGAAACAGCTCAACGTAATTGGCAAGCCCAACCACCTCGTGGGTCGGACGCAGCAGGTCCCAGTCCGTCAAGCTCAACCAGAAGCTGTAGCAAATCGGCCAATAGGTAAACGTCAAGAAAAGGAGCGCGTTAGGCGCGATGAAACCCAAAAAGGTTAGCCACTCGCGCCTGTTTCCATTCACCTTCATCGCGACCGTTCCGCTTGGATGGCGGCCTCGGCTTTCGCGTCTGCGTCATCCAATGTCCGCATCACGTCCGCGTCCTGCAACAGAATTCTCCGGAAAGCCTCGTCGAACGCGTTGCGAATAGCGGGAGACATATTGACGGAAAAGTCCGCCCGAACATGCGGTAGGGCGTTGTGAATGACGTTGAATCTCGGGTCGCTGGCCCCGCCGCTCATCGCCACCTGTGCGGACGTCGAAAACGCCGCGTACCCGGATTCTTTCGCATAGTATGCGATTTGCTCCGGGGCCAGCATGAAACGAATGAATTCCCACGCGGCATCGCGTCGTTCGGGCGGCGTAACCGTGAGCATGGCGATTCCGCCTCCGCCCGGCGCGTAAATTCTGCCCTTCGCTCCCGCCGGAAAATTCGCGACGGCGGGAGTGAATCCTTGTGATTGCGTGAATACCTCGCTGAACGCGTCTTGCGAATCGAGGATCATGGCCGCGCGCTTGCCGATGAACGCCGCGCGGTGTCCACCCGAAGCCTTGTCCGGGACAATCGCGGCGCCGTCCCGAACAAGCTGCTGCAACTCGGTGAACACACGGGCGGCGACAGGGTCGTTCAGGGTGATGTTCGAATAATCCGGCGTGGTCAGTTCGCCGCCTTCGGACCAAATCATCGAGAAGAGCGGCCATGTATTGCTCCACAGCGCGACGCCCACTCGCCTTTCAGCCTCTCCCGAGGCTACTGTCAATGTGCGCGCGTATACATAAAACTCGGTCCACGTTTTGGGCGGCCCGTCCAATCCTGCTTGATCAAAGGCTTCCTTATTGTAGTAAAGCGTCGGCACTGCGACGTTGAATGGCAGCCAATACGTGGCGCCGTCGATCTCCCCCGCATGTGCATACGATGACGGCCAATCGGATCGATCGATTCCATTGGGCCCGCTGAGATACGGGGTCAAATCGACGAGTACGCCGCCGCGCGCAAACTGCCGAATTTCAAACGTACCTAATTGCGTTACATCCGGTCCGGACTTCGCCGCCGCGGAGGCAATGAGTTTTGTAGCAAGATCGCCGTACGTGCCTTGGTATTCGGACGCAACGTTGACGCCGGACTGCGAGGAGTTGAACCGCCGCACCAGTTCGTCCTGCGCGTCGCCTGCCGCGCCCGACAACGTTCGCCAATAGGTGATCCGAGTTGCACCTGATTCTGCGGATTCGTTTTGTCCGCAGGATACGGCAAGTCCCGCAAGGAAACACGCCATTGCCCGACCTCGAGCGCGTATAATCCAGGACGTCGCCATAGTGGACGGAGCCTATCAAGAGCGGTATTGACGTTCAACGTTTGGCATTCGCTATGATTGACTATCCAACGAAGGAAACACTTATGAACACAAGCGTGTCTCGACGTACGTTCCTGCGCGTTTCATGCGCGGCGGCCCCGGCGTTCGCCCTGCGTGCCTTCGGTGCGGCTGGCGAGTCGGAGAAGCCAAGCTACGAGAACAATGCAAAAGGAATGCGCATTCTTCCCGGCGCGTGGCGGCCCCACTACCCGTGGGAACACATTGCCTGGGTGAGCCCGTCGTGGCCAAGCCAGGACTACATTTGGCTCGACTTTCCCGAAGCGCTTTTCACCGATCGTGGCCTGCTCTACTTGAGTCATATCAATCCTGCGGCGCCCGCGGTCTACTCGGAGTGGCCTCGAATCGAATGGAAGTCGGAACAGGACAAAGTATCCGTCGAGCGCGTGCTGCCGGATGGTGTGTCGTTCTTTGCCGCCGTTATTAAGGAACGGGAAAATGTCGCGGGGCTGGAACTGCGTATTCGCAATGGCAGCGACAAGCCGCTCCGGGAAATTACGCTGCAAACCTGCGCGTTCCTCCGGGCGATTCGAGAATTCGCAGACTACACGCGGGACAACAAATATGTGCATGTGCCCAACAAGGGTTGGATGAAGTTCGAGGAAGCACGAGCGCTGACAGAAGAAAACGGCAAATTCGGACTTGGATGGCGGACGCACTCGAATCGAAAGGCTGACCTCCCCATGATGGCAACCGTGTCCAACAAAGCCGAACGACTGGTCGCGATGACTTGGCTCGATTCCACGCTTTCGCTGACCCAAAACCACAACCATCCCTGCATGCACGCCGACCCGCACTTTAACGACCTCGAACCGGGACAGGACCAAACCGTTCGCGGACGCCTTATCTTCCACGAAGGCCCCTTGAGCGATTTCCCGTATCAGCAGTATTTGTAGGAGGACGAATGAGCTTTATCGCCGAAAGAATGGGCCGAATTGATTCAAGTGGGATTCGCAAAGTTTTTGCCCTCGCCGCATCGTTGAAGGACCCCGTCAACCTCAGTATCGGCCAGCCGGATTACGACGTGGACGAAGCGGTCAAGGCAGTAGCCATCGAGCAGATACGCGCAGGCTTCAACAAATATACCCAAACGGGTGGCATCGAAGAACTGCGTGAGGAATCGTCTGCGTACTACAAACGCCGTTTCGGCGTTCCGCTGGAAAACGTCATGGTCACGTCCGGCACGTCGGGCGGGTTGTTTCTCGCACTGCTCGCGACAATTAACCCCGGCGACCAAGTAATCTTCGCCGATCCCTACTTCGTCATGTATAAGCACCTCGTGAACCTGTTGGGGGGCAAGTGCGCGATGGTGGATACGTATCCACACTTCAAACTTACCCCCGAGGCGATCGAGCGCGTAATTACGCCGAAATCCAAAATGCTGATTGTCAATTCACCATCGAATCCGACCGGTGTGACTATGACAATGGAGGAACTGAAGGCTGTGGCCGGGGTCGCGCAAAAACATAACCTGCTTGTGATCTCCGACGACATCTACGACCAGTTTCACTACGACGACGCGCCGGGCAGCATGGCGGGCTTATGCGAGAATGTAATCGTCCTGAACGGGTTTTCGAAAACTGCCGCCATGACAGGCTGGCGCGTCGGCTTCGCGGCCGGCCCGAAAGACATCCTCGACAAGATGAACACGCTGCAGCAGTACACGTTCGTGTGTGCGCCGTCCTTCGCGCAGAAAGCGGCCGTCACCGCGCTGCACCTCGACCCGGCCGGGAAGATCGCCGCGTATCGGCGAAAGCGCGACCTCGTCTACAACGGCCTTCGCGAACGCGGATTCACGGTCACCAAACCGGGCGGAGCGTTCTACATCTTCCCCGAGGCCCCCGGCGGCGATGGCGACGCTTTCGTCAAGAGAGCCATCGACAACAACCTGCTGATCATTCCGGGGTCGGTATTCAGCGAGCGAAAAAGCAACATACGTATCAGTTTCGCGGCGACCGATGACACGATTCGGAGAGGACTGGATATCCTCGAAAAGATTCGGTAGCGTCCGGTCTACAACCGGTTATAACCGTTCAGCGCAGCAACGCGGTACGCCTCGGCCATGGTGGGATAGTTGAACGTCGTGTTTATAAAGTAGAGAAGCGAATTGGCCTCGCCCTTTTGCGCCATGATCGCCTGACCGATGTGGATGATCTCGGAGGCGTTTGCTCCGAAACAATGTACGCCAAGAATCTGTAGTGTCTCGCGGTGGAAGAGCAGCTTCAGCATTCCGACGGTCTGTCCCGTTATCTGGCCCCGCGCGAGGCTCTTGAAGAGCGCGTGACCCACTTCGTATGGGACTTTATTCTGCGTCAACTCCCGCTCGGTCTTTCCCACCGAACTGATCTCCGGCGACGTGTAGATGCCCGTTGGGATGTCCCGAACCAACTCCTGCTCCGCGTGACCTAGAATGGCCGTGGCGACATAGCGGCCTTCGACGTACGCCGCGCTCGCCAGCGACGTCTTACCTGCAACGTCGCCTGCCGCATAAACGTGGGGGAGTGCGGTCTGGTAGCGCTCATTAACAGGAATCAGTTGCCGGTGGCCCGGCTCGATGCCGATCGCTTCCAGGTTCATGCCGATCGAATTGCCAACGCGGCCGCTTGCCCAGAGTAGTACGTCAGATTTCAATTGTTTGCCGGACTTCAAATGCAGAATAACGTCGTTGTCTCGCGCTTCCACGCGCTCGCAGGTTTCCATGTGGCGAATCAGAACGCCGCAGTCGCGAAGGTGGTAACTCAACGCATCGATGATCTCGTCGTCGAGAAACTCGAGCAGTTTTTCGCGCGTGTTGACGAGATTGACCTTGACGTCCAAATTGCGGAACATCGACGCATATTCGCATCCGATCACGCCCGCTCCGTATATGGTGATGGACTTCGGAGTGTCCTTGAGGCTCAATATCGTGTCGCTGTCGAACACGCGCGGATGCGAAAAGTCCACGTCGTCCGGGCGGTATGGCGATGCACCCGTCGCAATTACGACGTTGGCAGCGCTAACAATCTCGGGTTCCGCGGAGCCGTTTTGGACCTCTATCGTGTGCGGATCGCGGAAGAACGCGCGGCCGCAAAGCAGGTCGACCCCGTTCCGATCGTAAAAACGCTTTCGCATCGATACCTGCCGGTCGATGATAGAGGCGGCGCTTTTGCGCAATTGCGAAAAGGACAGGTCGATATTGATGCCGGCCTCGCGAAACAACGGGTTGTTGTTCGCCGTGACCATCACGTGAATCGCGTAGCGCAACGCTTTGCTCGGAATCGTGCCGAGATGGGTGCAGCTTCCGCCGACAAGAGGCTTGCACTCGACCGCGGCAACGCTCTTGCCGGATTTCACCGATTGCATGGCCGCGCCTTCGCCGGCGGGCCCAGTGCCGATAACGAGCACGTCAACGTGACGCGGTGACGTCATGGGAAAACTGCCTATCCCCGGAAATGAAACGTGTCTCAATTCTCTTGCGCGCCGCGATGCGATGACCTTCGCGCTCGCGTATGCATCCTGACGATGTGCGCACGATCGCGCTTTGACCTGCAAAGTGATTGAAGATACAGCAATCCGGCGAGATTTTTCAAACGCCGCATCCCGTTATGTTAAAATCCAACCGTATGCAGACGACCGTAAACTTAAATGGTTTGTATCGCCCAATCCAGCACGACATGGATGCCGTACGCGCGTCGCTCGCCGGACTCTGGGCCGATGCGCTGCGGTTTGTTTACGGGGACAGCCTCCCGATGTTGCCGATCGGCGGCAAAATGTTGCGGCCCGCACTGTCGCTGCTTTCGGCGGGCGCGCTGGGCGAGCGCGATACACAACGCTTTGTCCCGCTCGCGACCGCGATGGAACTCTTGCACCTCGCGGCGCTTGCGCACGATGACGTGATCGACCACGCGAATCTGCGGCATGGCATGCGTTCGCTCAACGCGATGTGGGACAACCACACCGCCGTGCTCGGCGGCGATTACCTTGTCGCCCGCGCCATCGACATTCTCGGATCGTACGATTCGTGCCTCGTCATCACCAATGCGATTAACTCCGTGCGCGAGATGTCCGAGGGAGAATTAACACATTTCGGTCTTGGGCAGGACCATTACTCGCCCGAAGCGTGTATCAGCCTGGCGCGTCAGAAAACGGCAAGCCTTTTTGCAGTGGCGTGCAGTACGCCCGCGTGCGTTATTGAAGGGGCCCCGAGGCGCGAGTTGCACGAATATGGACTCGCCTTCGGCGTAGCTTTCCAGTTGGTCGACGACTTGCTCGACCTGACGCGTGACGAAGAATCGCTCGGAAAACCGGCGTTCGGCGACATTGTCGAAGGCAAGAAAACGTTGCCCATCATTTTGCTTCGCGAATCGCTCGACGCCGCGGGGCAGGCGCGTTTGGACCGCCTGAAGGGCAAGCCGCTTACGGACGCGGACCGCGTGTGGGTTACGGACGCGATCGAGTCGTCCGGCGCGCGTGAGCAAACCGAGGCGATGGTACGTGAGTACATCGACGAGGCCCGGGCCGCTCTTGCATCACTCCCCGCAACGCAATACCGCGAGTCAATGCTCGGTCTCGCAGAATTCGTACTGATTCGCGGCGCCTAGCAGCCGGCGTCCTCTTGATTCGCTCCAGCCGCATTCCTATGCTTTGGCCCATGCTGTCTCGACACGCAATGTACGCCTGTCTCGCACTGCCGGCGATTGTGTGTTGCGCCTACGCGGACGAACTATTTCCGGACCGCTACACCGAACCCGCGGAAAACTCGCGGGAGAATCGCCAGGTTCGGTACGACGAGATCGGTACGTACGTGCAACGCCTGCATGACGCCGCCGCACAAAGGCGGGACGCGGCGTTCCAACCGGACTTCACAAACGAAACGCGCTACGTTCGATCCACGTGGAAGCTGCGCGAGTCCGTGTGCGAACGCATCGGGTATCCCCCTCCAATGATAAAACGGTTCGCGAAGCCTCGCTATGAAAAGATTGCCGACGATCCTTACGCCACCATTTATCGCGTCTGGGTCGAGGTCCTTGATGGTGTCGAGGCCTACGGCTTGATAAGCATTCCGCGCGGACTGACAAAGCCCGCGCCACTGATGGTTTGCCAGCATGGCGGTGGCGGCAATCCCGAGTTGGTGCATGGAATGATCGAAGGCGTCGGCGCCGGCAACTACGGGTGGATGACGCTGCGCGCGTTGAAAGAGGGCTACGTGACCCTCGAACCCGCGCTTCTATTTCCGTACGGCGGTAAAGAAAACATCGAGGGCCTGAACCGTCATCAACTCGACCAACAGTTGCAGTATCTCGGCACGTCCATTCTGGCTGTCGAACTCTATAAGATATTCCGTCTGATCGACGTCGCGTGTGCCCGATCGGAAGTGGACCGCGATCGGATCGGGATGATGGGGCTGTCCTATGGCGGCCTATACACCCTGTACGCCGCAGCGCTGGACACGCGAATCGGCGCAGCGGTGAGTTCCTGCTACTTCAACGAACGGCGGCGCTATCTCTGGCAAGACTGGTCGTTCTTCAACTTCATGAACGAGTTCAACGACGCGGAACTCTGCGCGCTCATCTGCCCGCGCCCGTTCCTGATCGAAGTCGGCGACGCGGACACGCTGTTCGCCGTCGATGGCGCAAAGTCCGAGGCGCTGCGCGCCAAGCGATATTGGGACGGATTGGGCATTTCGGACCGCTTCGTATTTGAAGTATTCGCCGGTGGCCACGAATTCAAAGGCGATCATGCGTACGAATTCATGCGGAAACACGTAAAGGACGCTAAATGAGCACAGCCATTCGTTGGGGAATCCTCGGGACCGGCGCTATCGCCAAAAAGTTTGCGACGGGATTGCAGTCCGTTCCCGACGCCGCGATTGCAGCGGTCGGTTCACGCAGGCAGGACACAGCGGATGCCTTTGCCAGGGAGTTTGGCGCGCCGCGCGCCTACGCGTCGTACCAAGCGCTTGCGAGCGATCCCGAAGTGGACGTGATTTACATTTCCACGCCACACCAACTGCACTGCGAAAATACCCTGCTTTGCTTAGAACACGGCAAAGCCGTGCTGTGCGAAAAGCCATTTGCGATCAACGCTACGCAAGCGAAGGCGATGGTCTCTCTCGCACGGCAGAAGAACCTGTTCCTGATGGAGGCGATGTGGACGCGATTCCTTCCAGCAATGGTTCAGGCGAAGGCGTGGATTGCGGAGGGGCGTATCGGCGAGCCGCGCATGGTCATGGGCGATTTCGGTTTTCGCGCGGACATGAACGTGGAGAGTCGCTTGTTCAATCCGGAGTATGGTGGAGGCAGCCTGCTGGATGTCGGTGTGTACCCTGTTTCCTTCGCCTCGATGGTGTTCAACGGCGAACCGGTCGCCGCGACCGGCGCTGCGCACATCGGGCAAACCGGAGTCGACGAACAGGCAGGCTACGTTCTCACATACGACAAAGGACGCCTCGCCGTCCTAGCGAGCGGCGTGCGGACCGAGACGCCGCACGATGCCTATGTGCTCGGAACGGACGGTATGGTCCGCATGCATTCCCCCTTCTGGTGTACGACGACCGCAACGTTAACCCGGCATGGGCACGAGCCGGTTCTATTCTCTCAGGCGCACCAGGGAAACGGCTACGAGTACCAGGCGATGGAAGTGATGCGGTGTCTGCGCGCTGGCGAAACGGAAAGCCCGGACATGCCGCTGGGCGAGAGCATCCTTATTATGCAGACGATGGACCGCTTGCGCGCGCAGTGGGGCCTCAAGTATCCCATGGAGTAACCCCGGCGCGCTGCGGTCCGGCTTCGTTTTGTGCGGTTTGCCAACGCTTTGGTATCATCTCGTCAATGCAATGAATTGCCGTCCGTGTTGACACGCATTCCGCGGTGTCCGGAGTTCATCATCCTTGTTCGATGGTTTTTTTCGCATGCTTGACACGATCCTGAAATCGCTCTTTGGCACGAACAAAGAGCGCCAAATCAAACGCCTCCAACCGTTGCTCGATGCCGTGCGTTCGCACGAACGGACCGTTGCAGGCATGACAAACGACCAACTGCGCGCACAGACCGGCGTGTTCAAAGAGCGCCTGAGCCAAGGCGCGGCGCTGGACGATATCCTTCCCGAAGCGTTTGCCGTCTGCTGCGAAGCCTCCAAGCGCGTAACGGGAATGCGCCCGTTCGACGTGCAAATCATCGGCGGCATCGTGCTACACCAGGGTGCCATTGCCGAAATGGTGACTGGCGAAGGCAAAACGCTCGTCGCAACGCTGCCCTGCTATCTCAACGCGCTCGAGGGCAAGGGCGTCCACGTCGTCACCGTGAACGACTACCTCGCGCGCCGCGACAAGGAATGGATGGGCCCGATCTACGAATTCCTCGGCCTCTCGGTCGGCCTAATCCAACATGACATGGACAGCATCGAGCACCAGGTCAGCTACCGCGCGGACATCACGTACGGTACCAACAGCGAAATCGGGTTCGATTACCTGCGCGACAACATGGCCCGGCGTCCTGAGTCCCGCGTGCATCGCGAACTCAACTACGCCATCATCGACGAAATCGATTCAATTCTGATCGACGAAGCGCGAACGCCGCTGATTATCTCCGGGCGCCCCGAGAAGCCTACCGACTTGTATTACCGCGTTGACGATGTCGTCCGCCAGCTCAGGCGCGACAAGCACTACGAAGTAAACGAAAAGCACCGCCACGTGATCATCTCCGACGATGGCATGGCGCTCGCCGAGAAACTTATGGGGGTCGAGGACCTGTTCACCTCGGACTCGCTGGGCATCGTCCACATGATCGAACAGTCGATTCGCGCGCACAACCTGTACAAGAAGGACGACGAATACGTCGTACGAAACGGCGAAGTGCTCATCGTCGACGAGTTTACCGGTCGGCTCATGGAAGGGCGCCGATACTCGGACGGCCTCCATCAGGCGATCGAAGCGAAGGAACGCGTCGCAGTCCAGTTCGAAAACCAGACAATTGCTACCATCACATACCAGAATCTCTTCCGATTGTATAAGAAAATCAGCGGCATGACCGGTACCGCCGTCACCGAGGCGATGGAATTCTCGTCGATCTACAACCTTGACGTCGTTCAGATTCCAACGAACCTGCCGCTGATCCGCGACGACATGACGGACCTGGTGTTCGCCACCGAAAAAGGAAAGTTCAAGGCCGTAACGGACGAAATCGTTCACATTCACGGCGCCGGGCGGCCAGTACTGGTCGGCACGGTCTCAATCGAAAAGTCGGAATTGGTGGCGGAGACCTTGCGCCAGCGCGGCATTACGGACTTCCAGGTGCTGAACGCAAAGCACCACGAGCGCGAAGCGTCCATCATCTCGAACGCGGGCAAGCAGGGCGCCATCACTATTGCCACGAACATGGCCGGCCGTGGTACGGACATCAAGCTGGGCGAAGGCGTACGCGAGTTGGGCGGGCTGGCTATCGTCGGGACGGAGCGCCACGAGTCCCGGCGCATCGACAACCAGCTCCGAGGCCGCTGCGGCCGCCAGGGCGATCCGGGAACTACCCGCTTCTTTCTCAGCCTCGAGGATGAAGTCGCGCGGCTGTTCGGGGGCGACCGCGTGAAGCGCGTGCTCGAGTGGATGGGCAGCCAGGAAGAAATGGACGATCAACCATTGAGCCAGCGCATGGTTACACGCTCAATCGAACGCGCACAGCGCAGCGTCGAAGAAATGAACTTCGAAGCGCGCAAGCATCTCAAAGAATATGACGACGTCATGAATGAACAGCGCCGCATCGTCTACGGGATTCGTCGCGAAGTGCTCGAAGACAAGGACGTGCGCGGGCGCATCGAGAATTTCTTCAACAACACGATTGGCGATATCGTCGCCGAGTACGCGCCGCAGGAGCAATTGCCGGAGAATTGGGATTTTGACAGCCTCGAGGCGCGGTTTAAGCAAGTCTTCGGTTTCGATCCAAAGTTGGACACGGATGACGAGGAAAATGCGCAGCCGCTCGATACCGACTTGATTGCGCAGGTCCACGCGCGTTACGTGGCCAACGAGAAGGCGATCGAAGAGGAGTATCGGAGCAGCTATTGTGAACAAATCGGCGGCGACGATTCCCACATCGATTTCGCGAAGCTTGCGCGCAAATATGTCCACGACATCGAGAAAATGGCGCTGCTCAGCGCCGTCGACGACAAATGGATCGATCACCTCTACTCGATGGACTACCTGCGCGATTCGGTGCGCCTGCGCGCCTTTGGGCAGAAGGACCCGTTGGTCGAGTACAAAACCGAAGGGTTCGAGATGTTCGAGAGCATGATGAGCAGCATCGAGGAACGGGTGATTCAGACCGTATTCCGTCTGACCGACCCGGACGTGCGCAAATCGCGCCGCATCGAAGCCCAGCGCGGTACCCTCAGTGCGAAGAACGACCCATTCGCGTCCATCTCCGATTACAACATGGTCAGCGCCGACAAACAACAAGACCGGAGTTTTGCGTCCTACGACACAAGCCGGTTCAAACTTGCCGGCCAAGACGCCGCGGCGCAGAGTGCACCGCCCGGCGACGCCCAACCACGCAAGGTGAAGCAGGAGCCGATCCGCAAACTCACCCCCGAAGTCGGCCCGAACGACCCATGCCCCTGCGGAAGCGGCAAGAAGTATAAGAAGTGCTGCGGCGGCGTCTCGTAGTACTTTCCGCCCTCGCCATCGCCGCCTTCTGGCTGGTGATGATGGCGCTGCTGCTGCGCCGCGAAATTCTCACGCCATTATTGCGCGTCGGCCCTGGCGCCTTTACCGTCCCATCGGAACCGACCGACACATGGTTGGGGCTTCTGCTCAACGACGCAGTCAAGACACCGATCGGGTACATCAACATTCGCACGGAACCCAATACCCGCGGGCAGGATGCGGGCATCCGCGCGCAGGTTCTCGGGCGAATGCGCTTGAACCTCGGGAGCTTCAAAGGCGAGCTCGTAATGAACGGCCAGGCTTGGGCGTCCCCTGCGTCCGGCTTGCGCGACTTTTCGTTCACGCTGCGCTCCGGCGAGCACGCCACCACCTTGGAGGCGACGGTCGAGGCTGGCCGCCTGAAAGGCGCGATGAAGACCGGCGGCGAACGCACCCCAATCGACTTGGCGGTTGGCGACGCGCAGTTGATGACCGCTGCGCCCGGGTTCGGTTCGTTCTCGATACCGTCGTTGGCGGTTGGCGATGAGGTCCAAGTCGAAACATTCGATCCGCTGACAATGTCCGCGGGAAGGGCGCGCGTGCGCTGCCTGCGCGAGGAAACCATCCGAGTCATGGGACGCGACGCGCACACCAAAGTCGTTGAGACCAACCTTTCCGGAATGAAGTCGACCGCGTGGATCGACGATAGAGGTGAAGTAGTGCGCGCCGAGACCCCCATCGGGTTCGTTCTGCAACGCATGGACGCCGCGGAGGCCCTCGATATGGCCGCGGCGAAACACGAGAATGCCGCCGGCTTGTTGGAGTTCGCCGCGATCAGGCCCGAAGGTCCGAAACCATACCGCGGCGCCGCCCGGATGGAATTCGTGTTCTCAGGACTCGAAGGCGTCGCAGAACTGCCCATCGAGATCGATGGCGCGCAATCGCAAACGCCACGAAACACATGGGTCATCACGGCCAAAGGCCCGGAAGGCGAAGCAGCGCCCCTGTCCGATTCCGATCGCGAGGCAGCACTGGCGAACGACCCCTTCCTGCAAATCGACCATCCCAAGATCGTCGAGAAAGCGCGCGAAATCGTCGGCAGCGAGCACGACGCGTGGCGGCAGGCCATGCTGCTCTACGAATGGGTCCACACCAAAATCGAGAAGAACATCGTGCCCAGCTTGCCGACTTCACTCGATGTCTTAATGACACTCGAAGGCGACTGCAACGAGCACACTATGCTCTACACCGCGTTGGCGCGCGCGTCCGGCATTCCGACGCGTATGGCGATCGGGCTGGTGTGGAGCGAAGAGTTCGGCGCCTTTTACTACCACGCGTGGCCCGAGGTGTACGTGGGGCGATGGGTCTGGATCGACCCAACCCTGGGCCAGCCGATCGCCGACGCAACCCACATCAAGCTGCTCTCGGGCGATTTGATGTCGTGGTGGCGCATCGCGCCCTTCATGGGCAATATCCACATTCGCACGCTCGATGTTCAGTAATCCGCACGCCCGCTTGGGGATTGCGATTTCCGTGTAGTATCCTTGGCCTTCAGTGAATGTTTGGGAGCGGCGACGGCTTGTCGTACAACGGGATTGCAGCTTCGAGATGTTCAGTATTACTTCACAAACCGGGCCGAGTAAAGGTTTGACCTGGCCGATAGGGCCGGACAGACTGGTGCTTGGCCGCGCGCCGAACTGCGATGTGTTTGTGCCCGACTCGTTAGCCTCCCGCCATCATTGCGAAATCGTTACAACCGGGGATGACGTATTCCTCACCGATCTCGGCAGCAGCAACGCTACCTTGGTAAACGGCCGGCCCGCAAAGCAATGTGCCCTGCGGCCCGGTGATGAAATCGCGATCGGACGTTCGCTGTTCCTAGTTACCACGAGCGATGTGCCTTCGGTTCAGGGTGCCGACGATTTCGGCGGGGCCACGACGGTAAATCTCGGCGAGGATCAATCGCAGGCCCTGGGCGACGTCACGGCGGAACTTGTCGCCAAGGCGTATCCCAATTCCGTCACTGAACTCGCGGTATTGTTTGACGTGAGTCGGCGCTGCAGCCGCTCCGCAAGCATTACGGACTTGATCTCCGTCATCTTCGACGCGATCGAGGCGTACTTCCATCCGACAACGGCGTGGGTAGGGCTTCATCAGTCGCTGAGCGGCGAGCTTGTGTTCTATTCGCCGCAGTCCATTCAGTCGGGCGATTCAACGACCGCGCCGAACGAAGTGCAGCGCAAGGCCAAGAAGGCCTTGGCGCGGCGAGAAGGACTCAACATACCGGTTATATCGCGCGAAGGCGAGGCGCAGCGGCTTGCGACGTTGTTGGCGGCCCCGATCGATCTTGCCGGCCAACAGATCGGCTGCGCCATGCTGCGATTGGAAGCCGAGAACCGGCTGCCAAGCGACAACGACCTGCGTTTCCTTGTGGCGCTCGCACAGACGAGCGCGCCCTATTTCCAATCCATGCGCCAAATGGACCGCCTGCGGCGAGACAACCAGAGCCTGCGCGCCGTTGCCCGCGTGTCGACCGGCCTGATCGGCGAGAGCGCGGCCATGAACCATCTGCGCGCGCTGGTCGAGAAGGCGGCCATGAGCGAATTGAACGCGCTGGTGACGGGCGAGACCGGCACTGGCAAGGAACTGGTCGCGCACCTGTTGCACGAACAGTCCGCCCGCTCCGGCGGCCCGCTTATCGTGGTCAACTGCGCGGCAATTCCGCCGCACCTTTTCGAAAGCGAATTCTTCGGTTACGAGAAGGGCGCCTTTACCGGCGCGGCGCAACGGCGCATCGGGCTAATCGAGCAGGCCAACGAAGGCACGCTGTTCCTGGACGAAGTCGGCGATCTGAGCATGGACAACCAGGCCAAGCTGCTGCGCGTGCTCGATTCCGGGCGCTTTTTCCGCGTCGGCGGAAACCGCGAGACGCGCGTGGACATTCGCGTCATCGCCGCGACGAACAAGGACGTGCCGATGCAGGTCAAGCGCGGCGAGTTCCGCGAAGACCTCTATCACCGGTTGAACGGCATCGCCATTCCCGTGCCGCCGTTGCGCGAACGCCCGGCCGATATCGCGGCGCTCGCCGAGCACTTCTTCACCATGAGCTTGGGGCGCGCCAAGCGGCCCGTAACCGGAATCTCGGGCACGGCCATGGAGTATCTCCTGTCGCACTCCTGGCCGGGAAACGTCCGCCAACTGCGCAACACGATCGAACGCGCTATCGCCCTGACGCGCTCGGACCTCATCCAAATCCACGACGTGCAATCGCCCGCGGAGTCGTCCACCGAACCCGATACCGACAAGACACCGCTGAGTCTCGCCGAAGTCGAAAAACGACACATCGAGAAGGCGCTCAAATTCTGCAACAACCGCGTCAACGACGCCGCGCGATTGCTCGGAATCGGCCGCAGCACACTCTACGCAAAGATTGCGGAGTACGGCCTCTCGGCGGAATGACGCAAAAACCGGTGGCCTGTGCTACACGTCCGTTACGACTGGGAGCGCGCCGCGTATCGAACCGCTCTGAAAGACCAGCGCATTTGCGGAAATGGCTGCACGCAGGTCCGGTTCGCCTCCCGAGAACAGCGACCGATCACGTAACAACACGCATTTGCCCGAATGTTCCGGGGGCAGTATCGAAATCAACTGGTGCGCTTCGTCAAGCATATCGTGCCAGCGCAGCGCCAGGTCCGATGCGTTGGGCGGTTGGCCATCGTACTGAAGCGCCGCAATCTCCATGACCGAGTACCTGGAAGTTCGCGCAGCTTGCGACAGGATTGCGGACGGTGAAAAGGCCGGGTCTTTTCCCGAAGCGGCCCAAGCCAGATAGGCGATCGGTTGAATTCGATCGTGGCAAGCAATGACGTCCACCCAATCGCGCACTTCAAGGCGGCCGACGAGCGCCAGCACCTCATTCGTGGCGAGATCGGACCGGATGCAGCGTCAATCCAAACTCTGCGTGCTCCACCAAAGGAAAGAAGCGAATCGTATTGTCTGCCGCCCACTGAATACCGGTGTTGTCCGCGCAGCGCCGCACAATCGCCTCGACGTATCCCGGCCGCTCGCGTTTGACCTCCACGGCGCAGCCATCGCGTTCCAGGAGCTTCCGGTCCGCCTCGAAACTGCTCATGACGGCCTGCGGCGTATCATGGAACAAGTCGATATCGTCCGAGATGCGGCCCCCACGGACGACTTCGTTTATCGCGACTCCGTCACCGACGTAGCTTTCGCCAGACTCGATGCGCGTGCGGGCGACTAACCGGCAGATGTGGCGCTGGAATGCTGTGGGAGCCATTGACGGAGTGGGGCGGCCTTCTTAAATGCGGCCAGGTCGCCATTGTTCTCGACCGCACGCAACACGCGAATCGCGGACTCGGCGGTTTCGGGATAGTAGTCCTTCCGCATGTACCACAGACATTGGACGCGGTACTCGTCCATTAGTTCGTGTACCTTCCGAAGGACCTCGTCGAGTTGCTCGTACATAGGGATACGAGAATACGTTTAGCACTTTGCATCCGCAAGAAACCTCGCTCGCATCCCGCTTCGAGGCACTTGCGGCGCAGTATCCTTTGGGATACAATACCCTCGCGCCATGTATGAGGTTAGGCAAACCGAAGCATACTCGCGCTGGTTCCGCGGCCTGCGCGACCGGCATGCGCAAGCGCGCATTAACGCGCGGATACGACGCTTGTCTCTTGGCAACACTGGAGACACCAAGTCCGTTGGAGAAGGTGTATCCGAATTGCGAATCGATTATGGTCCCGGGTATCGCGTGTACTTTACGGTGCGCGGGGCAACGGTGGCAATATTGCTTGGCGGCGGCGACAAGCGCTCGCAGCCGAAGGACATCAAACTGGCGCAAGAGATTGCGCGCACCGTGTAAAGGACCAAAAATGCCGAAACCTGTCAAAACTCCGACGCGCCCGTGGGACGCGGCAGAGTATCTGCGGACCGAAACAGATATGGCCGAGTATCTGGAGGCTGTTTTTGAGGACGGCGATCCGGGCCTTGTCGCGGCGGCGCTTGGCGATATTGCGCGCGCGCGCGGAATGTCGCAGGTCGCGCGCAAGGCAGGGCTGGGCCGTGAAAGCCTCTATAAGGCCCTGTCTCCCGGAGGCAATCCCGAGTTCGCGACGGTGCTAAAGGTTGTGCAAGCACTGGGACTCCGTTTGCACACATCCCCTGCCGCCGCAGGTAACGCGCGATCCACCGGGCGCAGCAAGCGTAGCCGGGCCCCCATCACCGCGCCTGGGCGGTGATGGGAGTGGGCTCCTGGGTGCTCTTGAGCGCGAGGTATTTGTTGGTCGCGCTGAGGAACGCGTGTACGGCGGCTTCGACGATGTCCGTGCTGGCCCCGGTGCCGTAGAACGTCTTGCCATCGAGGAGCACGGCGACGTGGGCCTCGCCCAACGCTTCCTTTCCCGGCGACGCGGCACGGATCGAAAATTCCTGCAAACGGCCGCTGACGCCGATGATCCGTTCGATCGCCTGGCACGCGGCATCGACCGGGCCGTCGCCGGTCGACGTTTCCTCGAACGATTCGCTGCCGCGCCGCAACTTCACGTACGCAATCGTCGGGTCGCCGCCCGCCGTGCGCAACTGTTCCAACGTATAAATCTCGAAGCTCTCGTTCCGCATCGACGCAATCAGCACGCGCAAATCGTCCTCGAACACTTCCTTCTTCTTGTCCGCCAACGCGATGAACTTCTCGTACAACTGCTGCACTTCCGCGTCGGACAATTTGAACCCCAGGTCCGCGCATCGGCGCGACAAACCATGCTTGCCGGAATGCTTGCCCAGCACCAACTCGTTGCTCTTGCGCCCCACAGACTCCGGCGTCATGATCTCGTACGTAATCCGGCTCGCGATAACCCCGTGCTGGTGAATGCCCGCCTCGTGCGCGAAGGCGTTGCGCCCCACGATCGGTTTGTTGTACGCGATCGAAAGTCCCGTAATGCTGCCCAACAGCCGGCTCGTGTTCGTGATTTCCTCCGCGACGATGTCCGTGTCGAACGGATACACCTGATGCCGCGTCTTCATCGCCATGACAACTTCCTCGAGCGACGTGTTGCCGGCGCGCTCGCCGATCCCGTTCACGCAACACTCGATTTGACGCGCGCCGCCGCGCACCGCCGCCAACGCATTCGCCACGGCCAACCCCAGATCGTTGTGATTATGGCAGGAGAACACGATGTCATCGGACGGCTTCGTCCTCTCGATGACGAAGCGGAACATCTCCTCGATCTCGCCCGGCGTGGTGTAGCCGACCGTATCCGGCAGGTTGATCACGTCCGCGCCGGCGTCAATGGCCGTGCGCGTGATCTGCGCAAGATACTCGAGATCGGATCGCGTCGCGTCTTCCGCGCTGTATTCGACGCGCCCGATCAGACTCTTCGCCAGACGCACCGACTCGCCAACGCGGTCGATCACTTCCTGACGGCTCATCTTCAGTTTCAGTTCCAGGTGAATGTCGGAGGTGGCGAGAAAGGTGTGGAGGACGGGGGACTGCGCCTTTTCGATGGCCTTCGCGGCGCGCTCGATGTCCAACCGGTTCGCGCGCGCCAACGCCGCTACGCGCGGCTTCTTCACCGCCCCCGCCACGCGCTGCACCCCCTCGAACTCCTGCTCCGACGCAATCGGGAACCCAGCCTCGATGGTATCCACATTGAGTCGCTCGAGCTGCAACGCCATCTGGATTTTCTCCTGGACGTTCATGCTCGCACCGGGGGACTGCTCACCGTCCCTCAGCGTCGTATCGAAGATTTCGACTCGGGTTACCACGGGAATTCTCCTAATAACGGTCTCGCCGCATGCGGACCGTAATGCCTTGGGGCTGCTTGACTACCGCCCCCAACATGGGTTCCGGCCAGCCCCTTGTACGAAGCCAAAGCCATGCGCACTCCTGCATTACTACTCGCTATTCGCTACTCACTACCTCGCTGCTCACTTCCTCGCTTCCTGACTTTCTAACTTCCTAACTTCTTACAGTTCATCGACTATCGCCAATAAAATAGCCTATCAGACCCCTTTGTAACACGTCAAAACATGCGTACTTTTTGCAGGAGCGAGGAAGTGAGGAGGCGAAGTAGCGAGGTAGCAAGACAGGCTGAGGCGGTCGCGCTGCTGAAGTCGCTGGCGGCCGTTCCCGTCTGCCCTATTACCCGCGAATTGGTCATGGACGCGGTCGAGCTGCGACATCGCTTCCAGATCAGCTATTGGGACGCAGCCATCATCGCGGCGGCCAGGCAGATGGGCTGCGACACGATTTACAGCGAGGACCTCAACGCGGGCCAGAATTACGACGGCGTGACCGTCGTCAACCCCTTTGCCGCCAGCGCGACGCCGTGAAAATCGTTCTGTATGCCCACGCCCCGCCGAGCATAAGACCGTTCAAGCCCCCATCCTTGATTACGCACAGGAGATCGGCTGGACGTACGTCCCCCGCGCCGAGGCACAGCGACGGCAAGCCGGCTCTCCGAATCTCGTCACGCCGCAACTTCAACCTTGTTGAGAGCCATCGTTTCGACACGCGAGCCGTGTGTTTGCGCTACGACATTCACTCCGGGTCGGGTCACTAGCGCCGGGCATACAACCCGTCACCGTCCAAGCCTTGATCTGGACCCCTACGCCATTTCTCGTCCTGACTTCTGTCTATTTTGTGAAATATATATCTGCTACAGCTATTCGTAGTCTGTCCCTGAATTTCCCTGAATTCCCTGAATTTCCCCGTATCGAAATCATTGCGTCGCTGTACCCGTTATGGAGCACTGCAATTCGTAGTCTGTCCCTGAAATCCCGTCCCTGAAATCCCTAAATCCCTAATCCCTAGAATTCATTTCAGCGGCAGGCCGCGCAGCGGATCCTGCGCTATGACCGATTGTCAGCTCCCTAGTCTCCTCCAGCCACTTTCGCTGTGTATCCATCGCGCCTCCTATTTCAACAGCGCGTTGAGCTGTTTGAACATTGCCTCGAAATGATCTTTAGTAGCATCGGAAACCTTGGGCCACAGGGCGGAGATGTTTTCGGAGAAATACCGCGCTGGCCGGTAGTGGCCGAATGTGCCAGACTTGAAGGGATTATTTGCTAGATAGGCTTCGATGGCGCGTAAAGTGCGCGGCTCCTTTGTATTGAGCTTGGAAACAGCCATCGGAGTCTTCATCTCCTTCTTGAACTCGCCATTTACGAGTTCGACGTAGAACGCCCGCTCGAACACATCTTCAACATCCGCTTCTTCTTGACTGATGAACTCCGCATAGGTCAGCACTTGCTTTTTCTTCAAGAGTTTCTTCTTGTACAGATCTTCAATGAGTGTGCGGTCTCGATTCTGAATATCGAGCAACGTTGCGACGTTCATGCCTTTCTGCGAAGCGAGCAGAGCGACGAATGCCGGAACCTTGCCGCTACCGCCCACAGGCGTAATCACCCAGTCCTCGGCGAGGGCCGTTCGACCCTCGCGGTCAAACTGCGCTGAGACGGCACGCAGATACAGCATATCCGCCGGTCCTTCAACGACAAGCGAGTTGGGACCGATAAAGAGAGATTGCTGGATTTCATAGCCGAGCGCGCCTTGGAGTGGGAACAAGCTGTCATCCGTCGCATCGAACACATTGGTCAAAACCTTTGTGCCGTCCTGATCCTTCGGCAGTTGTTCCTTTGCATCTATACCTAAGTCTTGTACTATCCGCACGCGCTCAAACTTCTGCGAATCAATCATGAAAGGCGAATGCGTGGTGTAGAGCAACTGGTGTTCGCCCAACTCGGCCTCGAAGTATCTCAGTAGGTCGGCCTGGGCGCGGCCGTGCAGGGACAGGCCCGGCTCATCTAGGAGCAGAATTACGTTCTGCTTCTGACGCTTGATGTCCTCATACCAGGCAAGAAAAGAAAAGAACCAGACGAAGCCGCGCGAGCGCGAACCGAGCGGCGTGTGCGCCCAGTGCACCGTGTCGTAAACCTCGCCCCAGACGTTGATCCCCTGGCGCATGTCCTCGGGGTCTTCCGGCTTGCCGTCACGAACATCAAATTCCATCTTAATGTGCTGATTTTGGGACCAGTATTTTACGATCCTTTTGGTCAGATAGTTTCCGGCTCCTTCTAATTTGTTCTTAAGTTCGGTCGTGTTCTTCGTTTGCACCAGCTGCCTGTGATCGAGACGCGCTAGATTAATCAATCCCAAGAGTGGATAGTCTGAATCTTCCAGCTGATTCGCATCTTCGCGCGCAATGAGAGCATCCAAATTGGCCTGCCCCTTCATTTGGTAGTACTCGTCGAAATAGAGATACTTCGGCGCACGCGGCCAGATGAGTGAATTAAGAACGTAGTGGGCGAGTCCGTTCTGCTGAACTTTCGCGACGAGTCCCCTGAGCGCCTTGACCGCTTCGGTGGTTTCCGTTGCACCGAGGGCCGTCGCAAACGTGGTCCAGTCAGTCGCGGTCGTTAGGGTCTGTTTCAACGCATCTGGCAGTGCGGGATTGTCAGCAAGGTGTTTCCGCGCCGCGGCTTCGTCAACAGTTAAGAAGAACTTGCTGTTGCTGGTCCCGTAGTAGGTGTTGCGCTTAAACGTCTTCCCTTTGAGGGCGGAAACTCCAAAGACGGACGATATCGCACCAACATCGTCGTCCTCCAACTCATAATTACATTCGACAACAACCGCTCCTTCTCGGTCTTTATTTTCGACCGCGAAACGGTAGTCTTCGACCTCGCGCTTTGGATAGTCATAAGTCTCGTCGAATTCTCCATCGGCGGAAATGATCGGGTTGGTGCGATAAAGCGCCGTCAGGAGCGCCGTTTTACCTGCTTCATTCTTACCGACAAGGCAGGTCGTCTGGTCATCGACTCTTACTGGACCAGAATCCCAAATGCTTCTAAATTCACGTACTCTAAACTCTCTCAGTTTCATTGTGTGCCTCGTCTTTGTCTTTGCAGTTTGCGGTCACCGCTGCCGTCCACCTCTCAACCAACTCCCGACGCGATGACTAGGCATTGGCCATTTCCTTCATAGCATCTGGCGCGTGAATCGGCTCGCCAGCTGAAAACAGGACGATGGGTGAGTCGGAACATGGGCACTTGAAAGATTTAATCTGACAGTTTATGTGCGTTGTCCAAACGATATTACTCACTGGGAGTCTGCATCGTGGGCAGAACGGGTTGCCGGTCGAGTCCCAGTAAATTCCATACTTGAAAAGATAGGAGTTAGTTTCTGATCGAGCTAATTTCTCTTCAAGGTCTCTTATCTGCTTTCGAAATTGGTTGTTCTCGATGCAGAGCGCTTCATTTTCAGAACTTAAGCTCTGGACTCGTGCTTCGAGCGCCGAGTACTTGTCGTTTGCTAGTGAGATCCTTTCCTTCAGGATGGCTGCGGAGCCGTGCTCGTTCAGCAACTTTTCAAGACCTTCGAAGAGTCCCATGCATCGCTCCGAAATAAGTAGGAATGCAATTCGCGAAATGCATCGCCCGAAACACAGATCACAGAGTGCGGATACGTAAGGCATGAAGCCAGTTAGTGTTTTCATTATGTTCCGCTATGTATGAATAGTATAGGGAGGCTGCTTGAGAATCAAACTTTTTAATGGTTACGGATCGGTGCGTTTATTCGCGAAATCTCTGCCGCAATTGTGCAGGAGCATCGTAAGTGTCTGGTGAAACGCAGTGCGCTCGCGCTGGGCAAGAAACGGGTCTCGGGACAGAAGCGCGGCTTTCCAGCGGCCTGGATGGAGTTGGCGGCGGTCGATGTTGGGTTCGGTGGCGATGCGCAGGAGGGAGTCGCGCGCGTCGGCAAACGGATCGAGTCCGTGGCGTTTGGCGGATTGGATGAGGGTGTAGTGGATGGCGGCAGCGCGGTCGCCGCGGTCTGAACTTAGGACAAATCGATAAATAGTGACATCCACCTACTCTTTTATATCTTCGGTGAGTTGCCACGCGGCGGCTTCTGTTGATCGCTTGCGCCTACGTCTCTTCGAAGATACCTTCCTCCTTGAGGAAGTCATCAATGCTCGAACCCATGTGTTTGTTTTTCATTGCTTCATATTACCCAATTCCGCCCGGCATGGAAACCGGACGCTACAGGACTCATGCCACGGGGTGTTAGGGTGCTCACTTCAACTTGAGGTTGCGGCGTGTTGTGCGGCAGTCCTGGAGGTAGAGGTTGATTAGGGTTTGGTAGGGGATGCCGTTTTCCGCTGATTTCTGTTTGAAATAGTCGAGGACTTCGGGGTCCAGGCGCAGCGTGATTTGTTTTTTGAGCTTGCGCGCGTACGGATTTTTCCGGGACTTCATTTTGGATAGATCGTATTCGGCTTTCATATCACTTTCTCCGGTAGTGGGCGGATTCCCGTTGGGTCGCTTTGCGCGTGGAGACAATACGGACAACTCCGTCGGATTCGCGAAAGCAGTGGCAGACCATCAGCAACCGCAGTCGCGAACTCATTCCAAGTAGCAGGAAGCGGTCTTCCCATTCGGAATGTTCGTCGTCGTAGAACTCCACAGCGTGTTCATCGAAAAACACCGAGCGCGCTTCTTCAAATGAAATCCCGTGCTTGGCCACATTGGCCGTGGCCTTCTTCGGATCCCACGTAAAGCGGATTTCGCGCATACCTACAGTGTAGTTACATCCCGATTATTAGTGCAAACGAGCAGCGCAACTTGATTTCCGGGTCCAGGCGCGACGTGACTTGTTTTTGAGTTTCCGCGCGTAGGGGTCTTTCCGGGACTTCATCGTCGCGACGGTCCCCATCCGAAAGGAAAACATCTTTCCGCGGGTTTTCCGGCTGGATGATGTGCTGGAGCGGTTCATGATTGCATGTGCCTGTATACGGCGATCTGCAGAAACTACATCCCCCTCAATCCCCCTTCAAAGGGGGAGTTAACACCGTACCAATAACGTCGACTTGCGATTCTTAATCCTCCAACGCCAGGTTACTGGCCAAAAGTGGACGTAAGTATCTGTTGAATAAGGTATTACAATCATAGAGCGTCCGCTAGAAACGAATTAAAGCGTACTGATATATAAGTCATTAAAGTACAGTATGTTGTGAGACTCCAGGCATGCAAAAACCGGCGTTGTCGGATTAAGTCCCCCTTTGAAGGGGGATTGAGGGGGATGTCGCCGCGGCACATGCAAACTTGAATTGCTATAGCGCTTCCGCCAGCCCCGGCACGAATTGTTCGCCCGCGACCACTTGCAGCGACGTTGCGCCGCGCAGATCGTCGCCGAAGGGTTCGCATTGTCCGCCCAGGTGTTCCGCGAGGAAGCGTTCGGCGACGGCCCAGAATGCAATCCAATTCTCCGGCCGGCGATAGTCGTGTTGCTCGTCTGGAAAGTAGAGATAGGTCAGCGGCGCTCCGCGGGCCTTCGCTTTTTCGACAAACGGATCGGCCTGGGTCTTGTGCGGATTGACGCGGTCCTGTCCACCATTCGTCATGAGCAGTGGCGCGGACAGGTTCTCGACATGATGAATGGGAGACTGCTCTTGAAGAATGCGCGTCCCCTCGGGCGTGCGTTCATCCGCGATCCGTTTCCGGAAAAAAAGTTTGTGCTGGGCAAGCAGGACGCCGAGGTCGGACGGCCCGTACATCGAAATGCCGCACGCGTAGGGATTGCCGGGCTGGGTCAGTGCTTGCATCGCCATGTAGCCGCCGTAGGACCAGCCAAAGATGCCCACGCGATCTTTGTCGGCGATCTTTTCGCGAACCGCCCAGGCGGTGATGTCGAGCACATCGCGGTACGCCGCGCCGCCCCATTCGAAGGCGCCCGCGTCCCACACGCGCTTGCCCATGCCGCCCGCACCGCGGAATTCCACGCGAACGACCGCATACCCGCGATCGGCGAGCAATTGTAGGTTGCGATTCGTGATCCACGAATCCCAGGGGTAAGCGACATGCGGCCCGCCGTGCACATAGATCATCGTGGGCAGGGGCGCAGCGGGCACGTCGCCTTTTTCCGAAGGCGGCAGATAGACATGCACGGGAAGCCGCATTCCATCCCGGACTTCGACGACGCGACTCACGCGTCGCCCGAACGCGTGGCCGGCCAGGGATTTGTACATGGGCAACAGCGGAACAACGCGCTCGCTGTCGCGCTGGTACGCGAAGTACCTCGTGGGTCCGCCGTCCATCGGCACGACGAGCCAGGTCCGCCCGTCCGCGCTCACCTCGCTCACGCCTACGTCGCCCTTCAACGCGCGTTCCAGGAACGAAAACCCATCGCTCACGTCCTTGCGCAGGTGATATCGGCGCAGCGCGCCGAAGTTGGCGGATGCAGAAAGGGCTTCGCCCGTCTCCGGATCGAGCATTGCGACTGGGCGGATGTCCGCGTCGGTGTCTTCTGCGAGGATATGGTCTTCGCCCGTGCTCACATTCACTTCGAACAACGCCGACCGATCACGACCGGCATTGTCCACGACATAGAGCGTTTCCCCATTCCCGCGTAGTCCGGCTACGCCCAACACCTGGGCGGGGTCCGGCCCCAAGGTCCGGAAAGCCTCCCAGGAGCCCGATTCGGTACGCCGCAACAATTCCACGCTCTCATCCAATCGGCGCCGCTCCGCCACGCGCGGCTGAAGTTGATTGTCGAGATGAATCCGCGACACGTCCTTCATATCGGCGAGCAGCGTTCGCTCGCTCGTGGCAAGATCGACCGTCCAGAGTTCACGCGCGTTCGACTTGGTGTCGCGGATTTCGGCCACTATGCGAGCTGGAACCGCGCGACTGGTTCGTGCGAGCGTCGCCGACGCGCCCGCGATCGGTGTCAGATCGACGGCCTTCGAGCCGTCCTGCCGATGAAGGTACAAATGGGTCCCATCGGCCGCAGACCGCTGATAGATCAGATTTGATTCGTCGTCCGGCGTCCACCATAGGTTCTGCACGCTGCCCGCGACGCCTTCGTCGACTCGGTGGTCATCGGACGGGTTCGCTAGCGCTCTAACGCGCACCTCCGGACGGGTGTCGTTCATGGCGACATACGCCACGGATGCACCGTCGGGCGACAGCCGTACAACCGTTACGTCCGGCTCGCTGAACAACGCCGACCTCGGGATTAAGGTCGAGGAACACCAGGCCAGCGGCCCCACCCCCGCGTACGCACATGCGAATACCAGGAACGATAAGGCCCGGAGCTTGCACCGCGATTCGTACATCGTCCCTCCCTGCATCGTTGGCGACACTTCGTCTTCAATTCTCCAACCTTATACTCACACGCCCACGGAAACGTCCAACGCCGCGCCGTACCGCTCTCGTTCCCAAGCTCCGGCTTGGAAACGCACCCGCTCGTGTTTGTCCAACCTGAGACATGGTTCTCGTTCCCAAGCTCCGGCTTGGGAACGCGCTCGCTTGAGAAGCTCCGCTTACTCTCGTTCCCTAGCTCCGGCCTCTTGTTCTCGTTCCCAAGCTCCGGCCTCATGTTCTCGTTCCCAAGCTCCGGCTTGGGAACGCACTCGCTTGAGAAGCTCCGCTTACTCTCGTTCCCAAACTCCGGCCTCATGTTCTCGTTCCCAAGCTCCGGCTTGGGAACGCACTCTTGAGAAGCTCCGCTTCGTTCTTCGCGCTCAGCTTCCGCGCACCAGTTTCCCCAGCATCCGCAGTATCCGTCAATCAAATAGGGGTCGTTTCGCAAGCCTCGAGCACTCACCCCGCCATCTGCCGCCCACCGGCCCCCCGAAGCCTTTGGTGCAGACACCAGCCTCGGCCAGGGAAAGTGCAACGCGGTGGTCATAGTATTAGGAAGACATGCGATGGAACCGCGTACGACGGTACAGGGCGCCCGGCGTTCGCCACGCCGGTGCGCGGACACGACTGCGCGGATCGAAGAGATGGACGCGAACACCGGGCAGTGCACCTGTGGCAGACACCGCACTGTCGGCGATCCCTGCCCAATCGCGTCGAACCACCCCTCCGGACGCCGCCGCCACGCCAACGGGGCTGTGGGTCCCCGCCCGCGCATTTTCCCGGCGGCTACGGCGGAGTCATCGTGCACCTACGCTCCGAAATCCTGTAAATACAATGCGATCACACCCTTATTCCACCGAGTACGTGTTTTCCGGGGTACCCCGCGGCAATGGGTCACCCCGCGGCAGACCCCCTTGAATCGTCAACTTTCGATTCGACACCCCCCTTCTTGGGAGCGAGTCGGGAACTCATCGCGGGGGCGGAGGCGGGGGATATCCCCCGTACGGCGGAGGCGGCAAGCGTCGTGGCGGGCCGGGGGGAAATCCGCCGGTGCCCGGTCCACCGCGACGCGGCCCCATGCCCGGCCCGGGCCCGCGCCGAAAGAAACTCGGGTCTGGCGTGCCCTTGAATGCACGGGGAATGAACGGAAACTGCTGCGTGATGAAATAGTGGTAGGTCCCCTCGGGATACTCGGGCGTGACGCCGAACCGGCCGTTGCACTCGTCGAGGTCGCCGCTGCCGGCCACGTATTCGTAGTCTTCGACAAACGTGCCGTCATAGGCGCCGCCCGGCCCGGTCGGACGGACGCCGGTCTTCAGCCGGTAGGACGACTTGAGCTCCTTCAACGGACTCGTCCGATCCTTGGGATCGGTGTGGCCGTACACGGCGTAGACCGGAAAGCCGTCGGCCGCGTAGCCGACCAGCGTCATCCGGTCGCGCGTGGCATTGTCGATCAGTCCGGTCGGAAGTCCGTGATAATGGTACGAACCGTCCGGCTGCACGTGGGCGTGGTGTTGGTCCACGCCGAGGTTGATTCGCCCGGAAAGCGCCTCGTAATTCCAGCCGGAATTGGGGTCGCGGTTCCAAAACTCGGCTGTGCCGGGATCGAACGGGACCCCATTGAGCGCAACGCCGAACGGCATACGCCGGAGAGGTGTGACCCGCTCGGCGATTTGCGGCCTTGCCGGCACGCGATAGGTATGCTGCTGCGGCGCGATGGTGTTGGGGTTTCCCCGATTCGGGAATTGTCCCGTGGGATGGTTCGGAATTCCGTTCGATTGGATGTAGCGGTAGTCGCCCTGAACGGTAATCGAAACGTGCGGCTCGACGTTACCCTCGGCGGCGTATGCCGCCATACAACCGATGATGGCCAAGCCCGCAATCCACTGTGCCCGCATTCGCATCGTCCGATCTCCCTTGTTCTGTTGTTGCCCAGCGTAATCGATTTTTGTGAACGCGACATGCACAGATTCATGACAAAAACGTAATCCGATTTACGGTGGCGTGGCCCGCGACCTTGCAACGGTGAGGAGATTGCTTCCACAATGCGAACCGCGTCACTCGAGGAGTTTCCATGACTTGTATCTTGATAACGCTTGCGGTGGCATTGTGCGCCGAGCCGACGTTTTCGTTGGACAATGGCGCGATCCGAATCGAGGTCGAACCGCGGTTGTTTGCGGTGCGGTTCGTCGGGTTTGCGGGGAAGCAAAACTTTGTTGAGTCGCTTTCCGTCGATGAGGCCGTGGCGGCGGGGACGGATTGGGCGGACGCTGGGGGACTGCATACGGACGTGATTCCCTATACGGACAAGGACGCAGCGGTACGGCGCGGACCGGCGGAGGTGGTGGAGGTCAGGAATGATTACATCGCGATGTTGGGGCCGCCGTCGGAGGCGAGCGGAGTCCGCGTGAAGAAGGAAATTCAACTGGATGCGAGCGCGCCGCGGGCGCAGTTTCGCGTTACCGTGCAGCGGGCGGGTGCGGAGCCATCCACGTTTGCATTGCGGAATACGGTGCGGCTACCGGTGAAGAGCACGGTGCGGCTGGAGCGGACGGACGGTGACATTCGCGTATTGGCGGGCGCTGACGAGCTGGTCGGCGTTGTGAAGTCGCGGCGGTATTGGTTGGTTCCCGTTCCGCCGACGCGGGCGTTGCGGGGCGTGGTGCTGGGTGCGCAAGCACCGCGAATGATCGTCGCCAACGATTCGGGCACGTGGACGCGGACGCTGGTGAATCCGCCAGTAGACAAATCGAAAGTGCCGAATGAAAGCACCTTCCTTTGCGTGTTGGATTCGGGGTCGGGGAGTTACGGCGCGGCGTTGCAGGGCGCACTCGCGCAAGTGAAGACGGGGGAGTTCGTGACGATCGAGGAGGAGTGGACTTTTGAGAAGCGGGGAAAGTGATGAATGCAACGAGAGGAAGTCAGGAAGCTGGGAAGCAAGAAGACGAATCGATCGGCAATGAAGGGGGAAAGCAGCGCTTTTCAAGCGGCGTTCGAGGACGAGCCGCCGTTGGAGTACGTTCCCAAACGGAAATCTGGGAACGAGAAGAATAGACCGAGTACGATGACGAGCAAAAGCACGAGCACGTGGCGCAGCCGACCGTAAGACGCTCTAATTCCCTTGATACAGCGGGATGCTCGATCCGCACTGCTGCACCGGATCGATCTTGTCGTATTCTTCCTTGGCGACGCTGGGGCCTTGGCGCGTGCATTCCTTGTTGAAGATGTCGCGCAGGGCGTTGCCGATATCGACCGCCGTCATGCGTTCGATGTGCATCCGCTGGAGCGCATGCGTCGGCTTGCCGTCTTTGAACAATACGATGTTCGGCGACGACGGAGGAATCTGCGGCATGAATTCGCGGGCGCGCTGGGTCGCCTCGCGGTCGACGCCGGCGAACACCGTGACGAGGTGATCGGGGATGAGGTCGTTTTGCAGCGCCAGCATGACGCCGGGCCTGCAGCCGCCCGCGGCGCAGCCGCACACGGAGTTGATCACGAGCAAGGTCGTACCCTTCGTGTCCGGGCCGAGCACCGCGTCTACCTCTTCGGGGGTGGTCAGCGGCCGAATCCCAACGGCGGCCAGTTCTTCCCACATTGGCCGCACGGCCTCGGGATCGTACAGGGGTGGCATGAACGAGAATCCTCCTCACACTTGTGGTCTGGCGTTTGCCGTGTCACTCTCAGACCGAAACTCTCGAAGCCCGCCCCAGTATTCCCGGATCAGGCGGGCATCTCGCGGGGCGTGGCGGGGCCATTTTCCGGGAGAGCGAGCCTCGCGTCAAGTTTGTCGCCGGACGCCATCATTTCGTCCCAGGTGACGGTCCGTTGCCCGTACGCCGCCATCCTGCCGAGAATTGCCGCCAGGTTGCTTTCAGCGCTGATCCGAACGTTGTTCAGGGGCTGTCCGGACGCGATGGCCGCGCAGAACGCCTTGATGTTGCAGACGGCGCCTTCCTCGTAAATGCGGTCGGTCTTTCCGCCGGGCCAGCCGCCGCGTTTGCTTTTGATGAAAACGTCGCCGCCATAGTGCGTTTCGACGGTCCCTTCGGTGCAGAAAATGCGGTCGCAAAGGTCGTCGAACCCGTAGTTAAACTGGGTCGAGCTGAAGTCGATCAGCACGTCGCCGGGATACCGGAACGTGACGACGAAGTGGTCCCAGCAATCGCCGACATCCACACGGGCCTTGCGGCCACCCGAACCCCAGGCCGCGATGGGGTGCGCGTTCAGAATCCAGTTCGCCACGTCGATAACGTGGATATTCTGTTCGACGATGATGTCGCCCGAGAGCGCCTTGTCGAACACCCAATTCCTAAGCCGGGCAGTTTCGGTACCGGGCTTGGCTTTCAGGCCAAGCCGCCCGGTGTGGTAGAAGACCTGACCGCAGACCGGACTGCCAATCGCACCGCTGTGGACCTTCGCGATGGCTTCTTTGTACAGGTCGTTGCTGCGCGTCTGAAAGTCGACGAGAATGGACAGTTTGCCGCCGGCCTTGTCCGCGGCTTCCACAATCGCATTGCAGCCCGCGACATCGACCGCGATGGGCTTAGCAAGAAACACGTGCTTTCCGGCCTCGAGCGCCGCGATGGCGTGTTCGGGATGAAAGTAGGGGGGACTGATCACCGCGACGGCATCGACGCCGCCGGAGGCGAGCAGTTCCTTGTACCCGTTGAGACCGACGTAGCGTTTGTCGGCGGGCACGCCCAGCTTGCCGCCGGCCGAATCCGCCATGTCCTGAAAATAATCGTGTACGGCCACGACGCGCGCGTTCGCGTGCTTTTGAAACAGGTTTCCAATCCACGCGCCGCGTCCGCCGCACCCCAACAAGCCGATCTGAAGCGCGGAATTCGCGTCCGAGGCCAGCGCGGTGCGCGACGACGCGATCGCGAACGCCGCGGACGATGCGGTTTGGACAAAGCGCCGTCGAGTGAGCGAGTGTCTCATACGTCCCCCTTTACCGGTCTACGGGATGGAATTCCCCCTCCACCCCCGAGGATGAATGATATCCGCAAACCGGCACGCATTACATGTCGCACGGAGAAACGCGGCGCGAGCGGCGACGCGACGATTGTTACTGTATGTAGGCGTCGGCCTCGATCTCGACCAGCATTTCGGGATCGATCAGTTTCGACACTTCCACGATCGTCGTCGCGGGGCGCACTTCGCCGAAATACTCGCCGTGCGCCCGGCCAACGGCTTCCCACTGCGACACGTCCGTCAGGTACATCCGCGTCCGGTACACGTCGCTCATTTTGGCGCCGGCCTTGGCGAGCGCCCCCTCGATTATCTCGAGGCACCGCTTCGTCTGCGCATATGGATCGCCAGGGCCGACCACTTTGCCGTCCGGGCCCGACGGCGCCGTGCCCGATACGTGCACCTCGTTGCCAATTTTCACCGCGCGCGAATAGCCGATTATTGGCTCCCACCTCGACCCTGCCGGAATTAACGTACGTTCCATCGCTCCCTCCCGTTAGCCTGATTTTCGGCTATTTGGACAACAAACTTGGCCTTCATGTTAGACCGCAAAAGAAAAGCGGCCCCAAAGGACCGCCTGAAGAGCAAAAGTGGTGCGCGGAGGGAGACTTGAACTCCCATCCCCTTTCGGGGACCAGATCCTTAGTCTGGCGTGTCTGCCAGTTCCACCATCCGCGCAGGACAACACTTATTTTACCGGCTTCGCTTCGTCCAATGCAATTGCGCGAATCATCCCCTTCGGGGTGGGACCGCGGAGGCGATTCGCTCGAAGCATTCGATTGGCAAGCGCACGCGCCCCATCTCGGCGCGGCCCTTGGCTTCGCCGTGGCAGTCGGAACCGCCCGTCACGAGGAGGCCGCGGTCGCGAGCGATCTGCAGGAACATATCCGTCTGGCCGGGCGAATGCTTGGAGTGATAACACTCGATTCCGTCGAACGGGTATTCGAGCAGTGCGAGAAGTTTTCGACGCGGCGCGCCGATTCCGGGATGCGCGAGAAAGGCGAGGCCGCCCGCTGCGTGGATAAGATCGATCGCCTCGGAACAGGCCAGTTTCACCTGGCCCACGTAACCCGGCTTGCCCGGCTTGAGATATTTGTCGAACGCCTGCTGCACGTCCTTCGCGTGCCCGGCGGCGTGCAACGCGCGCGCGACGTGCATCCGCCCGACGACGCCTTCGCGCGCGGTGTCTTCCAACTCGAGCGACATGCCCCGGGCCGCGAGCCGTTCGAGCATGCGCGCCGTCCGCGTTACGCGCGCCACCCGCATTCGATCGAGCGCTGCGCAAAGCGGGGGAGAGGCAACATCGATTCCGAGACCGATCACGTGGATGTCGCCGCCGTCGAATTTCGCGCTCAATTCGGTCCCGGTGAGAAATGCGATGCCTGTGCGTTGCGCCGCGTCGCGCGCCAACGGGACGCCGTCGACCGTGTCGTGATCGGTGATCGCCAGGCCGGCTATGCCGAGTTCGGCCGCGCGTTCCACCACGCGTTCCGGCGTATCCGTGCCATCAGAATAGGTGGTGTGTAGATGCAGATCGGCGTAACGCACGCCCGGGGTCACTTGTCCTTCAACCGATCGAGCACCGCGTTCACGAAGGCCGCGGACTCGTCCGTCGTGAATTGGCGCACGACTTCGATCGCTTCGTTGATCGCAACGTTCGCGGGCACCCCGTTGCCGTGGCGCATCTCGAATAGCGCGACGCGCAGCACGTTGCGCTCGATGCGCCCTACGCGGTCCGGCGTCCATCGATCCAACGCGGTATCAATCTCCGCGTCCAACTCCGCGCGCCGCTCCATCACGCCCGCGATCAGGGCGTCCGCGTATTGGCGCACCGGCGGGCGCGAGGGGTTTGCCGCCCAGAAAGATTCGAGCGAGTCCTGCCACGGGTATCCCGTGAACTCCAAGCCGAACATAAACTGCATTGCGCGCTCGCGCGCGGACCGGCGCACCTTGGGACTGATAGCGCTCATAGTCGGATGCCCACACGGGGACAGTCCCCAATTTCGCGGTGACCCGCCGCAATAAGCACAATCGCGCAGTGCGAAATGGGGTACAGTCCCTTGCTCACAACTGCTCCATCAGGTTCGCCATTTCGATCGCCGCCATCGCCGCGTCGAAGCCTTTGTTGCCGGACTTCGTCCCCGCACGCTCGACAGCCTGCTCGATCGTGTCCGTCGTCAGCACACCGAAAATCACCGGCACACCAGTATCCATTGAAGCCTGTGCAATACCTCTCGATGCGTTGCCGGCCACGTAGTCAAAATGCGCCGTTGCGCCGCGAATCACCGCACCCAACGCGACCACCGCGTCGTACTTCTTCGATGCCGCAAGCTTCTTCGCCACAACGGGAATCTCGTGGGAGCCCGGTGCCCAAACAACGGTAACCTCGTCGTCCTTGACGCCGTGGCGCTTCAGTCCATCCAGCGCGCCTTCAAGCAGCTTTTCGGAAATGAAGGCATTGAAGCGCGATACGACGATGGCGAACTTCTTGCCTTTTGATATTAATGTACCTTCAATTACCGTTGGCACGAATAAGACTCCTCTAGGCCAATAAATGGCCCAACTTTTCCATCTTCGTCTTCAAGTACCGTTCATTGACCTCATTCGGTGTGATAATTAACGGCACACGCCCGGTGACTTCCAAGCCGTGGGCTTCGAGACCAACTCGCTTGCTGGGATTGTTCGTGATCAATCGCATGCGGTGGACGCCGATATCGGTTAGAATCTGCGCGCCGATTCCGTAGTCGCGGGGATCGGGGCGGAATCCGAGGTGGAGGTTTGCCTCGACGGTGTCGAGGCCCTTGTCCTGTAACTCGTACGCGCGAATCTTATTGACGAGTCCGATGCCGCGGCCTTCCTGGCGCATGTAGAGCAGAACTCCGCGGCCTTCCGCGGCGATCATGCGCAGCGCTTCGTCGAGCTGTCTGCCGCAGTCGCAGCGCAGCGACCCGAACACGTCGCCGGTGAGACACTCCGAGTGGACGCGCACGAGCACTTCGTCCGCGGGCGTGATATCGCCGAGCACCAGCGCGACGTGATGGTAGTCGTCCACCGTGGTTTCATATGCGACGAGGCGGAACGGCCCGAAATCGGTCGGCAGTGACGTTTCCGCGACGCGCTTCACGAGCTTCTCGTGACGCCGCCGGTACTCGATGATGCGCTCGACGGAACAGATTTTGACGCCGTGTTTCTTCGCGAACATTTCGAGGTCCGGCATGCGCGCCATGGTGCCGTCGTCCCTCATGACTTCGCAGATCACCGCGGACGGGTTCAGCCCTGCCATCCGGGCGAGGTCGAGCGAGCCCTCCGTCTGTCCCGCGCGCACAATCGCGCCGCCGCTTCGGGCGCGCAAGGTGTGTACGTGTCCCGGCGAGACGATATCGTCGGGTTTTGACGCGGGGTCGATGGCGACGTGGATCGTATGCGCGCGGTCAAACGCGCTGATACCCGTGGTTACGCCACTGGCGGCTTCGATAGGCGTGTGAAACGCGGTGCCGAACTTCGAGCGGTTGTCCTTCGTCACGGGTTCCAAACCGAGGAAGTCGATGCGCTCCGGCGTGAGCACGAGGCACACCAGTCCGCGCCCGTGCGTGATCATAAAGTTGACCGCCTGCGGCGATATCTTCTCGGCAGCGATGACAAGGTCGCCCTCGTTCTCCCGGTCCTCGTCGTCGACGAGAATGATCATGCGCCCCGCGCGCAACTCGTCGAGCGCGTCTTCAACCGAACACAATGCCGATTCGTTTCTCATGCGTGGGTCTCTTTATGCGAATCCGTGACGTTTGAGTTTGTCGATCGTCAAGCCGCCGCCGGACATGTTCTTCATGAATTGAAAGATGTGTTTCGCCAGCATATCGGCTTCCATGTTCACCGGGTCGCCGGGCCGCTTGCTGCTCAACGTCGTCTTTTGCAGCGTCGCGGGAATGACGGCGACGTCGAACTCGTCGCCGACGGGGTCGACCACGGTGAGGCTGATTCCATCGATCGCAATCGAACCCTTCTGCACAAGATAGCGCGCCACTTCCGTCGGCGCTTGAAATCGCCACAGCGAGAACTCGCCCTGCGGCTTCACCGAACGCACGCGCCCGACACCGTCGACGTGTCCCTGCACAAAGTGCCCGCCCATGCGCATTCCCGCCGCAAGCGCGCGTTCGAGATTCACCGCGTCGCCCGGCTTGAGATTGCCGAGTGTCGTGCGCTTATACGTCTCCGGCGACACCTGCACGACGAAGCTCTCCGCGTTGAAGGACACGACCGTTAGGCACGTGCCGTTTACGGCGATGCTGTCGCCCTCGCGCGCGCCCTCGAGCACGGACTTCGCCAGAATCGTAATGTCCGATCCCGAACGCCGCGATACCGCGCCAACCTCTTCTATGATTCCCGTGAACATCTGGTGCTCTTTCTTGCATAGGCCCTATAGGTCATATGGGACCTATAAAGATCGTTCCTGCTTTACATACGCCTCAATCAAAATATCCTCGCCAATGCTTCGCGCCGTCATGCGTTCGAGCTGCACGGCGTCCGCCATGCGCGCCGCGCCGTCGCCTTCGACGGCAGTGATGGCGTCGCGCCCGCCGATGATCTTCGGCGCGACAAAGAACATCACCTTGTCCACGATGCCCGCCGCGAACGCGGACGCGTGCGTAGTGCCGCCGCCTTCGATGAGGACGGACATTACCTCGCGCTTGGCCAGTTCGCGCATCAGGGCGACAAGGTCGATCCCGCCCGGCCCGTCCGGTACGTAGATGATTTCGTCCGCGCCATCGAAGGCTTGCCCAACGGGCAACGCGACCCACGTCGGCGCGGGGCTGTCTTGGTTGAACACGCGGCGGTCCGCGGCGAGGTATTCGTCGGCATCGACAATGACGCGAATAGGGTCTTTCGCGCCTGTGTCGAGCCGTGCGGTCAAGCTGGGATCGTCGATCATTACCGTCCGGCTGCCGACGAGTATCGCGTCCACCTCGTTGCGCAATTCATGGACGTAACGGCGCGACGCCTCGCCGGTTACCCAGCGCGAATCGCCCGTGCGCGTCGCGATCTTGCCGTCGAGCGACATGCCGCACTTCGCGATCACAAAAGGCATCTTCCGCGTTACATATTTCACAAACGCTTCATTCAACGTTTGCGCTTCCGGTTCGAGCACGCCCACGGCGACGTCAATCCCCGCGTCGCGCAACGCGGCGATGCCGCCGCCGCAAACCAGTGGATTTGGATCGCGCATCGCCACGACGACCCGTTCCGGCTTGTGACGAACGATGAGATCGGAGCAGGGGGGAGTCTTGCCCTCGTGGCAACACGGTTCGAGCGTCACGTACATTGTGGCCCCGGCGATGTCGCCGCCCGCGGCGCGGATCGCATTCACTTCCGCGTGAGGTGCGCCTGCACGCTCGTGATAGCCCTCGCCAACGATTCGTCCGTCGCGGACGACGACACACCCGACCATCGGGTTCGGGCTCGTGCGGCCTTTGCCTTTGACGGCAAGCTCGAGCGCGCGGCGCATGTGGCGCCGATCCGTTTCGGCGTCAACCGTAGCGCGTGCGTGTATCGAAGCGGCCATAAAACAATTCGTCCCGTAAGGTACACCTCACCTTCGGGACGCTATACACTAGACCCGCAAACGCCTCCGGAGCGCGCCCGCAAAACGCAACACGCCCGCAGAACCGTCCTGCGGTCTAAGTGTCATCTTCTTTCATCCGGACTATACCGTCGGCCCCGGAGTTCCACCGGATCCTGTGGCAATTGCCACTCGCGGGCTGTACCGCCGATCGGGAATTTCACCCTGCCCCGAAGATGATATGTTGATAATATGTTACCAGAGGGGGAGAAAAACTGTCAATTTGAGCAGTTTTGGTTTCGACGGTTCGCCGACTCGTCCCTGCTAACCCGACAACTCACCTGGAACACGAGCCGAGCACTTCTTTTAATGGCTCCGGCAGCGGCACGGCCTTGCCCACTGCGTAATCCACCCAGGCAATTACTGTCGTTCCGTCTGCCACTACCTCGTCCGTGCCCGCGCGGAAGAGGTGGTGTTCGACCGTGAAGCTCTTCGTACCAACCTTGACGCACCGGATGCCCGCCTCCAACTCAGCGGGATACTGAACTTGCTGGCGGAAGTTGATCGTCGCCGACACAATCGCGGGTGCTTGTCGCTCACCCTCCTTGTACTTGAAGATGTTTACCGACTCGAAGAACTTCATGCGCGCCGTTTCAAAGTAGCGCGAGTACATAGCGTTATTTACGTGCCCGTAGGCGTCCATATCGCCCCAGCGGACGGTGATAGGAACAAGCTGGCGGTATGACCTTCGATAGATTGGGGAATGCACCGACTCAGAGGTCCTTAGCGTAGGTTCGGAGGTGATTGAAGTTCACCGCACTGCCGCCCACGCCGGAAAGATAATGATACAATTGCGAATCGTCCGTTAGTACTACGGCGCCACCCGTGGCAAGTTCGGCGATACCAGCGTCCGCGATCCCAAACTGCAGGAACTCCCTTCGCTGCGCCAACACTGCGGACTCGCGAACGAATTCTTTGCATTGGAATATGATTTGCCGAAGGTTCGCGCGCAGCACGGGTGGTGGAGGGCTTGCGCTATGCCCCATCAGGTTGCTTGCTTCAGACAATATATGCGGCGTGACAAGGTGCACGTCGAATAGACTGAGAGCGTTTTGCAGAACATAGTAGTCTTCATTGGTGAACTGAGCTGTACGCTTGAAAGAAGTAATGCAATTAACGTCCGTTAGCCCAACTATGAGTAGCAAAAGTATGTTGGTGTCAACCACAATCCCTTGTTTCTTGTGCGATTGGCTCAGGCTGAGAAGCTCGTTCACTGAAGCTGCCTGATCTTCATAGCCGATATTTTGCCGTTTTTTCTATCGACAGTGAACGTCTTATATATCCGAATGCGCTTGCCTGTAAACGTGTCGAACGGCCCCTTATCTGACCAGCGCGGATGAAATCCCAGCGTCACATGCCACTCCTGCTCGTCTTCCGAAAGTTCCACCTCTTCAAGCATGATATCCGCGATCCCATCGGAGTCGAGTAATTCGTGAAGGTATGCAGAAGCAATCTTCACTGCTTCTTTAACTTCAATCATATACCTCATCCTCTGAATTAACGCGGATAGTCATCTCTTTCATCGAAAAAGCCACCCCGCGCATGCTAAAGCAATGTTTTCGGGGAACTCAAATCCCGCTGCCTCCTAAATGGATGCCGCATTCCTTGCTGGAATCCGGGTCGAGTTGGTTGAACCAGCGCCAGCGGCCGGCGCGTTTGTCCTCCCATGGCTTGGTGGGCGTGGTGCAGATTTTGCACCCGATGCTGGTGTACCCCATGTCGTAGAGCTTGTTGTAGGGAATTTCGTTCGTGCGGATGTAGGCCCACACCTGATCCTCGGTCCAGTCCGCCAGCGGATTTAGTTTGAGGACGTCGTGCGTTTCCATCCGCACGATTTCCGCCTTCGCGAGTTTCCTTCGCGAATTCGATTGATCGCGGCGGCGCCCGGTAATCAGCGCGTCGACCGTTTCCATCGCACGCTCATTCGGCTCGACTTTGCGAATCGTGCAGCAGTATTCCTGTTTCTCCTTCGTGTCGAAAAACAGATACTCACCATGCCGATCGACCATTTGTTTCACGCGGTTCGGGTCCGGTTCGAACCGTTCGATTTTGATTCCGTACTTTTTTTCGATCGCATCGATGACCTGGTACGTTTCATCCGGCAAACGCCAGGTATCAATCGTGAAGATGCGCAGCTTGGGCGCGACTCGGCTCGCCATTTCGATCTGCACGCAGCCGGTGTTCTGCAGGCTCGTCTGGATCGCGGCGCGGTCGCCGTAGGTTTCGTAGGCCCACTTGAGCATCTCTTCGGGCCCAAGGCCTTCAAGGTGTTCGAGCAAATCTGTCTGCGCAACGGTAGCCATCTTATACGTGAACAACACCCGCGAGGTGCTGTTTTACTCCATCGACACCGACGCGCGCCGACCAATCGCCGAAGCGCTCGCCGTTATTGCGGTTTGCTTTCCACGCGCTCAACAGCGCGGACACGGCCGCCGCGATGTCCTTGCCTGTCAGCTTCTCCGCGACGAGTTCGTTCAATCGCGTGCCGTTGAAATCGCCGCCGGTGTAGATGACGTAGCGATCCGATCCGCTCCCGACAATACCGATCTCCGCCGAGCGTGGGCGCGAGCAGTTGTTCGGGCATCCACTCATGCGAATGATCACATCCGAGTCGCCGTGACCCGCCGCTTCGATGTCGTGAATAATGCCCGGCATGGCGCGTTCCGATTCCGCCAGCGCGAGACCGCAGAAGGGGAGAGCGGGGCAGGCCATTTCCATGCGGCGCAACGGTGAGATTCCGTCGTCTGTCGGAATGCCGTGCGCATCGAGCAGCGCCTGGACCTTCGGCACGTCTTCGTCGCGAATATGCGAGAGGATGACATTGTGATGCGGCGTCAGCCGCACGCCGCACCTGAACTGCTCGACAATCTTTCGCAACCCGCTGCGGAACTTGTACGACCCGTCGAAATCGCGAATGCGCCCGTTCTCGATCCACACGCCCACGTAGTTCAGTCCCTGCTGAATTTGCTTGTGCCAGCCGAGGTAGTCGGGCTGATCGGTGGGTTTGACGCCGCGCGGGGGCGCGTAGGTGCGGCCCGCGTACTCGAAGACCGTCGCGGCGAACTTGTCCCAGCCCCAGTCGTCGATCAGGTATTTCATGCGCGCGTGACGCCGGTTCGCACGCCCGCCGTGATCGCGTTGCACTTTCACGATCGCTTCGAGCAGCGGAACCAATTCGTCTTCATTCACGAACGCAATGGCCGTGGCCATGCGCGCGTAGGTCTCCGGTTTGCGGTGCGTGTATCCCAGACCGCCGCCGGCCAACACTTCGTACCCGACAATCGCGCCGTCTTTCGTTACTGCGATGATGCCGACATCCTGTGTGTACACATCGACCGAATTGTCGAAGTCAGCCGCCAAACCGATTTTGAACTTTCGGGGCAGGTAGGTCTTTCCGTATATCGGGTCCTCGACGGTTTCCTTCGGCGCGGCAATCTCGTACGTGCCGTCCTCGTGCGTCTTCACTTTTTCGTCGTCGATCCAGAGGTCGTAGTACGACCGCGTTTTCGGCATGAAGTGATCGCTGATGCGCCGCGCAATGTCGATCAGGTCCGCGCTGCACTTCGCGTACCGCTGATCGATATCCGCTACCGGCGCCGCCATCGTGTTGCGAACGACATCTCCGCAGCCGCCGAAGCTCGTCATCTTCCCGAACACGTTGAGGTCGTGAATCAGGGGGCGCAGATTGCCTTTTATGACGCCGTGAAATTGAAAGTCCTGCCGCGAGGTGACGCGCAAATCGTCCTGGCCATATTTCCCGCATAAGTCATCGCACACCAAATACTGTTCCGCGCTGAGCGCCCCGCCGGGAAACTTCGTACGGACCATGAACTTGTAGTCCCAGTCCAGCCCCTGTTTTTTGCGCTCGGTGCGCGTATCGCGGTCGTCCTGCTGATACGAGCCGTGATGCTTGATGAGCTGCGTCGACGGATCGCTCAGGTAGGGATTGGCGTCGCCGATCTCGGTTATGAGCGCGCCATAAAGCCCAAGACTGTTTTCCTTTATGCCTTCGACAGGCGTGAGCTTTGCGCCCGAGCCGTTTTCATCCTTTTCATCAGCCATCCGTCACGTTCCTTCACGTTGTAGCGAGCAAGCCTCAATCATTACATACACGATAATGAAAGTCAATTATTCCCAATCTCAAGCGGTTTCATGCGTTAGCAGGGCCGGAGCGCGCTGGCTGGACCGAGTCTAATTGCAAATCAAAGGACTCTAAAAAAATCTCTTGATTAGTATACTTAACTTGTGTATCATTCGGCTTAACAAGGCCCGCCTCCGGTGACGGATAAGGCGTTAAGAGCGTCCAGGCTGCCTATCCGCAGCCGAACTGCCCTGAACCGCCGGGTATCCGAAGGGGAAGCGCAGCCTTGTGTTGGTAAAGGCATTGGCAAAAAAGCCAGGCCTGAGCGACCGCGGCCGGTTACGTTTGGCGACTTCCCGGCGACGATGCGCTCAGGCCGGCGTAGGAGACATCTGCCATGAATCGTTCCACCCGCATCGGCTTCACGCTCATCGAACTGCTTGTCGTCATCGCCATTATAGCGATCCTGGCGGCAATACTGCTACCGGCATTGGCCCGCGCACGCGAGGCCGCGCGCCGCGCAAGCTGCCAGAACAACCTCAAACAGTGGGGGATCGTATTTAAGATGTTCGCCGGAGAGTCCGATGGCGAACGCTATCCGCGCCTCCAAACATCGTGGGAGAAGATCACGAACTGCGACACCGGCGCGACGGTCTACCCCGCGATTCCGTTTGTGGGCGCACCCACTCACTGGCTCAACCCGCAAATGAGCGAAGTGTACCCGGAGTATCTGACGGACGTTGCGCTCGCGTCGTGTCCATCCAGCGCGCTCGTCTCGCGGGAGGATTTCACAAACCCGGCGACGGGCGAGTCCGAAGCCCACTTGGTGTGTTTCGAGAATGTCCCCGGACCGACTTTCGGTAAATGGACGAAGGAGCGCGGAATGCCGCTGCTCGATGAAGCCTACTGGTACACCGGCTATGTGCTTGATCGCACGGACGAAGACGATCCGCAGGCGCCCATATCCGAACTCGAAAGCGATGCGATCGGCGACGGCCCCGCGCAACTCGTGTACGGCATGGCGCTCGCCATTGGCAATTTCTTCGGCGGCGAAGTCGGCCAGGATCTTGACCTCTCTTCGTATGGTTCGGGTCTTGGCAACGCGGGTGGGGACACGGTTCGCCGGCTGCGCGAAGGCGTCGAACGGTTCTTGATTACGGATATCAACAGTCCCGCCGGGTCGGCGCAGGCCCAGAGCGAGGTGTGGATTTACACCGACCGCCTCAGCAGCGACGTCTCCCAGTACAACCACATCCCCGGCGGCGCCAACGTGCTCTACATGGATGGGCATGTCGAGTTCGTCAAGTACAACGACGAAGCGCCCGTGCTTCCCGGAGTGGCGGAAGTCTTTGGGCAGTTGAGCCTGCACGGTTAGCAGGCGTTTGGCGCCAGGCGCATGCCGCCCTTCTTCTCGATTGGGGACGGCATGCGCCGGCCCCGCCCCATTGCATGTAACCAACAATCCTTATTTCACGGAGAAATACTTCAGTCATGTGCACCAGAAATCTCTGTCGTTCGCTTCGGAAGGAATGCCGCTGCAACCTTGTCTGTGTTGCCGCCGTGCTCCTGTCACTTCTGTCGTTCGGTTGCACCCCACATACGGTTGACGCGGCGGATTCGTCGTCCGGATTGAAAACGGGGGTGCTGCTTGTCAATCACGGATCACATTCGGAGACTTGGCGGAACGCGCTGCTCGAACTCGAACAAAACGTGAGCGCCGAGATACTTGAGTCAGGGTATGTGCAAGGGACCAAAACGGCGTTCATGGAATACAACGAACCGTCCATCGCCACCCGCTTGAAGGAGTTCGATCGGGAAGGCTACACGGACGTGATCATTGTTCCCGTCTTCCTGACGGTAAGTCCGCACTCCTTCGAGGACATTCCGACAATCATCGGACAGAAAGAGGACCCCAACTCGATGGAGATGTTGAAGCTGGAACGCATCGAGCGGTACACGCCCAAGGCGCGGTCGCGCATATCGCCCCTGCTCGATTTCACCGACATTCTCGAGAAGAACGTGCTGCGGCGCGTCGCGGCGTTGTCCCAGCACCCGGAGAAGGAGGGACTTGTCTTGATCGGATACGGCGACGAGACGTACGAGAGGGAGTGGGGGCAACTCTTTGATCGGGTCGCCGAACACGTGAAACAACACACGGGAATTGCCGAGCACTCGTATGGATGGTGCGGCCACATCGCCCATTACGATCCCAAGCAAACAACGGAAGCGGTGGAGAAGGTTTTGTCCAAGAAGGAAAACGCCATTGTCATACCGGTGTTAGTGGCCCACGACGAGAATTTCCAGATTGGCATCATTGGAAAAGGGATCGAGGGCGTGAAAGACGGAAAAGCGAAAGTCCGCTACAAACCCGACGCGATACTGCCCGACCCTGAGGTCGAACGCTGGGTCACGGCAACCGCGATCGAGCATGCGAAACAGGCCGCACAACCGCGTTTGTAGGCCGCCATGCCTCGAAGGACGAAGTACAGGCTGCGAAGGCTGAACATCGCGACGCACCGGGACCTCGGGTATTTCTTCTCGTCGTTGATCGTTGCGTACTGCATTTCAGGCATTGCATTGAACCACGTGGACGATTGGAACCCCGATTTCATTGTGCACAAACAAACCGTGCGGCTTGACCGGGCCTACACGAAGGCAGAGATCGACGACCTCGCGATCGCCGCGTTCGGGACGTTGGTGGGCGAGGAGCGGTACAAGGTATATGACTTTCCCACGCAGGACCAGGTGAAAATCTACTACGACGACGCGTCGCTGCACGTCTACCTTTCCGAACAGGAGGGTAAGTACGAGCGGATTGTCAGACGGCCCGTTTTCTACCAGGTCAACGTGTTGCACCGGAACAGTCTGAAGGGTTGGAAATGGGCATCCGACATCTTTGCCGCCATGTTGATCCTGATTAACGTCACGGGGCTGTTCATCCTGAAGGGGAAACACGGCATCGGGGGCCGGGGCAAGTGGCTGATCGCCGCTGGATTCGCCCCGCCCCTGATCGCCGTACTCATCCATGCGTTCCGGTGAGCCGCGCCGGATCGTTGCGCCCGGCCGGCTTTACCTTACAGCCCCTGCACGAACTTCGGGGTCCGCCCGATCAGATTGAGGAACTCCGAACGCGTCGCTGAATCCTTCAGAAAACTTCCGAGCACCGACGACGTGGACATGATGGAATGCTGTTTTTCGACGCCGCGCATCATCATGCACATGTGCCGGGCTTCGATGACGACGCCCACGCCTTCGGCGCTGGTGACATTCATCACTTCCTGCGCGATCTCGTGGGTCAATCGCTCCTGTATCTGCAGGCGCCGCGCATAAAAATCGACGATTCGCGACAACTTGCTGAGACCGATCACCTTTTCCTGCGCGACGTATCCGATGTGGCACACGCCGAAAAAAGGCAGGATGTGGTGTTCGCACAGGCTGTACAGTTCAATATCGCGAGAAATGATCATGTTGTTCGCGTGCGACTCGAATACGGCCCCATTCACGATCTCGTTCAAGTCCGCCCGATACCCGGACGTCAGGTAGTCGTACGCTTCGGCCACGCGCTCCGGCGTTTTGAGCAGGCCCTCGCGATTCGGGTCTTCCCCGATCTCGACGAGCAGTTCGCGTACGAGTTGTTCCACACGTTTAATGTTCACGTCTTGACTCCTCGGCGACGATTCGCCGGCACGCTTCGGTGACGTCCGGATCCACGCAAAGCCCCGCTATTGGCAGCCCCGCGGCGATCTCGCGTAACGTCGTAGTCGTTCCCGCCACGACCCAATCCGGGGCGATCTCCGCCAATGGGACCGCAAGAAAAGGCCGATGCTGAATGTCCGGATCGGGAATGTGTAAACCCGGCTCGCAGACTATTGTATTCCCGTACAGGGCGATATCGAAATCGATCGCGCGGGGCGCGTACTTGTCCGCCGTCCGAATTCGCCCCAACCGCGCCTCGATACCGCGTAACACATCGAACTTCAGGTCGCGCGCTGAAATGCCGGTGCGAATGCGGCACGCTCCGTTGAGGAATTCCGGCTGCCCCGGCGCGCCCAATGCCGCTGACCGATAGAAGGTCGATACCGATACGATGAAAACACTTTCCTTCAGCAGGGCGAGCGCCCGAGGCACGTTGCTTTCCGGCGTGATGTTCGATCCGATCGCGAGGAGGACTTCGGTTTGGCCGCCTTCAGCCGGCATGACCGTCGCGATGGCGCGTGATCTCGATCGCTACGCTTCTCGCGAACCGCAGCGCGCCCGGTTTGTCCACCGAAACGTGGACCATTTGCACGCGCGGTTCGCGCAGGCACGTGTCCGCGATCGCTTGGGCCAACCCTTCGATTAGAAAGAAGCTCGAATTCTCGACGAGCGCGAGGATCGACTGCTTGACACGCTTGTAGTCAACCGTGTCGTCGATGCTGTCGCTCGAACACGCGTCGCGCAGGTCAGCCTCCATCACGACCGTGATTATCACATCCTGCTTGTTTACGCGCTCTTCGGGATTGATCCCGACGATACACTGGCTCGCCAGTTCGCGAATGCAGATTCGGTCGAGAGGCCTAGCCACCGTACATATTTCCCCGCAGGTTTCGCCCGCCGTCCACGTAAATCGTTTGCCCCGTGATGAAATCACTCTTCAACAGAAAAAGTATCGCGGCGGTCACATCGTCGGCGCAACCGTAGCGGTTTAGCAGGTTCGAGGACGCCAGACCCGCGAGATACGATTCGTCCTTGCCCGCCGGCGGCAGCACAAGGCCCGGTGCGATGCCGTTCACGCGAATGAGCGGCGCCAGCTCGACCGCCATGATCCGTGTCAGCGTGTGAAGCATGCGCTTGCTCAAGTGATATGCCAGGTGTTTTCTGTCGTAGTCCGCGATCATGCAGTCCAACATATTCACCACTGCGCCGGGCTTCCCGTGCGCGTGCATCGCGCGCGCCAGCAGCGCGGGGGACAGGGCATGCAGATTCATGTTTGCATGGACTTCGTCAGCCGTAAGCCCTTCAAGTGTCGACTCCGGAAAACGTGATGCGTTGTTGATCAGAATGTCGATGTTCCCCGCCGACGCTATCGCCTTCTCCATTACCGTCGCAGCCGCGTCGGGATCGGACAAATCGCCCTGGACCGTCCAGGCGCGCACGCCGGTCTTCTCGATTTGATGTGCCAGCGTATCCGCCTCGGCCGATGACGAGCCGAAGTGAATAACGACGTTCGCGCCCTCCGCGGCCAGCGCAAGCGCCGTAGCGCGGCCCAAACGTTTCGCACCACCCGTGACGATAGCGGTTTTTCCGGATAGGGAAATCATGATGGGGAGAGTATCACAGATTCCCCGCGTCTCAGTGGACGAAACTAATGCGGGGCGCCGCCCGGCGAATTCGCGGCTGTTTCGTCGACCCACACCTCTTCCGCGCCCGACGTTTTCGGGGCCTCGAATTCGCCCCCGGTCAACGCCGATGCGCCGATACGTTTGAGTCCGTTCAACGCCGCGATTTTGTAGGCTTCCGCAAGCGTCGGGTAGTTGAACACAGTGTCCACGAAGTAACTGATCGAACCTCCGAACGACATCACGGCCTGGCCGATATGCAGCAGTTCGGAGGCCCCATCGCCGATGATATGCACGCCCAACAGTCTGCCGGTCTTTTGATGGAAGACCAGCTTCAGAATGCCCGTCTCGTCGCCCATGATCTTGCCTTTGGAGACTTCGCGGTACCGCGCGATGCCGATCTCGTAGGGCACCTCCTCGTCCATCAGCTCGCGTTCGGTCTTCCCAACCATCGAGATTTCCGGGATCGTGTAAATTCCGTACGGCAGCAATTGCGCCTCGACCTTGAACGGCACGCCGAACGCGCGGCACGCCGCCTGCCTTCCCTGTTCCATCGACGTAGAGGCCAGCGCCGGAAAACCGATGATGTCGCCCGCGGCGTAGATGTGCGGCACATTGGTCTGAAGGTTTTCGTTCACCTCGATTAACCCGCGCGAACTCGATTTTACGCCCGCCGCGTCGAGATTCAACGCCTCGATCGCGCCCGCGCGCCCCGACGCAAACAGGAGCATGTCGGTTTTGATCTCGCGGCCGTTAGACAGCGTCGTAATGACCTTGCGGTTATCGTCTTCCCGGATCTCCTTGAAGTCCTTGCCGAGATAGAGCGTCACGCGCTCGTTGCGCATGTGATAGGTGAGCGCCTCGCAAATTTCCGGGTCGACAAAGCGAAACAACTCCGTGCGCCGATCGAGCAAGCGCGTATCGACGCCGATCGCCGCGAACATGCACGCGTATTCCGTTCCGATGACCCCGGCGCCAATGATCAGCATGCTCTTCGGCAACGTATCGAGATCGAAATCCCGCTCGAAGAGACGATCGGTATCGATGATATTGCGCGCGTTGAATGGCACTCGATCCGCGCGATAGGGCACCGTGCCCGCCGCAATAATGATCTTCTCCGCCTCGACCGTCGTCAGATTATCGGCGGACGAAACCGCCACCACGTTGGGCGACTCAAATCGCGCCGTGCCGTTGAGTATCTCGACTCCGGTGCGCATCATGCGGTCGCGCGCCACTTCGACCTCGTGCTGGATGACCTGATTGATGCGCTGGCGCAACTCGCCAAACGTCACGCGGCGCTTCACCGCGTAGCTGCGCCCGTACGCCGCGCGGTGCCGGAACCCGGAGAAATGCAGGATCGCCTCGCGCAACGTCTTGCTCGGTATCGTGCCGAGGTTTGTGCACACCCCGCCGACGACGTCCTGCTTTTCGACGATAACGACTCGCTTGCCGAGTTTTACCCCCTGGATGGCGGCGCGCTGTCCCGCCGGTCCCGATCCAATGACAAGCAGATCAACCTTCTGCATTCGGTCTACCCCCTCTGCCCGGGTCCAACCCTTGCATTAACGCTTCCCGATCGAACGCATGATGATAATCGTATTCGTCTCCGTAATCGATCTTGCGCTCGGACCCCGTTTCCCGCGGTTATTCATCGCCTGCAGCACGTCCGTATGCACTGCACCAGATATTCCACCGCGTCGTCGGTCAAACGCGGATGAATCGGCAGCGTTACCTGCGTCTCGAAAATCGCCTCCGCGTTCGGGAATTGCCCCGGCCTGAACCCGCGCCGCTGGAACGCCGTGCTCCAGTGCAGCGGAATGTAGTGCGTGCCGATTTTGATACCGAACTCCGCGATCATCGTCGCGATGAATTGGTCTTTTGCCATGCCAAACTCGCGCGCATCGATGCGAAGCGGGAACAGGTGAAACACGTGCTTGTTGCCCGGCTGCACGGTTGGCAACGCCAAGCCCGGCACGTCTTCGAGTCCCTCGCAAACCATGTCTGCGATCTCGATACGCCGCTGGTTCATCGCGTCGAGTTTTTTCAATTGAATGCTGCCAACCGCGGCCTGGGCGTCCGTCATGCGGAAGTTGTAGCCGCAATCGTCGAAGTCCTGCCACCACGGCCGGTCGCCAATGGGAAATTGGCTGGAATCCAGCGAACAGTACTTCGTGCTCGCGCCATGCACCCGCGTGCAGTGCGAACGATACAGCGCGATCCGCTCGAACAACGCGGGATCGCTCGTCGTAATCATGCCGCCTTCGCCCATTGTCGACATGTTTTTCTGTTCGTGAAAACTGAAGCAGCCCGTAGCGCCCATGCTGCCGGCTTTGCGCCCGCGATACTCCGCGCCGGGCGCATGGCACGCATCCTCGACCACCGCAAACCTGTGCTTTTTCGACAACGCGAGAATCGTGTCCATGTCGCAGCATTGTCCGTAGAGGTGAACGGGCAGCACCGCTTTTGTATTCGGCGTCAGCCGCGCTTCAATTTGCGACGCGTCGATATTGCAGGATTCGGGATCAATGTCGACGAAATCGACTTCCGCCCCGAGCGTCGCGCCGGCGGCGGCCGTCGCGATCCAGGTCATTGGCGTCGTCAGAACGCGGTCACCCTTCCCGACTCCCAGGCCCACGAGCGACAAGAACAGCGCCGCGGTGCCGTTCGAGCAGGCCCGCGCGTACCCGGCGCCGCAATATTCCGCAAACTCCTTTTCGAACTGCGCGCACGCGGGCCCGCTCGTGGGCGCATGCTTGCGCAACACTTCGATTACCGCGCGCTCCTCGTCGTCTCCGTACGTCGCCCCGAATTTGCTCTCGAGCTCGAACCGAATCGCCCCCATTTACACCTTTCCCTTCGCCGCGGCCAATACCAATTCGAGGCCCTCATCCAACCCCACCATCGGTGTCTTTAGCAGTCCCCTGGCCTTCGCGTTGTCCAGCGACACATCGCGCGGCCGCGGCGCACGCCCCTGAATTCCCGACGGGTCCTGCGCAACTACCAGTTCTTCGTCAAGCCCCAACCGCCGCGCAATGCGCCGCATCATCTCATGCCGGTTCAACCGGTCGTTGCCGCTCAAGTGCACTATCCCACGATGCTCGTGGCCGGCGAGTTCCAGCAGCGCGCGGCCCAAGGTGATCACGTCCACCGGCGTGCGCACTTCCTGCGCGGGGGTCGTCACCTGCTTGCCCTCGCGCAGCGCGTGCGCCATGCGCGATACGAACGAATTCCCCTCGCCCAGCACCGGCAATCCCATCACCAGCGCGACGCGAGCGATAAGATAGTTTCCGCCGAATTCCTTCACGGAATTCTCCGCGCGCACTTTGGTGTCCGCGTAAAAATTGATCGGACGAGGAACGTCTTCCTCGGTATACATCCCGCGCTCGCCGTCGAACACGTTGTCTGTCGATAAAAACACGAAGCGCGTGTCGTGGTCCCAGCACAATTCCGCCAAGTCATGGGCGTACGTGTAGTTCACCCGCGTGGCCAGTTCGCGGTTCGATTCGCATAGATCGATGTCGGCGATCGCCGCGGTATGCACCACTGCCTCGGGATCGACGTCGTGAAACACGTCGTGGAACGCGTCCAAATCGAACGGATCGAAGGAATGCCACACCAACCCCGCGCGATCAACCGGCGCAGCGCCGCGCGACGCCGCGTGAACTTCCCACGCGCCCTGCGCCGCCTCGATAATGCTCCCCGCTACAAACCCATTCGCGCCGGTCAGCAGTAGGCGCTTCGTCATCTTCCGCTCCCAATCCGATTACCCCAAGTATCCGCATGAGAATATACGGTCGCCGCCGCCGCGCACAACGCGCCCGCCTCTTTCGCGTCTATTATGTAGAATCCTTCGGTGCGGCGAGAAATGCTCACGTGTAAGCTCTTGAGCGCGCCGTCTTTTTCGTGCTCATGCTCGTGAGCCGTCATCGTACTCGCGCTCGATACTCGAAACGATCGAGTACGATGACGAGCATGAGCACGAGCACGCGGTGCAGCCGGCCGTGAGACGCGCTATCAGGCATTTCTCACCGCCCCACGACGCCGCAGTGTGCGCGTCTTGTTTGAATGCACGGGAGCCACATCCCCCTAAATCCCCCTTCAAAAGGGGGACTTAATACAGCGCGATCGACGTCAATCTGCAATTCTTAAGTCCCCCTTTTGAAGGGGGATTTAGGGGGATGTACGAGCGCACTTCAATCGCAAACAATGTGTGCACTCAATCGCGCGCCACCCTAAGAATCAGCAGGTGCCCATCCCCGGCAAGCAACCACGAGCGATACGGCACGCGCTCCAATTCCACATACCCTTCGCGGGGCAGAAATGACACGGCGTACAGATCATCAATGATCCACCAGGGCCGGTCGCCCGTGTGCATGGCCGGTTTCTCCGGATGCAGCGCACGGTACGTCTCGCTGGTGTACACGCCATTGAATTCGTACCCGCCATCAATCTGATCGTCCGTCGCGCCGTATTTTGTACGCAGGATCGCGATAGCATCCCACCGTGCGCGGTTCCACGCGAGATAGTCCTGAATCCCCGCGAGCGCCGCCACGTACATCGCCAACACGCACGAGGCCGCGGCAATGCGCGCGACGCGCCCACGCAGCGTTAGGCGTGACGCGACGAGAATGAACAGTGGGATCGCACCAGGCAACAGGTAGCGGTCGAAGTAAATCGTCAGCGCGGGATTGAGCGGGCTCAGCAGCAGCATCCCCGACCACAGGAACAAGTACCAATGCTGGGCGCGGCGAATCGGGTGCGTCGTTCTCGTGCGTCTTCCCTTGTTCGGCCTCAGCGTACCGATCGTTTGCGCGGCCATCGCGCCTGCGGCAACTGCCGCAGCAATCGTAATGCCCCTCCACGCGCCCGCCGGCAACTCGACCGGCGACCATTCTCGATCCGCATACATCGTGTCGTAAAACGTTAACGGCCCGACGCCGAAATCCCGAAGCAAATTGGGCAAACGGGGGAGGGGCTGCACGCCAATCGCCATCAGAATCGTGAAATACCCGGCGATACAAACGAAACACGTCCATTGGGTCCAACGCCACCGCACGCGTTTCGTCAGCACGCCGGCGAGCGCGGCCATGGCAATCGGCAGGATAAACAACCCCAAGTATGGCAAGAGCGAAAACAATGCGTTGAACACGATGTTCAGTTGCGTCTTGAGCGTCGTGTTGCCGGCGAGTCCGATGCGTTGCAGCGGACTGTCCGGCTGTGCGCTCAGCACAGCGAACGCCACGACGACCACGAGCCACGGCGCAAGTACCGCGGCGGCGTGCACCACGCGTGGACGAAACACTGCCCGCCGATATGTCACAAGCAGCGCGGCGGCGAATGCGACCGTGGACAGGACGCCGTATTGCCGGTTGCTGAATGCCAGCGCGGCGGACGTGCTCCCCAACAGCATATCGATAGCGCGCCCGCGCCGAAGCGCCCGCAGATAGAAAAAGCCCGACGCCATCATCGGCGCGAGGTACGGCACCTCGGTCATGAAGGTGTACGACAGGTTCAAAAAGAGCGGATTCGCGAGCAGCGTCGCGCCGCACAGCAGTGACATGCCGCGCGTTGCGCCCGCTTCCCGCGCGCAGCGCGCCGTCAACCAAACGGCAATCAACCCGAGCGCGATCGTCGAAACGCGCAACACGGTGTACGAGAATCCGAACACCCAGCAGAACGCCGCACCCCAAAACGTTTGGAAAATGGCGTACGCGGCGCGATACATGTGCGGAACGAATTCGTGCCGCTCGTACAGGGTCTCCGCCATCGACGCGTAGACCCAATCGTCGTTCAACGGAAAATTGCCGGCCGGAGGGACCAGTACGACGGTAAGGAGAAAGAGGGCCAGAAAAGGCGGCAGATACGACCGCCGCACCGCTCCAATGACCGCCGCGGCGCTAATACTTCTTGTTCTCCTTCTCCTTCAAACGAGGAACCAGGATGGGCGGCGTAACGGGTCCCGGCTCGACCGTGTCGGACGCTTCCTCCGCCGGGGCATCCTTCGACTTCGTCTCCGGCTCCCAGTCTTGCAAGTGCAGTCCAATGACCTTCAACCCCTCGACCTCGCCGGTTTCGATCCTGCGATCGATCTCCTCGTTCGATACCGGCTGGTTGTCTTCCGTGTAAAAGTAGGCCCCGCCAATCTTCCGCAACTGGCGCAACGTCTCGACGTCCGCCGCGCGAATGGCCTTCTCCTCGGGCGTCTCTTCCTTCGGCGCGGCCTGCTGCGCAGCGGCAGATTTTGCTGGAACGGTCTTCTCGCCGGGCTTGGACTCACCCGCCGGCGACTCCGCATCCGCATCCGTTATCACGCCACGCGGCGCAGACGGCATCAACTCCTTCTGCATGTTGAGACTCTTCGCGTCGACCGTCTCAACCTTCCCGCTCGGACCCTTCACCGTGAACTGCCCGTTCCGGCCCACCAGATCGGTTGCCCCGGAACTCGCTCCCTGGTCCGCCGCAATAGACACGCATGCGAACAACAGCGCCGCGACCACCGGGCCAACGCCGTGCTCCTGGACCAAGTACCGTATGCGTACGGTTTTCATGATCCGAGTATACGTCTTCCGAGTCGCGGAATGCATCGGGGATTATGAATGCGTATTGGACCATGCCGATTATTGGATAAACACGCGGTAAACGGCAGGTTAAGTGAGCACTGACACGTGGTAAACGACTGCAAGAATCGAAGCCTAAATCCCAGGGTCGAGAGTCGGTCTCGGTTGCTGTAGTTTTGCCTGATTATTGCAGTCTGTAGTCCGTGAATTTCCCCGAATTTCCGTCCCTGAATTTCCTGAATCTTCCCAGTAACATCCTAACGAAACGCAAATTGCGAACTAATACTCTCACCGGATTCTATTGTGGTTATGTGCGTATCTTGTCCGCAGACCATATAGTTACCTATTGATTAAATATCGGTAATATGCTATAGATATCATCCAGCCGTGGAAGGAGGTGAATATAAGACGGCGTTCAAGGCCCGGTGTGGCTCCAGACTGATCAGTCTGTCTGCTCCTTGGTGTTTGGGCTTGGAAAGCGACCAAACTCAGTGCAAAACGAACCGAGGGAGTCTGATTCTATGACAATTCCAGGTGCATGTGAGATTGTGGGAAAAGGTAGTGTGGGCGAGTCGGGCGAGTGGTCCATTTCGATTCGCGAGGTAGGTGGCGGCACACCGAAAATGATGGTCGTACGCCGTGGCAATTCGAACTTGTGCCCTAACACGGGTGCCGAAGCGGCACTTGCGATCAACGGAAAGATCGCTGCTGCGGGAAACATAACCGCCCCAGGCGCGAAGATTCAGGCTGAGGCAAGCCCTGGCGATGTCGTTGTCGCGGCGGTCCATACGGTACCGCTCAATAACGGGGTAGTCTGCTATACGCTTGGCAATCTCGAATACACTCTCGAAGAGTGCGATCTCGTCTACGCGCACGGGGCGGGGAGCGCTGCTGCGGACCCGATGTGCATTGCGACTCGGGATTGGTATGCGTGGAATAACTTGATGCCCCCGAAGCCGGACGACTTCCACGTTACAGGCGAGGTCCAAGTAGGGAATCCCGGCATCGAAGTACTTCTGACTCCAAGGACACCTCAGGGGATAAATCCAACGATTCTTATCCTCGACCTAATTCTGGTACAGCTTCCCGGAGTCTGGCCCCAGGTGGTCGTGTGGAAGCCGGTGCGCTACGACAAAAATAACGCCACTTACAAGCAAGTCCAGATTTTCTACCGTGCGTGCGAAGTCGCAAACATTCCCGTGGTAGACGTTCACTAATTCCGCGTCGCGCGCCGCCTTCTCCAAATGGAGAAACGGAGAAGGCGGCGCTGGGTAGCTGTTTCAGATCGGTTAAGACTAACTCGGGGGATAAGTGGGGACATCCACCTGTCGTTTTCGGCCTACTTTTCGTAGGATAGCGTCAAGTGGCGCGCGAACGGCGTATCAAGGACTTTGATGTCCATTTCGGCGCCCACTTGCGCGCGCACCGTACGGCACGACGCTAGGTTGCGGGGCTGCATCCAATCCGCTTAGATTGAGCCACGTACAATTCCGTGGGGCCTTATGCGATCGCTAATCCTTTTCACAACCGCGATGCTCTCAGGTGGGTTCGCGCACGCTGACGACGCATCCCTTCAGAACCGCAACACGCTCTGGTACGACGCACCTGCCGAAACGTGGTCGTCTGCGCTGCCAATCGGCAATGGGCGGATCGGCGGCATGGTCTTCGGCGGCGTCGAGCGCGAACGCATCCAGTTGAACGAAGACAGTCTCTGGTCCGGGCATCCCTACGATGCGGACAATCCGGAGGCCCGCGAACATCTCGACGAAATCCGCGGCCTGCTGTTTGCCGGCAAGTACAAGGAAGCCGAAGCGCTCGCGAACAAATACATGGTCTGCAAGGGCCCGGGCTCGAGCACCGGCAACGGCGCCTACGCCGCCTTCGGTTCGTATCAGACCCTTGGCGACCTCACGTTCACCTTTCCCGAAGGCGCGATCTCCGATTACCGCCGCGCGCTCGATGTCTCGACGGCGGTGGCGACGGTCGAATACACACAGGACGGCGTGCGCTTCACCCGCACGATGTTTAGCAGCGCACCGGACCGGGTGCTCGTGCTCCATTTCACCGCGGACAAACCCAAAAGCATTTCGTTTGATGTGACGCTCGATCGCGATCCGCGACGCTGTTCGCGCTACAACAAAAACGATTCCCGCATCGAACCCTTCGATCGGGCCGAACCCGAGGGAAAAGAATGGCCTTTGCGCGCGCGCGCCATTGGACACAACGCGCTCCTGCTCAGGGGCCGCACCATGCTCGGCGACAGCATGGAATTCGACGCGCGGCTCGTCGCGCGAAACGATGGGGGAGACGTGACCGCGCACGACGCTACGCTGTCGATCAAGAACGCCGACAGCGTTACCCTGCTTCTCGCTGCGAATACGGAATTCATGTTGGATCCCATGGAACATATTGCGTGGGACTACGTAGAACGCAAGAACCCGGCAGCGTACAGTAAAACGCAGCTTCGGCGGGCGGAAGAAAAATCCTTTTTAGACCTCCAACACGCGCACGTCACCGACTATCAGTCCCTCTTCAACCGCGTGTCCCTCGATCTCAGCGGCGCGACGGCAACGCTGCCCACCGATAAACGCCTCCTGGCCGCCGCGCAGGGCGCCGTTGATCCCGCGCTCGTTGAACTCTACTTCAACTATGGCCGCTACCTTCTGATATCGAGTTCGCGTCCCGGCGATCTGCCGGCGAACCTTCAAGGCATCTGGTGCGACCACTACCGCGCGCCGTGGAACTGCGACTATCACCACAACATCAACGACCAGATGAACTATTGGCCCGCGGAAGTCTGCGACCTCGCCGAGTTGCACGAACCATTCATCAAATACATAGATATGCTCCGGGAACCTGGGCGCCGCACGGCGAAAGTCCAATATGGCGCGCGCGGTTGGGTCGCGCACACCATTTCGAATGTCTGGGGTTTCACGTCGCCCGGAGAAAACCCCTCATGGGGGCAATTCACGTGCGCGGGCGCGTGGCTCTGCCAGCACGTCTGGGAACACTACGCGTTCAACCCCGATCCCCAATACCTCAAACGCGCCTACCCGATCATGAAAGAGTCCGCCGAGTTCTATCTCGATTTTCTCGTGAACGATCCCCGGCGCGGCTGGCTCGTGACCAGCCCTTCAAACTCGCCCGAGAACCATTTCAAGACCGCCGACGGGACCGTCGCGAGCATTTGCTACGGCCCCTCGATGGACATGCAAATCCTGCACAATCTCTTCTCCAACTGCATCGACGCTTCGACGGCGCTCGGCGTGGACGAAGACTTCCGCACACGGCTCGCGGACGCGCGTTCAAAACTCGCGCCACCGCAGATTGGCAAGCACGGCCAGTTGCAGGAATGGATTGAAGATTTCGACGAGCCCGAACCCGGCCACCGCCACATGTCGCACCTGTTCGGCCTGCACCCCGGCAACCAGTTCACGCTGCGCGGCACGCCGGAACTCGCGAAGGCCGCGCGCGTCTCGCTCGAACGCCGATTGGCGAGTGGGGGAGGCCACACCGGTTGGAGCCGCGCATGGATCGTCAACTTCTGGGCACGACTCGAAGAAGGCGACAAGGCGCTCGAAAACATTCAGGCGCTGCTCGCAAAATCCACCTTGCCGAACCTTTTCGACAACCATCCGCCTTTTCAAATCGACGGCAACTTCGGCGCTACCGCCGGCATCGCCGAAATGCTGCTCCAGTCCCACGCCGGCGAAATCCATCTGCTGCCCGCGCTGCCGAAGGCGTGGCCGAGCGGAAGCGTCAAAGGACTCCGCGCGCGCGGCGGCTTCAAAGTTTCCATCCGCTGGGAAAACTACGGCGTCGCCGTAGCGAGCATTACTACATCCCAAAAGGGGCCGTGCACGCTCCGCTCGAAATCCCCTTTGCGCCTCGTCGGAGAAGGTCTCGACGCCGCTGTCGTTCGGCCCGAACCGAATGTCCTGACCTTCGATGCGGAACCGTGGAAAACGTACACCTTCGCTCCGAAGTAGGGCGTTGGCCCGTGCCACGCCGATGTATGGGCGCGCCCTGTTTGACTCTGTCGTCTGCCGCGGCCTATCGTTTCGCGATGCTTGCCAATCTGCTGCCGCTATTGCGAAGCGTGTTCATGCCACGCTTGGATTTCGAGGGTGCCGACGCCAACATGAAAGCGCTAACGTCCCTTCCCGAATTGGACGACTGCCTGATCGCGTCCGCCGAGAAGCCCGTCCTGATCTTCAAACACAGCACCGCCTGTCCCATCTCGTCGCAGGCGTACCACGAAGTCGCGAAGTACATCCAAAACGCTTCCGAATCGGACCCGAAGGTGTACTTGGTGAAAGTGATCGAAGCCCGCCCCGTCTCAAACCAGATCGCCGACGAACTCGCGCTCCAACACAAATCGCCGCAATTGATTCTCGTCAAGGATCGCTCCGTGCTGTGGTCGTCATCCCACTACGGCATCAACGAACAGGCGATTCGCGAAGCGGTGACCGGGCGCCGCCATTCACAGTCGTAACGGAAACGCTTTGGTTTTCCGCCACGATCCGAGCGTTGCGTTTCAGGCCAGCCAGTTTCGCGCGCATGATCGGCGTCCCGGCGAAGCGCGCGAGAAAATCCCGCTCGTCCAGCGCACTGATTTCTTCCGTGCGGAGATGGGCGTTTCCCGGCCTCGGCAGAAAATCCGCCTCGGTGGTCTCTCGCAGTTTCCGGTTCCACGGGCAAACGTCCTGGCACACGTCGCAGCCGAAGACCCAATCGCCGAACTTCTCCGCTAACTCGTCCGGCACGTCTCCGCGGTTTTCAATGGTGTGGTACGAAATGCAGCGCCGCGCGTCGACGACTTTCGGCTGCACGATCGCCTGCGTCGGGCACGCATCGATGCACAGCGTGCAGCCGCCGCACAAATCCGGAACGGGGGAGTCCGGCGCGATCCGCGCGGTCGTGACGATCGCGCCAAGAAAAAAGTACGAACCCAGCTCGCGGCGAAGCAGCAGGCTGTTCTTTCCGATCCACCCAACCCCAGCGCGCTCCGCCCACGCCTTCTCCATCACCGGCCCACTGTCCACGCACGGATAAACGCCCGTGCCCGGCTCGAGCTCCGTTACGAACGCCGCGAGTTTCCGCAAGGGCTTTTCCAACACGCGATGGTAGTCGCGCCCCCACGCATAGCGCGAAACCCGCCCCGCACCCGCGACGGGCTCCGGCCGGTTCGCGAAGTAATTCCGCGCCACGACGATCACCGAGCGCGCGCAAGGCAGCTTCCTGGAAACGTCCGTGCGTACGTCGCACGTGCGCCGCATCCACTCCATACTCGCGTGATACCCCGCATCGAGCCATTGCGCCAGACGATGCTCGGGGTCGATCGCGGTCGCCTCGGCAATACCGCAGGCGTCAAAACCCAGCAGCGCGGCCTTGTCTTTCACGGCGTCGGCTAGTTCAGAAGGTGACATGACGCGTCCACCTTCACACGCCAAAGGGCACGCTGTCAAAGTGCATTCGCGCGAATCCCAGGGGCTTCATCCTTGGCTGCCCGATTCGTCAATATCGTTCCAAATTGGAGCAATCCATGCGCCGCGCCAGCCAAACTACCACTTCGTCTGCGTACAGTTTAAGAAGCTCGGTTTCTGGACATCCCCTATAGAGACATGAACTAATCACCACTATGCAGTTTGAAGATGCACAGTTGGTGTACCTCTGTCTTGAGGGGGATACCCAAGCCTACGGTCGACTGGTGGACCACTACCAGGGCGCTGTCTACGCCACCGCGTACTACTACGTCGGGCGCTACGGCGCTGCCGAGGACGTCGCGCAGGACGCCTTCTTCGAGGCGTACCGGCACCTGCGGCGCCTCGAGGACCCCAGCAAGTTCGGCCCGTGGCTGAAAGAAATCACCACGCGCACCGCCGCAAACTGGTTGCGCAAGCACAAGAAGCGGCTCGGCGCGGAAACACCGCTTCCGTACAAGCGGCCTATACAAATTGAAGACCATCGCCAGGGTCCCGGCGGCAGTGCCGAACGGGCCGAGGTATTCGACAAGGTGCATCACGCAATCGATGCACTGCCCGAACGCTACCGGCTCCCGGTGGTGCTCCGGTACCTCCAGGAACTCAGCTACGAAGAGATCAGCGAGTTCACCGGCGAGTCGAAAGACGAAGTCCGCGGAATTCTGCAGCAGGCGGTCCGCAAGTTGCGCGACACGCTGTACGCGGCGGACGAACCGAACGAGGGCGGCAAGAATTGGTTTCGTGCACGCGAGTAGAAGGCACGCTTCAGGCGTACATTGACGGAGAGTTGGGCGACTCCGATCGCGCAATCTTCGAGCAGCACGTCGCCGAATGCGAGTCGTGCCGCGACTCGCTGCGCACACAGCAGCGCGCCAATGCGACCCTCTTCGCGGTGTTCGCCGACGACCGGCTCGATGCGCCGCTGCGCTACCGCGTGCTTGCGCACCTCCCGATGATGGAAGTCATGCCGCGCGATTCCGACAGCGTGGTCGACTTGATCAACGAGCGCGCAAAGAACCCGCGCACCACGTGGGTGTTGGTTGGCAGGCTCATGCCCGCCGCGGCCATCGCTATCCTCGTGTTCGTCACCCTGGTCCTCTACAATTATTCCGAAACCCACGATCTCGGCAATGTCACCAGCATCGGCATGGTGACCAATGCATTTGGCGATGCCCTCCTCGTGCCCGGCGACGGGCCAATGTCCCAGCCCGCGGAATTGCAGAAGCTCATCACTCGCGGAGACCGCCTCGAGACCCGGAGGGGCAGCTTTTTGATGGTTTCCCTCACCGGTCCGACCTCCGTAAAAATTGGGTCGAGCACGAGCCTGCGCGTCACCGATGCGCGGAACATTAGCCTCGAACGCGGCAAAATCTGGTTGGATGTCGGACGCGACGGAAAGCTCTTCCGCGTGAACACGCCGCGCGGCGAGGTTACCGTGTTCGGCACGTGTTTCAGCGTCTCGTACGTAAACGAATTGACCACCGTGACCGTCGAGCGGGGCGAAGTCCAGGTAGAAACGGACCAGGAATTCTGCGCCCTCGAAGCCGGCCAACGCGCAGAAGTATCCGGCGATGGCGCGCTCTCCGAGCCAAGCGCGGTGGATGCAAAGATCGAGAACGCGTGGGCCCGCGTCATCACGCCCGATCCGCTGGCAGAAAGCGCGTTCAATAGCCGCGTCCAAGTCACGTCGCCCGCGGCGGAAATGCCGTCGCGCAGCGTGTACGTCGTCGATACCTTCGGCGGCACCGTGTCGTCGTTACGAATTTACTGGCAGCCATCGGCCGAGGCAGAGCCCGCCGACTTTCGCTCGTACGATCTGTACGTGTTGGGCGAGAACGGCGAGCCTATTGTTCATCGCAGGCTTCAAAGCAGCAAGTTTGCGGCGCCGGGCGCCAGTTCGCTCGATATTCCGCTCGATACGCCGATTTCGGGAATGAAATCCATTGAGATTCGATTGGTTCCGGACTACTTGACCGGATCCACCGAACTGAAGGACGTCGAAGTGAAGGCCGACGTCCTCATGAAAACAGGCTCATAACATGTCGTTCGGGACGACATGTTCACTGCTCAGGCCGGAGAGGCGGGTAACTGAGGGCTTACGTTACAAGTCTACCTCAAGTCACTCCTTCCCCAAGAGTAACTGCAGCCAGGAAGCTTCAGGTGCTCGCCTCTCCGCTGACTACCAAAGGACGTTGAATCGGGGATTCGGAACCGGCAGAACGCTTCGGGGCGTTCGTACAATAAGGAAAGAACTGTCTATCTGCGCTGGAAGAACGAAGCTCGAAAAATAAAAGACAGTAGCCGTCGGGGTCGACTACTGTCTACCTGCACAGGCTCAGCCACACAATACGAACTAACTGCTCGGTAAGTCGGCTCGTACGCCTCACCTGCGCCCGGATTGTACCATGCAGAATCCACTTCTGCAAATGCCGAATCCTGTAGGCATGTCAACAGTTCGGAGTGTGACTTTCTGCCCCACCGACTCCTTGCTGCACTGCGTCTCCCTGACAATCCAATTCATCTAAGTAATTGATAGTAATTTGTTTATGTCAAGTTTATTAGCGACTTGACACAAAGTTAGATTCATCGTACAATCTTAGCGCAAGGTTACAAGGTGATCACAATGACTGCAACCATGCCGCAATCCCCGGTCAGCGCCAGCGCACAGGACTATCTCGAAGCCATCTTCCGGATCACGACCCGTAATCGGGTCGCCCGGTCGCGCGATATCGCCCAGGCGCTCGGTGTAACCAAATCGTCCGTAACTACGGCCCTCAAACAGCTCAGCGCCTCCGGTTTCGTGAACTACGACCGCTATTCGTACGTCACGCTCACGAACGCCGGCGAAAAGATCGGCCGCTCGGTAGAAGAGCGCCACCGGTTTCTCGCCACGTTCCTGGAAAACGTGCTGGGCGTCGATGCCGCGTGCGCCGACCAGAATGCGTGCCGCATCGAACATACGCTCGATGAAGACGTCTACGCCCGGCTGACGGCGTTTGCGGATTACTTGGAGAAACACAACATCACGGCAGAATCTTGGCTGCCCGAACGGAAGACAAAATGACCTGTACGATTCGTATCGCTGCGTTGGCCCTGCTGACCCTCTTTTCATTTACACTTTCCGGCTGCGGCGAAGGAAGCGCATCCGGCCGAACTCCCGCGAATGCGCCGCGGACTGGTCCGCTGAAAGTGACCTGCACCATCGGCATGATCACCGACGTCGCGCAAACGATTGCGGGACCGCACGCGCAAGTCACCGGATTGATGGGGCCGGGCGTCGACCCGCATTTGTACAAGGCGACGCAGGGCGACCTGGAGCGCCTTTCCGGGGCGGACCTCATTCTCTACAACGGGCTGCACCTCGAAGGGAAAATGGCCGACGTGCTCGTGAAGATGGCGCGAACGGTACACACCGTCCAGGTCACCGAGTCCATTCCCGAAGACCAACTCCGCGAACCGCCCGAGTTTCAAGGGCAGCACGATCCGCACGTCTGGTTCGATGTTTCGCTGTGGACCATCGCCGCCGAACGCATCCGCGACGCGCTAATCGAAGCCGACCCCGCAAATAAGGGCGACTACGAGAAAAACTTCGCCGACTTTGCCGTCCAACTTAAGGAAACTGACGCGTACGTGCGCAATCGCATTGCGGAAGTTCCCAAGGACCAACGCGTACTCATTACGGCCCACGACGCCTTCGGCTACTTTGGCCGTGCGTACGACATCGAGGTCATGGGCTTGCAGGGCATCAGCACCACCGCCGAGTATGGCGCGCAAGACTTGAGCCGCCTGGTGGATGTGATCGTCGCGCGCAAGATCAAGGCCGTGTTTGTCGAGTCGTCCATCTCGCCCAAATCGATCGAGGCCCTCGTGCGCGGCGTCGAGGGGAAGGGCGGCTCCGTCAGGATCGGCGGCCAACTGTTCAGCGACGCCATGGGCGCGCCCGGGACGCCCGGGGGCACCTATATCGGCATGGTCCGCAGCAATGCCGACGTCATCGCTGATGCGCTAAAGTAACCCGTATGGAAGACGTTAAGCCCGTCCCAATCGAGGTGCACGACCTCACCGTCGCGTACCGGCACCGGCCCGTGCTTTGGGACATCGACGTAAAGCTCCCGGAAGGCAATCTCATCGCCATCTGCGGACCCAACGGCGCGGGCAAGAGCACGCTTATCAAGGCGATTCTCGGTCTCGTTCCGCTCGCATCCGGAAGAGTCTCCATCTTCGGTAAGCCCGCAGACGAAGTCCGAAAACTCGTCGCATACGTTCCCCAGCGCGAATCCGTCGATTGGGACTTTCCGACCACCGCGCTCGACGTCGTGCTCATGGGCCGTTACGGGCATGTCCCGCTCTTCGGCCGGCCGCGCAAGCGCGACCGGGAAATTGCGCGCCATTGCCTCGATAAAGTCGGCATGCTCGATTTTGCCAGCCGGCAGATCAGCCAGCTCTCCGGCGGCCAGCAGCAACGCGTGTTCCTCGCGCGCGCGCTCGCTCAGCAAACGCGGGTCTATCTCATGGACGAGCCGTTCGCCGGCGTGGATGCCGCAACCGAGAAGGCCATCGTTACCCTGTTGCGCGAACTGCGCGAGCAGGGCAGCACCGTCGCCGTCGTCCACCACGATCTTCAGTCCGTTCCGGAATACTTCGATTCCGTGATGTTGCTGAACCTGCGCATGATCGCGTTCGGCCCCGTCGAAACGACGTTCACTGCCGAGAACCTGAACAAGACCTACGGAGGCCGCCTGAACCTGCTGACCGAAGTAGGGGAGAAGTTGCGCAAACAAGAGTGGAGTGCACGGCGATGAATCCGGCCCTGCCCGCGGCCGGCGCCCTGCCGCCGTGGATCGACTTCTTCACCTTTCGCGACACCAACGTCCGTCTTATCCTCGCCGGGTGCATCTTGCTCGGAATAACGGCGGGCGTCATCGGGTGCTTTGCGCTCCTGCGCAAACGCGCGCTGTTGGGCGATGCGCTCGCCCATTCCGCGCTGCCTGGCGTATGCGTCGCGTTCATCCTCACCGGCACGAAGAACCCGGTCATCATTCTCGCCGGCGCCACGATCGCCTGTTGGATCGGCGCGATCGCGATCGACCTCATCGCGCGCTACACGCGCGTCAAAGAGGAAAGTGCGCTTGGCATGGTACTGTCCGTGTTCTTCGGCGCGGGCATCCTCCTCCTGACTTACATTCAACACAGCGGCAACGCCGCGCAGGCCGGTCTCGACAAGTTCCTCTTCGGACAAGCCTCGGCTATGCTCGATCGCGACGTCTGGACGCTCGCCATCGCAGCCGTTCTCATGCTCGCCGCGGTCGTGCTCGCGTACAAGGAATTCAAGGTCGTGTCGTTCGATCCGTCGTTCGCATCGTCGATCGGCCTGCGAACGCGTGTCATCGAATTTGCCCTCGCGACGCTCACGGTGCTCGCCGTGGCGATCGGGCTCCAGGCGGTCGGCGTGGTGCTCATGGCCGCCATGCTCGTCACTCCCGCGGCGTCCGCGCGCTACTGGACCGATAACCTTGCGCGCATGATCGTCCTCTCCGGTATCTTCGGCGCGGTCAGCGGCGCCATCGGCACCTACGTAAGCTATCTCGGCCCGCGCATGCCCACCGGACCGTGGATGGTCGTCGCCGCCACCGTCGTCTTCGCGGTCTCACTCCTGTTCGCGCCGCGCCGCGGACTCGTCGCGCGGCTGCTCCTGCTGTGGCGCATTCGCCGAAAAACCGCGGACGAAAATATTCTCCGCACCCTGTATCTCGAGGGCGAACGCCACCAGGACATGGACACGGCGTGTTCCATGGCCAACCTCCTGCAATTCCGTTCGATGAACGCCGCGCGCCTCGATCACACGCTTACGCGCCTCGCCAAACAAGGATACGTGCGCGAACCATCCGACGGCATGTTCGCACTGACACCCAAGGGGGTCGCGCGCGGCGCGCGTCTCACGCGCCTTCACCGTTTGTGGGAACTGTACCTCACGCGCAAACTCGAACTCGCGCCCGACCACGTCCACGACGACGCGGAGGAGATCGAGCACATCATCACGCCCGAACTCGAGGCGCGTCTCGTCGCGTCCCTGAACGATCCCGCCGAGGACCCGCATGCGCGGCACATTCCGCCCGCGTTGGGCGCGGGGAGCGCGGCCCCATGAGCAATCCCGCCTGGGTCGTGCTCGTCGGATCGCTCGCCTCCGCCGCCTGCGCGCTGGTCGGATGTTTTCTCGTCCTGCGCAAACAGGCGATGATGGGCGACGCGATCAGCCACTCGGTGTTGCCCGGCATCGTTATCGCCTTTCTGGTCACCCAAAGCCGCGCGCCGATCCCGATGCTGCTTGGCGCGGGCGCATTGGGACTTCTCACGGCCTTCACCACGAACGCGCTCGAACGCCATGGCCGCCTGCAACCCGACGCTTCGATCGGCGTCACGTTCACGTGGCTATTCGCGGTGGGCGTAATCCTCATCTCAGCGTTCGCGGGCCACGTCGACCTCGATGCCGAATGCGTCCTCTACGGCGAAATCGCGTCGTCACCGTGGGACATATGGATTCTCGGCGACACCGATATGGGCCCGCGCGCCGTCTGGATTCTCGGCGCCATCACCATCGCCAACCTGGTCTTTGTTACGCTCGGTTATAAGCAACTGAAGCTTACCTCCTTCGATCCTGGAATGGCCGCGGCGCTCGGCATCAACGTCACCCTCTGGCATTACCTGCTCATGGGCTTCGTGTCGCTCACCACCGTCGGCGCGTTCGAGAGCGTGGGCGCAATTCTCGTTGTCGCGATGCTCATTGTTCCGCCCAACACCGCCTACCTGTTGACAGACCGCCTCTCGCGAATGCTCGCCTTGTCCGTTATGCTCGGAATCGCCAGCGCGCTCGGCGGCTATTGGCTCGCCGCGCTCATAGACGGTTCCATCGCGGGCGCTATGGCCGTCGTCAGCGGCATGCTCTTCGCGCTCGCTGCCCTCTTTTCGCCGACCCACGGCATCATCGCCGGCTACATCGCACGCCGCCACGCGATCGCCTCGCCCGAATAGTCCAACGCGCGCCCACCCGCGACGCGAGACCGAATCCCCAACGTAGTCAGCCCTTCCCGCCCTCACGCTGTCGCACTTTCCCGCCTCCACACCTGCCCGCCGCCGCTTGATTCCATCCTGCCCACGCCCCATAATCGGGCCTTGGCGCAATAGCCGAATTCCCCGTGCCGGCGCACGACTCGCCGTCACGGAAGCCTTCCGGCACTGCCCACCCGACCCGCTACGTGCAAAGCAAAGAGGTATCGCATATGCAGTCCCGTTACGTCCGCAGCACGCTTCTGTTCCTGACCGCGGCCACCATCTCCTTCGCACAGGACGCTCCCGATTCCGTTCGTTCCGCGGTGGACGTCGCCATCGCGAAAGTGAAGCCCGCCCTCGTGCGCATCGGCGTCGTGTGGACGGATTACAACGACGGGCGTGAAGAAAAATACGAAGCCAGCGGCAGCGGCACCATCGTCACGGGCGAAGGCCACGTCGTCACCAACCACCATGTCGCGGGCCACGCCACACGCATCTTCTGCACACTCTCGACAAAAGAGATTATCGAAGCCGATTTGATCGGCAAGGACCCGCAGACCGACATCGCAGTCATCAAACTGAAAGGCGAACGTGGCCGCATTTTCCCCACCGCGGAATTCGCCGACTCCTCCGAGTTGCGCGTGGGCGACATCGTGCTTGCGATGGGAAGCCCGCTCTCGCTTTCGCAAAGCGTCACGCAGGGTATTGTCAGCAACACGGAACTCGTGTTCCCGGCGCGCCGCTTCGGTTCGCTCACGCTGGACGGTGAAGACGTCGGTTCGCTCATTCGCTGGATCGGCCACGACGCGCCAATTTATCCCGGCAACTCCGGCGGCCCGCTCGTGAACATTCGCGGGCAAATCGTCGGCGTGAACGAGATCAGCATCGGGCTGGGCGGGGCCATCCCGGGCAACATCGCGAAGGATGTTACCCGCAAGCTCATCTCGAGCGGAAAGGTCGAGCGCGCCTGGATCGGCCTCAACATGCAGCCGCAACTCAAGACCGATGTTCAATCGCGTGGCGTGCTCGTGCGCAATGCGTTCGCCGGATCTCCCGCCGATCAAGCCGGATTCAAAGCCGGCGATCTCTTCACCTCTATCGCCGGCAACGACATCACCGTGCGTTTCGAAGAGCAGCTCCCGCTGCTCAATGCGCTCATCGCATCGCTCCCAATCGGCCAGCCGCTCGAAGCGACCGTCGTGCGCGACGGCAAAGAGGAGCGATTGACCGTTACACCGATCCCCTACCAGGAAGTAGAGCCCGATCAAGACGAACTCAAAGAGTGGGGGGTCACCGCGCGCAACGTCTCCTTTGTCAATGCGCGCGAAATGAAGCGAGACACGACCGACGGCGTCCTCATCACTTCGGTCCGGCCCGGCGGTCCGACCGGTACGGCGAAACCCGAGATCAATCGCCAGGACATCATCGTCGGTCTGAACGGCCAGCCGGTGAAGGACATGGCCACGCTGAAAGAACTCACGGCGAAGATTCTCGAGGGTCAAAAGGACCCCGTGCCTGTCCTTGTCGAGTTCGAACGCAAGGTCGCGCGGTTGCAGACCGTTGTGAAAGTCGGCATCGCGGAGCCGCCCGACCCCGGCAAGGATGTCGAAAAGGCCTGGCTTGCCGTTGACACGCAAGTCATCACCCGCGATATCGCCACGCAGGTAGGCAACCCCGATCTCAAGGGCTTCCGATTGACGCAGGTGTACCCGGGCACGACGGCGGAATCTGCCGGCCTGAAAGTCGGCGATTTCATTTACGCCGTCGATGGCGAGCCGCTCGAAGCGGCCGCGCCGGAGGACTACGAGGAACTCACCGCCTTGGTGCGGCAATACAAGATCGGATCAACCGCCGAGTTCGGCGTGCTGCGCGGATCGGAAAAACTGAAAATCCCCGTCCAACTCACGGCGTCGCCGCGGCAAACGCGCGAGATGAAGGAGTATGAAGACTTCGACTTCGAGTTCAAGGTCCGCGATTTGACGTTCATCGACAAGGTAAAAGAGAAATGGCCCGAGGACAAGGCCGGCGCCTTGGTCTCAAAGATTGAACCCGGCGGATGGGCCGCCGTCGCGAACATGGACCCCAGCGATCTCATCGTCAAGATCGGCGGTTCTCCCATAGCGAACGTCGACGACGTCGAGAAGAAGATGAAGGAAATCAAGGATTCGAAAGCGGAGAGCGCCATATTCCAGGTCGAACGCGGCGTCTACACCGTCTTTCTGGAATTTGAACCCAAGTGGGACGCAGCCCCCGCTGCAGGAAAGGACTAATTATGCTGACTCGCGCAATCCGCCTCGCCGCCATCGCGGCAACGTGTGTATTCTCGTTCGCCTCTCTCGCGGATGACGTCGCGGACAAGGGCCGCGCCGTCCTCGAGAAATATAAATCCAGCGTCGTTACTGTGCGCATCGTGATCAAAATGCAGATGTCGATGCCCAACTTCCCGTCGCGCGAAGAGGAAATGAAATCCGAAGCGACAGGTACGATCATCGATCCGTCCGGACTTACCGTGTTGTCGCTGAACGAAACCGACCCGTCCGGCATGTTCGAGAACATGATGGAAGGCCGCGAAGGGTTCGAGGTCAAAAGCACGGTCGGTGATCTGAAAATTCTTCAAGACGACGGAACCGAAATCGCCGCCCAAGTCGTCTTGCGCGATCGCGATCTCGATCTCGCGTTCATCCGGCCCACCGAGGCGCCAAAGCAACCGCTTCCCGCCGTCGATCTGGCGAAAGCGGCGACCCCGGGTCTCCTCGATCCGGTCATCACGATCAATCGCCTGGGCCGTGTTGCCGGCCGCGAATACGCTGTCTCCATCGAACGCATCAACGCGATCGTCTCGCGTCCCCGTACGTTCTACGTGATGGGCAACGACCCAACCCAGACGGCCCTCGGATGCCCCGCCTTGACGGTCGACGGTGACGCGGTGGGCTTGTGCGTACTGCGCACTGTCCGCGGCGGCGACGGCGGCGGTATGGGCATGTTCGGAGGCGGCGACGACAACATGATGGCGATCATCGTCCCCGCGTCGGATGTGCTGGAAGTCGCCAAACAGGCGCCCGCTGCGGGCGAAGAAGCCAAGGAACTTGGCGCGGAACCCAAAGAAGAGAAGTCCGAAGAGGCGCCAAAGGAAGAAGCGCCCGCCCCGGATTCCGGCGACGCACCGAAACCGGAAGAACCCAAAGCATAGGGAGAACGAGCGCACGAAACTTCAGCGCACTCACGTCGAATTTCCGAGGAGTGGGCGCTGTGCGCGCCCTCTGAACTAGCCATGCAGACCGTATAATGCGTCCGGCTCGTTTGGGTCGTTTCGGTCCCTTTCGTCCTATGCAGATCTGCGAAAAAAGGCCGCCGGCCAACTCCTCGTTGACCGGCGGCCACAATTTACTATGCGTTGTTTTGCGGCTACTTCACCGCTACGCGCTCTTTTTCGACTTCAACCCCTTCGTCGCCTTCACGAACTTGCCCGCCTTGATATACCGCGCGCATACCCGCACCTTGCGGACCGTCCCGTTTTCGTCAATGATACGAATCTTCTGAAGGTTCGGCTTCCAGCGCCGCGTCGAAATACCCGTAACGTTCTGACCGATACCGCCTTCGCGCTTCGCCTTACCGCGACGCACAACGCGCTTACCGATCTGCGGACGCTTGCCGCTGTAATCACACACTCGAGACATGACCCTGACTCCTAACGTCCTCCGCCGACGTACGAAACCCGCCAACGGAATTGGGGAATATACAGTTCAAGAGGCAGGGAAGCCTACCATATGAAACCGCCCGATTCAACCGGCGTTCCCGTTGGGCGACCGCACGGTCGCTTTCGCCCTGCGCACTGCGCCCATTCTCTGCTGTCCGTAAGCAGAATCCGTGTAGACCATCTTATCCACTCCTTGCTGGAGATATCCTCAAGTCTTCTCGAAGCTAGAGCGTTTCAAGGTCGGCTGCACCGCGTGCTCGTGCCCCTGCTCGTCATCGTACTCGATCTTATCGAGGATCGAGTGCGAGTACGAAGACGACTCACGCGCAGGAGCACGAAACAGACGGTGTACTCAAACTTGAATTGCTCTAGCCCCATCCAGTCGCATCTCAAAAGTGAATGCGCTATAATAAGTTATGCCTATTTTGTCAATTAATTACCCCTCGTTTCGCAAACGAGGACTAACTCCGAGCGGACGACCAATCCGCGCAAGCGCAACCACCCCGCGAGTGCAACGCGATGGGCAAGAGTTTAGGAACGATGCCGCGCGCGCCGCGGGGCTGCTGTGCCACCAGCAGCGCCGCGCCTGGTTTGGCTTACTGGCTCTGGCCACGCTCTACGCAGTCGCATCGGGTTGCGCGACGACCGGAAAAGCGCGGCCGGTCGAGGCATTAACGCTGCCGCCCGGCGCGCCGTCTCTCGACGAGATTGTCGCCGATCTCCGCGCGAACGACGAGGCCCTGACCGATTTCCGCGCGGCTGCGAGCTTCACGCTGACGTCTCCGCGACTGGAATCGGTCCAGAGTTTTCGGTCCGGCACCGTCGCATACCGCAAGCCCGCCGACTTATACATCGTCGGAAAGAAGAACATGGGTGTAGTCGTATTCGAACTCATTAGCCGCGGCCCCGAATTCTTGATCGATTTCAAGTCCGTTCAGGATGTGGACGATCGGTACTACTGCAGTTTCGAGGCCGACGATCTCGCGAACGTCCCATTTCCCGTCGCGCCCGCCGATATTGCGCACGAAATGTTCAGCCCGATTGACTGGACAAAGACCAAAGATAAAGACATTCGCCTGACCGCTTTCGACGAAGCGGCAGGTCAGGCGACCCTCGACGTCGCGCTGGACGGCGGCCTAGTCCGGCAGATTGTCGTCCAGGGAGAACCGTGGCGAATCGTGCACAACACGTTGACCGACGCAACCGGAACGACCCTTAGCGATACGACAATGGACAACTATCAGGATGTTGACGGCGTGCGTATACCGACCGCGCTCGAAGCGAGATTTCCCGTCGAGGAAACGCACGTTACATTCGAGTTGCGAAACGTGCGCGCCAACACGGGACTCCCCGGCATAAACTTCACGTGGGACTGGCCCCCAGGACAATGAAGACTCCGCTTACAGATATGAATCCGGCCGAGATCGCGGACCACCTCCGCATAAAGCCCTTCCAGGGAAAGCAGATATTTCGCTGGATTCACCAGAAAAGAGTCTTCGACTTCGATCGCATGACCGACCTGTCGAAAGAACTGCGCGCGCGACTTGCGGAATCGTACTCCGCAAATCAACTGACGCTCGTGAACATGTCCACATCGCCCCGCGCGGTGGGCACGAAAAAGGCGCTCTTCAGACTTGCGGACGGCGAGACCGTGGAATCGGTCCTCATTCGCGAAAAAGACCGCATCACGATTTGCCTCTCTACCCAAGTCGGCTGTGCCGTGAAATGTTCGTTCTGCGCGACCGGCCATTCCGGCTACACGCGAAATCTCACGCCCGGCGAGATTGTCGAGCAGGCGCTCTACCTGCTCGCCGACGAAAACATGGGGGAGAGGTCGCCCAACATTGTCTACATGGGAATGGGCGAGCCGTTTCGTAACTACGACGCAACGGTCCGCAGCATCCGGCTCCTGATGTCGCCCGATGGACTCGGCATCGGCGCGCGCCGCATCACCGTGTCGACCGTTGGCGAAGTAAAGGGCATCGAGCAGTTCGCGAATGAAGATTGGCAGGTGCGGCTCAGCGTTTCGCTTCACGCGGCCAACGACGCGAAACGCACGGAACTGATCCCGTTGAACAAGAAATATCCGATCGCACAGCTAAAGGAAGCGATCCGAACCTACTTCGACAAGACCGGCAGGCAAATCACGTTTGAATGGACGCTGCTCGATGGCGTCAACGACTCGGAGCAAGACGCCAAAGAACTCGCCGCGCTCGCGAATAGTCTCAAGGCCCACGTCAACCTCATCCCCTACAACCCGGTGCATGGCCTCGGCTATTCGCCGCCGCCCCGCGATCGATGCGAAGACTTTCGCGACATGCTCGAAACTGCCGGCGTCTCCGCCACACTCCGTAAGGAAAAGGGCCAGGACATCGATGCGGCCTGCGGCCAACTGCGCCGCCGCCATATCGATGCTACGTGATCGCAGCGTGCGCGCCTCGCATTGAAGCGCTTCCTCCAGTCATTCCGGCATCCCCACACCGCGCTCAATTTTTCGCTGCACCTCGTTCAACGCTACTTCGATTTCTGCACGCTTCGCCTCGATCGCCGTCTCGTCCTCGCTTTCGCACGGCGCAATGGCGTCCCCATACTCACACACGATCAACGAGAACGGTTTCGGGATCACCATCTTGTCCCACGATTTCATCCGCCAACAGCGATTCACCGCAAGCCCGGTGGGAATCACCGGAACGCCCGTCCGCGCGCCGAGCACTGCCGCGCCTGACTTCATTTCGCGCCGCGGTCCGCGCGGTCCATCGGGAGTGAACCCCAGGGTGACGCGGCGATCGATCGCGGCCTTCATTCGGTTCAGCGCGTCACCGCCGCCTCGGCTCGACGAACCGCGCAGAGCGCCCATCCCATGCCAGGAGATGACCCTTGCGACAAATTCCCCGTCGTAGCTGTAGCTCGTAAGCGTGTGGTACCCGGTTCCGCGATAGCGCCACGCCGCCAACGGCAACACTTCATGCCAAAACACCAGCAGCACACAACCGAACCGCTTCTCCGCGTCGTAGTGGTAGTGCGCATTGCGCACCTCGACGCGGCATGTTCCGAACAACAATCGGATCACGAGTGCAACAAGTGGGGCCAATAGGGTGAGAGACAGTCGCTGGCGAAACGTAAAGGAGACGGGAGTTGAATAGTCGAGCTCCGGATGGCTCACCGATGCTCCATGCCTTTCACCAACTGCCACACCACGCGCGTGCGAGGCGTGGGCAACGCGGACAGTTGCGCGCGGCGGACAATCTCGCCGCTCAACGCGTCGATCTCCGTCATGCGCCCGTTGCGCACGTCCTGCAGCATGGAAGAAATGTTCTCGGAAGTGTCCGCGCAAGTCTTCTCGGCGACTTCGACCACGCTGTTCTCAAAGCGATAGCCTTCCGTCGCGGCAACTTTCACCGCCTCGACCACAAGGTCGCGCATGAGCTGCCGCAGTTCCGGCACTTCAAGCAATGCGCCGTTCTTGCGGTTGGCTAGGGCCGTGACCGGGTTGATGCCCGCGTTCACCGAAGCCTTCTCCCAGATCGCCTGCCCCGGCGATTCGGTAATCTCGACGTTGAACCCTGCCGCGGTCAGCGCTTTCACCGCGGGCCCGGTTGGACACGACGTCCACGCGCCAAACCGCGTCACTCCGGGCGCAACGTGCCGCACGTTGCCTTCGTCAAGTTGGGTGACGGCTTCAGAGGTCACGCCCGCGAGGAGGTTCGCGCTGCCAACCAGCGAACATAACGTTTCCACGTTGCCCAGTCCATTTTGCAGCGAAAGGACCGGCGTGCGGCTGTTCAAGTTCAGGTGAATGGTCGAATGCGCCTTGACCAGGACGATTACCAGTTCGGCATTGTTCGGCAAAGTCACAACCACTTTGGGTTTGGCTTCAATTGTGCCGTCTGCCGATTCAACGACGATACCGTTTGCGTTCAGGCGCGCCGCTCGGTCCTGCTTGTAGTCCACCAGCGTCACGTCGGAACCCGCGCGCGCCAGGCGCGCCGCGAATAGGCAGCCCATCGCGCCCGGGCCGATTACGGCAATCTTCATGCGACCTGTTCCTTCCGCGGTTAGAGTTCGCTGAGCGGCTTGACGAAGCAGCCTTTGAAGTCTTTTATCCGATCCAACTCCGCGCGCGCTTTGGCGGCGGCTTCTTTCGTGTCGTACGTGCCAATGCAGGCCTTTACCACTTTGCTGTCCTTCACGGGATACAGCGTAACCGTGTGATCGCTCTTCGCTTCGATCGCCTTCTTAAACGCCTCGGCATTCGCCATCGTGTCGAACGATCCGACTTGAATCGTGAACTCGCCCGCCGGCCCGGATTCGCCTTCTTTCTGCTGCTCGATATCATCCAACGGAGACACCGGCGCGGGTGCCGCGGGTTCGGACGCCGGCATAGCCGCTTGCTCCGTCTTGGGCTGCGCGTCCGCCACAGGCGTTGGCGCGGCCTGTTGCTCCGTTACCGGTGGGGATTCAGGTTTATCCGGCTTCGCGCTCGCTTCTTCCCGTTGCGGTGGCGGCGCGGGAACAAATTGCGTGTTCGAATCGCGCTTCGTCACCGGGCGCGACGGTGGCGCCGAGCCTGCCGTGCCGTCCGGCATGACAACGGGCGCGGGGGAGACCTGAACGCCGGCCGTCGTCGTCGAGTTGTTCGATTCCGTACTCGTGCCGGACTCTTCCGGTGCGCGCTCCTCGGTGTCCTTCGCGCCAGGTAATCGCTCGACTTGGCCGGTTTCGGTGGACGTGACTTTTTCGCCGGATTGAATCTTATTGACGAGTATGCCCGCCGCAAAAAACAAGACAGCCGTACACAAGAGCGCGAGCACAACCCACAACATTTGCTCCTGGCTCAGGCCGCCGCCGTCTTTTCCACCCTTACTCGGCATGGTCTTCTGGTCCTTGATCGGCTGCCGCGCTCTCACCAGACTCCGTCGCTTCGCCGGAGTCAGTTCCCTCCAACGTCGCGAGTTCCTTCATGAGTTCGACACGCGCCGCTTCCATCTCCGCGTATGTCAGGTGCGGATCGCGCGCCTCGGCCAGCCGGTTGCCGATCCGGTCCATGAACAACGCCACGCGCGCGTCGCCCTCGGAATCGTCCGATTCCTTCACGAGCCGGAACACCTTCTGGCGTCGAAGGAGTTGCGCCGCGAGGTAGGCCTTGGCAATCTGCACGCGGTCCTCCGACTCGGCGGAGTCGTAGAAAATCTTGCGCAACGGCGAGAACTTTTCCGGGGGCTCCTGTTGGGCCATCGAGGGGTCGCTGTACTGTGTTTCCCATACCGCAATCGCACCCGATGCTCGCTCTTCGTCCCACACCGGTTTGGCGAAATCGTGCCGCGCCAGTTGCTGGTTCTCGACGCGCATCACGGATACAACGGTCTCGCCGTGTTCAAATTGCTTATTGCTGCCGGCGCAGACGCGGCCGGGTTTTCCGATACGAATTTCCATTAAACCTCAGTTCTTGTTCCCACTTTGCGGTTGTTTCTTGGCTCCCACGATTCCACCTCCAATTTTAAGCAAATCAAACAGGATTTTTCTAGGGGCATCGATCACTTGCAGCGCTTCGCGCGCCGTTTCGAGCGCACCGCTGACAAGCGTGACGCGCACCGGCGGCGTCTCTGAGACAGTACTCACCGGTTTCAGCGTTGGCCCAGTCAGATTGAACGCCAGATCGATATCTTCCTGCGCCAAGCGATGCCCCTGCACGTTGAAGTTCTCGTTCAGAAGCGGTATCCGCTCCGCCGCCTCCGGCGATACGGCAACCTTGATCGTGTAATCCATGTCGCCGTCGATCACGAATTCCCCGTCGGCGTCGAGCTTCATCGCGTCCGATTCCAGATGAATCTCCGGCGTTCGGATTACGTCGCGCTCGAATTCGATCGTCGAGTTCAGTTTGGAAAACTTCAGCGAAGGCGGGAGGGCAGTGACATCGCCTTCAAGTTGCCGCTCGAACAGCCCGATCAGATAGTCCGCGCTGAATTGTCCGTCCGCCATATCGAACCTGCCGCTGCCGACAAGGCTGCGCGGGTCGTCGCGATCTTGTGTGTACGTTACTTCGCCGTTCATATTGCCGAAAAAAATATCCGGCTGGCTTAGATGTTTCATAAAGTACGCCGCAGGCACGTTCGTCCACTTCGCCCTTGTGGTGTACGAATTTTCCGCGCGGTTGCTGACATAACTGCCTTCAATCGTACCATCGCCCACTTTGGCGGAGTATCTGTCCAGACCGTTTTCCTTTTCCGTCTGGTACGCGTGCCCCTTGAAATCGGTCCCCGTCCACGGAGGAACATCGAGCGCGTCTGCCGATAGCTCATACGAGTAGTACCGGTCCGTTGGCGGGTACTTCTTAAAGTCGCGCTCCAACGGGACAAACCACTTGTCGCCGCGCAGCGGCGGAGTGACCGCGCGTTTTGCGTGCAGTTTCAGATTCGTGACGGGCTTCTCGCCTTCGACCATGTCGCCGGTCAGCGTAACGTCGTGACACACAATCGCCGCATTGGCGCCCTCGGCGCGCACGGCTATCTCGTCCACGGCGAGACTCAACGTTGCCGACCATTGCTGATCGGATTTTCCGTCGACGCGTGTCCATTCGTATCGTCCGGCCGTTCCGGTGCCACCGGTAATAACGTAGGGGAGAGGCAGGCACTTTCCGACCGACACGACGTCGAGTTTTGGGACCTCCGCCTGCGCAGTTTTCAACTGCCACTTCTTGCTCTTCGCGCTGTATGCCAGGTTCGTCACGGCCTTGAGGTCCGAGCCCGCGACGGCGCCCGCTACCTCGATCTTCGCGGACTTCTTCGGCGTGAAGGCCCCGGTGATATGCGCGCTCGCGCCGATGCCCGGCGGTTTCAGGAAGTACCACCGGTAGCCGATCTGCGTTTGCGACGCGTCAATGTCACCCTCGAATGCGTACACGCCGTTTTCCAGGCGGCCGGACGCCTTCACAGTGGCCGAACCGGCGAGCTCCGCGTTGCGGATCGATTGCGCGAGCTTGGTGTCGCCTATGCCCGCCAACACGCCGGCCACGGAAGCCTCCCCCGTCTTGGATTCGAGGTCGTACCAGCCGTTCGCAACGATCGGTTGTTCGCGCGCCGTAGCGTTAAGCGACGCCACCTGAATGCGGCGGCCTTCCAACGATACGGTCGCAGTGACATTCGTCGCTTCAAGCCCCAGGTCCGGCTTGCGAATGTCGCCGCCGAGGACCGCAAGCGAACCCGTGGAATGTTTGGTGTCCGAACGCCACGATGCATCGACCCGGCCCAGCTTCAGCGATCCTTCCGGGAAGCGCGCGTCCTTCGGCTTGAACGAAACCTCCCCGCCGGACATCGCCGCGCTGACATGGAACAAGGGTGACTCGGCGGAGCCGGTAAGGTGTAGGGCAACCTCCGCATCCGGACTCAGCGCGTATGAAAGTTCGCCGTACTCGTCGACGCGGTTTTGAAGCGCAAAACTCGCAATGTCATCGAGCGGCAACTGGGCCGATACGAGCTTCAGATCGAAAGCGGGAGATGTTTGCGCAAACTGAATCGAGCCGCTGATGGTCCCACTCAGCGATTCGGTAACGGCCTGGGAAAGGCCAATCGTAAGCAATTCGGCGCGCGGGTCGTAGGTTGCACGGGCATCGATCGTGCCGGTCAACGGTTTGAGAAACTCCGGCTGATCACGCACGAGAAGTCCATTGACAGGCGCGCTTAGCGACATCGCAAGCGTGCCGTCCGCCTTTCCCTCTATTCGGATGCTCGGCGTAGCGACCCCGCCCAGCACGAAGTGCTTCGACGCCGGCAGAAAGACATTGACGTCGTCGGCCGTGATGTTATTGCAGTCCGCGCGCGCTTCAAAGTCGTCCAGGGAAACATAACGTGCGGTCGCCGAGATCCGCTTATCGGGATCGCCACCATAGTGCGCCTCAATCGTGCCGGAAAGTGCGTCCGACTCCGGTAGTTTTGCGACGTCAAACGCTATCGATCCAATTTCGATGGGGGCGGAACCGACCGCGTTCTCGATGCGCACGCGGCAGTCCGAACCCATCACACGGAACGCAAAGCGCGGGAGAGGAGCGCGCAGCCGATCGAACGCCGGCATCCGCCGCGCGTCGGCCGCGGGTGCACGCCGTATCGTCACCTCGGCGCCTTCGATCTGAATGCGGTCAATCGCGACTTCGCCGTACAAGAGTTCGGTCAGATCGACGTAGATGTACGCGAGCGGCACTTTCAGATTAACGTCTGTGCCGTCGTCCATCCGGCGGGAAAGCTCGACACCGTCGGCGCGAAGACCGCGCAATCCAAACGCGGCAATCGAGGCGACCCTTATGTCCGTTCCGGTCCGGGCCTCCGCAGTCTGGAGAATCCGCCCGCGCAGGCCCTCGAGCTTGTATTTGGCAAACAACGCCCCACCAGCGATGGCCCCGGACAAAAGTAGCAGCGCCACCAGCCAAAACTGGGCCGACCTGCTCGATCGCACCCAGGTATCGTGAAGGTCGTCGTGATTACTTATCGGTAGTGCCTGAGTTACCGTCCGGCCCGGGAGCGTCTTCCACGGGAAGCGTGCCGAGCCAGTCGAGTCCCTTCTTCTTCAGGATACCCGCTCGGAGCTTCTCTTTCACCTCCGGATTGTCCTTCAAGTACTGTCGCGTGTTCTCGCGGCCTTGGCCCAGGTTGTCGCCATTGAGCGAGAACCACGCACCGCTCTTTTGGAGAAGCTTCTCTTCGACCGCCAAATCCAAAATGTCACCCTCGCCGGAAATCCCTTCGTTAAACAGAATGTCGAATTCGGCCTGGCGGAAGGGTGGGCTCAACTTGTTCTTGACAACCTTGGCGCGCACCCGGTTACCGACGTCCTGCTCGCGCTCCTTGATCGTCGCAATTCGGCGCACGTCGATTCGCATGCTCGCGTAGAACTTCAGCGCGCGGCCGCCTGTAGTCGTCTCGGGATTGCCGAACATGACGCCAATCTTTTCGCGAATCTGGTTGATGAAGATCACCAGCGTGCGCGAACGGCTGATAGCCGCCGTCAACTTGCGAAGCGCTTGGGACATCAGACGCGCCTGAAGACCAACGTGCGTGTCGCCCATTTCCCCCTCGACCTCCGCCTTGGGGACCATCGCCGCAACCGAGTCGATGACGATTACGTCGACCGCGTTGCTTCGCACCAGGGTTTCACAAATCTCGAGCGCCTGCTCCGCCGTGTCCGGTTGTGAAACCAACAGGTTGTCGATATCGACGCCGATCTTCTTGGCAAATGACGGATCCAAAGCGTGCTCGGCATCGATAAAGCACGCTATGCCCCCTTGCTTCTGCGCACTCGCGACAACGTGCAACGCCAAGGTCGTCTTGCCGGACGACTCCGGGCCGAAAATCTCCACGACACGGCCGGACGGCAGGCCACCGACCCCGGTAGCGATATCCAGCGACAGGCTACCCGTCGAAATCGCCCGGACGCGCTGCTCGAAGTGGTCGTCGCCGAGACGGAGCAGTGTTCCTCGGCCAAACTGCTTCTCAAGCTGCGATACCGCGATATCCAGCGCCTTTACCTTCACGTCATCCTTAGCGGCTGCCATGTGCGTTCCCCTTCCATCGGTAGGTGAAATAATGTTCAGGTGTACCGCAATCTTGCCAGAAAACGGGAAGTGTGTCAAGAGGATTCTAGCATTCCCCGGTAGAACCCTATTCTAATAGGAACTCGTGCAAAATGTCCAAAGGAAAATGTCGCGACCATGGAGCTGGTTTAGCGGTGCCGTGACGGCGATCTTGTGAGTACTCTATTTATTACATTAGACCGGTCGAAAATGGCAATTCATCCGACCCAACCATGACTATGCAGCGATATGTAGCATAACGAACGATTGTGTTTCTATACTGTTCAATAGCGAATGCTGCTATTTGGCGTCTCTTAGGAAGTGAACTGACATTGTCCGAGTCAGTACGTAAATTCGGCAAGAAAAACCCGCAAAGTTATGCACTATTTATTGTCAAAAACGCGCACCGGAAGCCGCCAAGTTTTCATAGACCCGCAACCCTCGGAACAATACATATCGATAAATAGTGACGAATATCCAGAAGCGACAAGCATCGACGCAAGTACAGGCCAGAGGGTGTCCGCTGATTATCACAAAATTATCAATAGATAACCGTTTATATCTCAGTCTGGTTCCTCCAGAGAGGTGGAAGGAACCCAATTTGTACATGTGGAACGTCGAGACTCCATTGACCAGAAAGGCACAGCAGCTCCGCAGGCCACGACGATTGGGAGCGCGACGTTTGCAGCCTACAGCAAGCGTGTACTGTAAGCCATCCAGGCTACTATTTGCTCGGCCGAGGCACATAGACCCTGAGGCGAAGTCCGAGTGGGGTATTGCTGGGGTCGAAGAATTGACAGGGTCCGATCCCGGTGTTAGAATGACGCCCCAAGCTGGGCGGGATTAACTCAGTTGGTAGAGTGCCAGCTTCCCAAGCTGGATGTCGCGGGTTCGAACCCCGTATCCCGCTCCATGTTTTTTCTTCCGCCGATACCGCGCAGAACGAAAGACTGTCCTCGGTTCGTCGGTCCAGAATTCTGAGATCATCCGACACCAATCGGCCGTCTTACGGTTCCTGAAATCTCACGCCCCGGGCGGCGCCGAGAATCGTGTGATCAAGCGGCTTGGAGTCGCCAAAAGAGCGGTTGTGCACCAGAGCCAACGCACGAGTCGAACCCTACAAAGTCGATTTCGGAACCACTGAAAATCTTCCGCTGCTCGCGAAACACACCGACAAGTGCACATGGATAAACTATGTGATTCAAAGGCATTAGAGTGTCTTTATTCCCGGTTGCGTTAGGTGCGTATATGACATCCGCGGATGAACCCAAACGCCACGATCCACGCGCACGTAATCCCTTAAATGACATAATATATATTATCAGACGTTATGGAGGTAACCTGTCAGCGCCCTTGAAATGCCCTGTCACCCCGGTGTCTCCGTTGAATCTTCTATTTCCCGGCGTATGGCTTCGATTCGCTGAACCAAGCCATTAACGGCATCCCGCACGGTCTGCTCCTCGGCGGCGATTCGGTCCTGGAGTTCGGCCAGCTCCTTCGCGAATTCGTAGGCCGCCTGCAGTGCAAATGCCTGTGTGTTGACCTTGGTGCTGGCGGCCTCGAACTGCTTCAACCGAGCGTTCACGGCTTCTACAATGGCGGCTGTCTGCTCGTGGGTTCCGCACGGCGCCACGCGCAGCGTCAAGCCGGCGATACGCACCTCTACCGTTGGCCTTGTCATCGCCGAAGCTCGGCGGAGACGGCCTTCACCCTCTGAAGGACGCCTCTCAGTTGCTTGCGTACCTGGTCCCGCTCGTCCATGAGCCCGCCGAGTTCCTGTGCGAGCCGTTCGGCTTCATCTCTGGCATGTTGAAGAGCGGCGGACTCCTTCTTCAGTTTCCACTGCTCCTGCCGGATTAGTTCCTTCTGTTCTTCCAGCTCCGACTTTTGTTCGAGGACGGACTTTCGTTGGTCCGCGATTCGGCCGCGGCGGCCCTCCGCGGTGTTCCACGCAAGCTGCAGTTCCTTGAGTGCGCGCTCAGCGCTGCGCACGGCCGCCAGCACGGCAGGCATCAGCGGAGCGTCGCGTTGAATTCTTTCTCGAGCGCCTTGAGAATGCTCTCCCATGCCTTTTGCGTGTCCTTATCGGTCAGGGTCTTTTCGTTTGACTGAAAGACGAGACGCAGCGCGACGCTTTTCTTGCCCGGCTGGATGGACTTTCCGGTGAAAATGTCAAAGATTTCAATTTGGGCCAGCAGTTTACCGCCGGAGTTTCTTGCCACGCGCAAAATGTCGCGGCCGGGTATGGCAGAATCCAGCACGACGGCAATGTCGCGTCGCGACGGCGGGAAGGCCGACGGGGCCTCGAAAACACGTGGTTCTGGTCGTGTCTCGAGCACGTATTCCAAATCGATTTCCGCCAGGAATACATCTTGTCCAATGTCAAGTTCATTCAGTATGGACTTGTTAATTTTGCCATACCATGCAATGACAGAATTTCCGACGTTAGCCACGCCGGAGTAACCGCTTTCAAAAGCTGGCTGTGGTTTAGTATCCCAGTCTACGGTCGCCCCCATATCGTCAAAAATGGATTCTAGAATACCCTTCAGGTCGAAGATGTCAACTTGGCTTTCATCCGATCCCCAGAATGACTCCTCGCGCGCACCGGAAAGAACGATTCCCAGTCGCGCACGCTCCTGCGGAAGTTGCTGCCCGGGATTCGCGAGATAGACATGGCCGAGTTCGAAGGCCCGGATTCGGTCGGTCCCGCGACGAACATTAAGCGAGGCGACGTTCAACAAGCTAGGTATCAGGCTGACGCGCAGGGTGCTCGACGTTTCGCTGAGGGGGTTTTGAAGTCGGACGATTTGTCCCCTCTCAGAGTCGAGCCCGGCGGCACGGATTTCCTGCTCAGAGCTGAACGTCAGGCTCAAGAGTTCGGTGAGGCCCATCGCCACCAAGCGCCTGCGGAGTGCGCGAGTAGCCACCTCTTTGGGCGCAAAAACCGTATCGGACTTGCGCACACGCGGGACGGTGGCGGGAATGTTCTCGTATCCGTAAAGCCTCGCGATCTCCTCGATTAGGTCCACCTCCCGAGTCACGTCATGCCGCCAGGTTGGGACGTTAAACGCCGCGCTCTCGCCGTTTGATTCGGCCAGCGCAAAATGTAGGCGCTTCAAAATCGAGCACTGATTTGCGCCGTCCAAGTTGGTTCCTAAAAGCGCATTCGTGCGCGAGAATCGTACAGATACGGTCCGGCTCGCGATTGGGTTGGGGTATGCGTCGAGGGTTCCACGTGCAACGCTTCCCGAGCAGATTTCGCTGAGAAGCCCTGCCGCGCGATCCGCGGCGTAGGCGGCCATGTCGAGGTCGGCGCCGCGCTGGAAGCGTTGCGACGCTTCCGTGTTCATCGCGAGCGCCTTTGCGGTTCTGCGGATGCTCGATGGCTCGAACCAGGCGCTTTCCAGGAGAATTCGCTGCGTGCTCTCCCCCACTTCGCTATCCATTCCGCCCATGACACCGGCGATCGCAACCGGTGAATTCGCATCCGCAATCACGAGCATGTCGTCGCGAAGCGTACGGACTTCGCCGTCGATCGTCCTGATGTTTTCGCCCGCGCGTGCCCGCCGCACGACGATCCGGTGTTCCGCCAGCTTGTCGTAATCAAATGCGTGCAGTGGATGGCCCGTTTCGAGGAGGACATAGTTGGTAATGTCGACGACCGGATTTACCAAGCGCTGGCCGGCGTGCGTCAGGCGCTGGGCCATCCAAAGGGGTGTCTGCCTCGGCTTCACGTCAGTGATGACACGACCGATATACCGCCGGCAGAGTTCAGGTTCGTCTACTGTGACGGAGCTTAGCGTCGCGACGTCTGGATCGGACTCGGCAACCGACGTATCCGGCAGACGCAACGGACGGTCGAAGTACGCGGCCAACTCGCGCGCCACGCCTATCATCCCGGCCCAGTCGCCCCTGTTCGGCGTGACTTCGATCTCGAAGATTGCATCGTCAAGACCCAGTAGCGCGACTGCGTCTGCGCCGATGGGCATGTCTTGGGAGAGGATGAGCAGGCCGTCGTGGTCCTTCCCTAGTCCCAATTCCCGCGCCGAACACATCATGCCCTGAGACTCGACCCCGCGCATCTTCCTGCGGCCAATCTCAAACGCGCCGGGAAGCGTCGCGCCGACAACCGCAGTCGGCACGAGATCGCCGGCTTTCATGTTCTTCGCGCCGCAAACAATTTGGAGCGGCGCTCCTTGACCAACGTCCGTTTGGCAGACGACCAATTTATCGGCGTCGGGATGCGGTCTTATATCGAGAATCTTGCCGACGTACACCTTTGAGATCTCGGCGCCGGGACGTTCGACGGACTCGATTTCGAGGCCGAGCATCGTGAGGCGATGTGCAAGATCGTCGACACCGAGATCAATGTCAACAAACTCTTTCAGCCAATTCAGTGAAACTTTCATTACCTAGAACTGCTCCAAGAAGCGCAAATCACCCTCGTAGAAGTGGTGGATACTGTTGATTTGGTGCCTCGCCATCGCAATTCGCTCGACACCCATCCCGAACGCGAACCCGGTGTACCGCTCGTAGTCGTACCCCGCATACTCGAAAACGCGGGGGTGGACCATGCCGCATCCCCCGATTTCCAGCAAGCGCTCTTGCGTTTGGCCGCCACGGGTTGACGTCCATTTCACGTGAATCTCCGCGGACGGTTCGGTGAACGGGAAGAAATGCGGATTGAACCGTACTTGCACGCTTCCTCCCAAAAGGCGCTTCAGGAAGTGCATCAGCGTCCCTTTGAGGTCCGCGAAGCTGACCCCTTCGTCGACCAACAGACCCTCGACCTGATAGAACATGGGACTGTGGGTCGAGTCTGCGTCCACGCGATAAACGCGTCCCGGCGCGACGATGGCGACGGGCGGCTGGGTCCGCTCCATCACGCGCATTTGGACCGGTGATGTGTGCGTGCGCAGGACTACGCCGGGGGCGACGAAGAAGGTGTCATGGGAATCCCGAGCGGGATGGTCGTCGGGGGTATTGAGGCTGTCAAAATTGTAGTATTCGGTTTCGACCTCGGGACCTGTGGCGACCTGAAAACCAAGCTCCGAAAGGATTTCGATAATCTCGTCTGTTACTTGCGACACGAGGTGCATGTGCCCGCGGGCCGGCCGCCGTCCGGGAAGCGAGAGGTCCGGCAGGTCCGACCGATCTTTCGCGCCTGCTTCTGCTTCGGCAAGCGCCTTTGCCCGGTCATCCAACGCGGCGGTCAAGAGATTCTTGAGTTCGTTTGCCGCCTTGCCGAGCGCGGGCCGCTGGTCCGCTGGTGCATCGCTGACCCCGCGCAATAGGCCCGTCAGGGCGCCTTTTCGCCCGAGGTACTTGACACGCAGTTCCTCCGCGTCACGGCTGGAAGCCGCGGCCGCGATCTCCGCCAGTGCCCCGTCACGAATTTGGTCAATCGAATCGAGCATTGATTTTCCAGTCACCCTTTCAACATGTGTCCGTGGGGGAATTCCGCACCACAGTGCGCGATGCGTGTGCGATCATTCAAATAGGGCGGTCCCGATGCGCACTTCAGTAGACCCTTCCTCGATGGCGACCTCGAAATCGTTCGACATTCCCATCGAGACCCGGCGGAGCCCTAATCGGTTGGCAAGCGCACACAAGCCGGCAAACACGGGCCGTGTACGTTCCACGTCGTCGTGTAACGGCGCCATCGTCATCAACCCTTCCACCTTGAGCGAGTCGAACGTGCGGACTTGATCCAGAGCGGACGACAGTTCCGCGGGGGTGAAACCGTGCTTCGACTCCTCGCCGGATACATTCACTTCCAGGAGTACCGGCAGGACGATTCGCCTCTCCGCCGCGCGCACGGCCAGTTCCGCGGCGAGTTCGACGCGGTCTACCGCATCCACAAAATCGAAAATCCGCACGACGTCCTTGGCTTTTCGTCGCTGGACAGTACCGATCATGTGCCAGGACACGCCGGGGCCACAGCCGTCGATCTTCGTTTCAGCCGGTTTGACGCGGTTCTCGCCAAAGTGTGTTACGCCCAGCCTACGGAGTTCGCCGATTTCGCTCAAGCCGACACTTTTCGTTACGGCGACAAGGGTCGGCGGCTCGCCTGATCTGCCCGCACGTGCCATCGCATTCGTAATGCGATCCTGAATTCGGCGCAGGTTGTCGGCAATGGATCCGCGCACCCCGTTTCCCCACATGTTTCAATGTACGAAGTGAGCGAATATCGTAAAGTCAGGTGGGTGTTGAATCAAGAGGCCGGGGCGAGCGACGCAGTCCGGCCGGCGTACAACTTTGACGGCATTGCAGGCTCCTTGGAACGGTACTCGTACCACGCATTCCCGGCCTGGAGAATAATGTTTCCATCAAGCTCATCCACTACCCGTGCGATTTCCGGATGCTCGAACTTCAGTTGCAACATCGCATCGCTGTCCTGTTCGACGGGCGTCAGCGGTTCGTCCTTGTAATCGACGCACATCCACGCCCCGTCGAAGAACCGGTACTGTCTTCCCGCGATGGACTTCGGAAGATGCCGCGTGTATTCGGCCTCCAACGCTTGCCGCTCGATGAACTTCGTGTCCGTAAGGAACAGCGGCAAGTTGCCCTCGACTTTGTATTTGATCAGAAGGTCCGTCGCGGTATCCCAAAACTCGTTACTCCTGAAGCGCGCAATATCCAGGCACTGTATGGCCTCGTCGTAGCGGCCTTGGCTGCGAAGTTCCGCCGCCTCGATGCGCAGGCTGCGCGCCTGCGCGTACGTGTCTCTATCGATGTCTTTGTTGTTCGGATCATCGAGGCTTTTCCAGAAGCTCTTGCACTTTACGTAAAGTTCCGCTTCCCTGGCTCTGGCTTCCGCCGCCTTTGCGCTCCACTCCGATTCCGCCTGCCCGTTTCCGGCGTCGCGCGCGCGCTTTGCAAGCTCTTCGGCGGCCTTGGCCTGCTCGCCGGCATAGTCCGCGTCACGACCGAGAATCTCGCCGGTCATGAGGTTGATGAAGCGTTTCGCGACCTGATTGTCCGGCCATTTCGAGAGGTAATCCTCCCACCCGGTTTTCGACGCTTCGTACCGTTCGTCGACGCCCATAAGCCGGTACAAACACCGGCGCACCCATCGATCGTGATCGAGTCGAATGGCCTCCGACAGATACTTGATCGCATCGACATGATTGTCGAGCTTTAGGTCGTAGATCGAGAACCCAAGATCGAAGTAAAGCTTATAGTTTCGAGGATTCTTTCGAATTCCGTCCTTGAGAAAGTCGACGCCGTAGAAGTAGAACCGTTCCTTGTCGCCGACCCAGTACTCGTGGACGTCGTCATAGGTTCTGATTTCCCATGGCGTGTCCTCCAGCGGAGCGGACGCGTTATACGCCATGTGCCACGCGCCCAGGAGATACGCGTCGATGAATTCGGGATCGAGCGTCACGCACGTCTTCATCAGCGGAAGCATGCGGTGCATCTGCCCCTTGTGCCACCACCGGTCGACTTCGAGCCAAACCAGGTTGGCGGCCATTTTGCGGAAACCGAAGAACAAATTCGCGAGGCTAATCTGGGTGCCGCGTTCTTGATACATGCCGGCAATGCCGAGCTGGGTGCCGAATGCGGCGACTCGACCGTCCCGGTTGGCGTTCCACAATTCTTTGCGGAGGTCTGCGGCTTCAGGGCTTCGCGCGAAGGCCCACAACTGCGCGTCCCGCTGCCGTTGCTCCTCGGTATAGATTTCCCGCGCTCCGGACCCGCCGGGTCTTGCATCTTCGTCGTCGCCTTCGGATGTCTCCGATTCGGTGGCTTCGGTGTCCTCTTCCACGTGGGGCGCCGCCGTGTACCGCACGACTTTTGCAAAGGGCTGGCGCGTGGCCTTGTCGTAGTCGTTCTCGCCAACCGGAACGTCCGGCAGCCGGCTTTCCGTCAGTTCAACGAGTTTCTTGAACAGTTCTTCGTCCGCATATTTTGACGGGTCTTCGCCGGGAGGCGGCTTGCCCGGATCGCCAAACAGGCGCATCTGGGTTGAGGCACTCACCATCCAACGGTAAAGGCGTTCGCACTCCTGGAGATGATCCAAACGCTGCCCTTGGATGGAACCAAGAACAAGCGCCAGCAGCGCCAGGACGGGTACGCCGATGCTTGGAAACTTCTTCACGAAACCTACAGCTCCTTGCGGCGGAATATCCAGTAGGACATCAAATAGCCGGCCAACCCGTACACGAAACCGTAGACGATCAACTGCGAAAAGATGGTGTCCTTGGGAGCATCGTTGGACGCGAGGTACAGGATTTGGTCCTTGAGGTCGAAGAGTTGAAGATTCGGCAAGACGTAGTACAGACCACTTGCGGTATTTCCGATCAGGGAATCGAGCATGCTTTCGGTCTGGCCGGAACGGTCGGCAACGTCCTTCAGGTATTCCGTCAAGTTGCCGGTGATGTAGATGAAGAGGCCGCCAATCGTCGGCAGTACGGCCGAATTCGCCGTACACGAAATGGCAAATGTGAAGGCGGAAACGATAAGGAACTGAAAGTACGTCAACAGAATCGAATAGAGCAGCAGGGTCGGCAGCACGTTCTCTTTCAAGTACAGCGCAAAGAAGAACAGCCCGCCCATCAAGGCCAGATTGATCAAAATGATTATCTGCACGCCGAGGAATTTTCCGAGCAAATACTGGAACCGGCGCACGGGTTTCGAGAGCACGGTGTAAACCACTTTGTTGTCCACTTCGGTCGGCACGACGGACGCGGACACGAAGATCGTTATGAGCATCCCGAAAATCGAGATGGTCGTAACGCAGATGTCTTTAATGAGCTTAATGTCCAGTTCGGACTGACTGCCCTCCGCGGTGGTCGTTGTGAGGAAGGCCGTGAAAAATTGGGACCCGAAGATGACGAGGATGCTCAGGATCAGGAAGCCGATCAGGGTCTTCTTCCGCATACCTTCGCGCCACGTGTACAACGCGATACTGGAGACGCCGCCGAAACCCATGACTACTTCTTCCCTTCCTTTTTCGCCTTTGCGTCGCCAACCACGCGAACAAAGAGTTCCTCGAGCGTTTCGCGGCGCGGCGCAACGCTCGCGATGGAAACACTCTCGGCCTTGAGCAAGTCGAGCGCGTCGTACAAGGACATTGCCGGTGGCACGCGCATCCGCGCGCGGCTATCGACGACATCTTCCGCGGCGAGGCCGCGTTCGGCCAGCTTCTTGATCGCGGCCTCCGTAATGCCGGTGACATCGATGGTCATGTCGCGGTCGGTCAGCAGATCGTTAATCGTGCCCATCGTTTGCAGCACGCCCTCATATAGGATTCCGACGCGGTCGCTAATCAATTCGACTTCGAGAAGCTCGTGGCTCGAGATCAGCAGCGATTTCCCCTGCGCGCGCAATTGGACAAGCAGATCGCGCATTTCCTTGCGGGCAACGGGATCGAGGCCCGTGGTCGGTTCGTCGAGGATCAAGACCTGCGGATCGCTCAACAGCGCCTGTGCCAATCCGATTCTCTGGCGCATGCCCTTCGAATAACCGCGCAACAGGCGCTTGCGCGCGCGCGTCATTCCCACCGTTTCGAGCGTCTCGTCCACGCGGCGATTGAGATCCTTGCCGCTCAGGCCGTACAAACTCCCATAGAACCGGAGGATTTCTTCGCCGCGCAGGAAATCGGGATAGTACGCGCCTTCGGGAAGGTACCCGATCTTGCGCTTGATATCGGGGTTGTCGATGTCGTCGCTTCCCATGATCTTGATCGTTCCCGACGTCGGGAAGATCAAGCTGAGCAACATCTTGATCGTCGTCGTCTTTCCAGAGCCGTTTGGGCCGAGGTACCCAAAAATCTCGCGTTCGTGAACGGCAATGGTAAGGTCGTTGAGGGCGTGGACGTCTTGTCCCCGCACTGCGCCTTCATACACTTTTGTCAGGTGGTTCGTCTCAATAACGGCAGACACAGTACTTCCTCGGCGTTCGAGTTAATCAAGCCCAGTGGCATGGCCAGGAGTGAAAATCGGTCACTGCAGCAGGCGCACTACACCATTCGAGACGCGAAGGATAGCAAAGGTGCGGAAACTTGTCAATGAAACCCCGGCCATAAACTCAACGGGGCGCTCGGCGCCGCCGCATCCCCCTCCGTCCAACGGTTGAAGAACCCGCGAGGAGGGCGCTATACTATGCTGATTTTTCTGGGCGCGGGGTCCAGCCAGAAATGCGTTCGGGGGCCACGCCGTCCACCGCGACTCGGCGGTTGGGAACAGCGGCCGGGTGGCCGTACGGGTAGTTTTTCACCATCGTTCGCGCGCGCCCATTGCGCGCGCGAAACGTCCTTACGCGTTATATATGGGAGGAGACTTCTAGTTATGTCCAAAAAGTATGTCTATTTCTTCGGCGGCGGCAAGGCCGAAGGCCGCGGCGACATGAAGGAGCTGTTGGGCGGCAAGGGCGCCAACCTGGCCGATATGTGCTCCATCGGAATTCCGGTGCCGGCGGGTTTCACCATCACGACCGAAATGTGCACCGAGTACTACAAACACCACGGCAAGCTGCCCAAGGAACTCACGAAAGAAGTCGAAAAAGCGCTGGCCCGTACCGAAAAGGTCATGGGCAAGAAGTTCGATGACCCCAAGAACCCCCTGCTGATGTCCGTGCGTTCGGGCGCCCGCATGTCCATGCCGGGAATGATGGACACTGTGCTGAATATCGGCCTCAGCCCAAAGACGATACCGGGTCTCATCAAGAAGAGCGGCGATGCCCGCTTCGTGTACGACGCGTACCGGCGCCTGATTATGATGTACGCCGACGTCGTCATGGAAAAGGCCGCAGGCCTCGAGCCGAAAGACGGCCACAGCGTGCGCGAGGTGTGCGAACACGCCATGGACGCTATGAAGAAAGAGCGCGGCGTTACGGAAGATACCCATCTCACCGCGGACGATCTCCAGCAGTTGGCGGAAAAGTTCAAGGCGATCGTCAAAGAACGCGTCGGAAAGCCCTTCCCGGACGACGCCCACGAGCAGCTCTGGGGCGGTATCAAGGCGGTCTTCCAGTCGTGGAACGGCAAGCGCGCAATCGCGTACCGCCGCATCGAAAGCATCCCCGACCACTGGGGCACGGCGGTCAATTGCCAGGCAATGGTCTTCGGGAACATGGGCGAGACTTCCGCGACGGGCGTGGCGTTCACGCGCGACCCCGCCACAGGCGACAACAAGTTTTACGGCGAGTGGCTCGTCAACGCACAAGGCGAGGACGTGGTCGCGGGCATTCGCACCCCCTCCCCGCTGAACAAAGCGACCAAAACCGAACACACGCTCGATCACAAATCGCTCGAGGAGGAGAATTCAAAGGCCTATAAGAAGCTCGATAATATCCGCCTGAAGCTGGAGAAGCATTATCGCGATATGCAGGACATCGAGTTCACCATTGAAGATGGCGAACTTTGGATGCTGCAAACGCGCACCGGCAAACGCACCGGCACCGCGGCCGTCCGCATGGCCGTCGAGATGTGCGAAAGCAAACTCATCGATAAGAAGACCGCCATCAAGCGCGTCAAACCCGAACAGCTTGACGAACTCCTCCACCCCATGCTCGACCCCGACGCGGAGAAGAAGACCCGCCTTCTGGCCAAAGGCCTTCCCGCGGGCCCCGGCGGCGGCGTCGGCCAAGCCGTCTTCACTGCGGACGACGCGGACGCGTGGGCCAAGCAGGGCAAGAAAGTCATCCTCGTTCGCAACGAGACGTCGCCGGAAGACGTTCACGGCATGCACGTCGCCGAGGCCATTCTCACGGCCAAGGGCGGCATGACCAGCCACGCCGCGCTCGTCGCGCGCGGCTGGGGCAAGTGCTGCATCGTCGGTTGCGGCGCCCTGCACATCGACTCGCGCGCAAAGACGATGTCCGTCGATGGTCTCACCATCCGCGAGGGCGACTGGGTGTCGCTGAACGGTTCGACCGGCCGCGTGTATCAGGGCCAGGTCTCCGTGTTGCCCGCGCAACCCGACAAGAACAAGTGGTACAAGAAGCTTATGACCTGGGCGGACGAAATCCGCCAGATCAACGTGCGCACCAACGCCGAGCGCCCGGAGGATGCGGAACAGGCGATCGCCTTCGGCGCCGAAGGCATCGGCCTCGCGCGCACCGAGCACATGTTCTTTGAACCCGAGCGCATCATCCACATGCGCGAGATGATCCTCGCGGACACGGAGGCCAAGCGCCGCGAAGCGGTGATGAAGCTGCTGCCGTTCCAGAAGAAAGACTTCCTCGGCATTCTCAAGGTAATGGCCGGCAAGCCCGTGACGATCCGCCTGCTCGATCCGCCTCTGCACGAGTTCGTGACGCTGACCGATGCGCAGGTGAACGAGTTGTCAAAACAAATCGGGGTTTCGGCGGACCACATCCATGCGCGGATCAAACAGCTCCACGAGCTCAATCCCATGCTCGGCCACCGCGGATGCCGCCTCGGCATCGCGTATCCCGAAATCACGGAGATGCAGGCGCGCGCCATTCTCGAAGCCGCCGCCGAACTCGTGAAGCAGAAGGTCAAGGTCCTGCCGGAAATCATGATCCCGCTCGTGGGCCACGAGAACGAATTCAAGAACCAGGAAGCAATCGTCCGCCGCGTGGCCGACGATGTCCAGAAGCAGTACAAGGTCAAGATCGATTATCTCGTCGGGACGATGATCGAGATTCCGCGCGCGGCGCTCGTCGCCAATAAGATCGCGGAAAAGGCCGAGTTCTTCAGCTTCGGCACGAACGACCTCACGCAAATGGGATTCGGCTTCTCGCGCGACGATATCGGCGGGTTCCTGCCCTACTACCTCGAAAAAGGCATCCTGCCGCAGGACCCGTTCCAGGCCATCGACCAGGAAGGTGTCGGCCAATTGATCGATCTCGGTATCAAGAACGGCCGCTCCACGCGCCCCGCGCTCAAAGTCGGCATCTGCGGCGAACACGGCGGCGAGCCCAGCTCCGTCAAGTTCTGCCACCGCGTCGGCATGAACTACGTGAGTTGCAGCCCCTTCCGCGTCCCCATTGCCCGCTTCGCCGCCGCCCAGGCCGCTATCGAGTCCCCGCGCGACAGCAAGAAGCTCAACGGCAAGAAAGCCGGCAAGCTCGCGAAGTCAAAAGGCAAGAAGAAATCAAAGAAGTAACCAACTGTCTACCTGCAAAACTCAACCGGCGCCGGCGACGCAAGTCGCGCGGCGCCGGTTTCGTTTTGCCTGTCTCAACGCACCAAATCCGCCGCAGTCCATCCGGCGATAGCTTCCCGACGGGCGGGGCGAGGCTCCGTCCGAGCCAACTCGATGCACCGACGGATTTGTGCCGGCATCAGAATCGATCTCGCTCAAACTCCCCCCCACTTCCCGACAGATCCGATCTTCCCTTTTCTGCCGAACCCGACCTTTCCCCATCACTCGACTTTACCTACCACCTCGCCAATCCGCTCCACAGCCACCGCGCGCACGCCCGGCGACAATGCAGTGCCCGCCGCGCCTCCAGTCTTCCCCGCGTGCACCACGAACCCGTCGGCCCGATATCCCGTGATCGATTTCTTTAGCCGGTTCATCGGCGCGCTCATGTCCGCCGTCGGCGTAGATGTAGCCTTCGCCTCGATGAGTGCGATTCTCCGCTCGCGCAACGGCACGACAAAATCTACCTCCAGCCCCTGCGCCTCGCGGAAGTAATACAGGCTTCGTCCGGTCCCGCGATTGATCTGGGACTTCACAATCTCGCTCGCCACCAGCCCCTCGAACACCGGCTCGAGAAACACGGATTTCCGCAGCGCGGCATCGTTGTCTATTCCCAACAAATGGCACGCCAGCCCCGAATCGACAAAGTACAGCTTCGGCGATTTTACGAGCCGCTTGCCAAAGTTCTCGTAGAAGGGCGGCACCAACAGAATTTGCCCCGTAACTTCCAAGATGCTCAACCACTGCGAAACCGTCGGTACCGACACGCCCAACGGCGCCGCGATGTCCGTGCGATTCAGTATCTGCCCGCATCGGCTTGCAATCAGCGCAAGAAAACGCCGGAACACCGACAAATCGCGAATCGACGTAATTGCCCGCACGTCCCGCTCCAAATACGTTTGCACATATGATCGGAACCACAGGTCTCTCGCGGGGGGCCGTGCCAAAACTTCGGGGTATCCACCGCGCAACAAACTCACCTTGGACGACTCCGTGAGCGACAACGGCAACAACTGAAGCACCGCCGCCCTCCCCGCCATCGACTCCGACACGCCCTTCATCAACGGCGCTTCCTGCGACCCCGTCAGGAACCAGCGCCCGCGTTTCTTCGGTTCCCGATCGATCCGCGTCCGCACGTAGTTGAACAGCTCCGGCACGTTCTGCATCTCGTCCAGAATCACCGGCACGCGCAAGCCGTCCAGAAACCCGTTCGGATCCGACCGCACACGCCCAAGCACATCGGGATCCTCAAGCAGCACATACGTCGCCTTCGGAAACAGGCGGCGCAGCAGCGTCGTCTTTCCCGCCCGCCGCGGTCCCGTCAAAATGACGGCGGGGAAATGGCCGGCGGCCTTGGCCAGGTGGCCTTCGATATCGCGTGCAACGTATCGCATGGCGTGTAAAATATAAAGTATCACTTTATATTTGTCAATATGCCCCGGCCCCGCGGACGGCACAATCCCCAAAAGGCGACTCTCGATCTTTTGTTCGCGCGAAATTTTTGTTTTATATAACAGTAAAACACCTCCGGCAGGCCTGCTCCGGCAACCACGACGGACCGCGCAACGCCTGCCTCGCCTTGCTGTCGATTGCCCCGGACTTTCTCGAGTTTGCGCAACCAACCCGCGAGTTTCCCCTCCCCACACCGGGCCGCACGCGCTTCTACTTCATGACCTACGACGGGCCCTACACCGCCGGCGCCCTCGAAGACGACCTCGGAAACAACTGGCTTCCGCCTTCCCCGCTGTTCCACAAGGCCCACGAGGTCATCGCACAAGTCAGCATAACGAACACACAACCCAACGCCCCTACCTAAAGCAACCGAAGAATTCCGTATCGACGATCGTCAAACACGGTGATTCTTTGCACTGCCCGCGAACTCTTCTCTGCTCCCTTCGCGTTCTCTCGCGGCTAATTCCCGTTGTGGCGGGCGTGCTCCCTCAATATCTGCCACCGCTATGCCATGAACTACGTAACTTGCTATCCCTTCCGCTTGCCCACCGGGCGATTCGCAGTCTCCCAGGCCGCTATTGAGACTCCGCGACAGCAAAAAACTCAATGGCAAGAAAGTCGGCGGAAAGAAGGCACGCAAAGCCGCCTTCAAGGGCAAGAAGAAAAAGCCCAAGAAGTAATCCAACTGCCTACCTGCAACTAAAGACCGGCGTCGGCATGCAATGCGACACCGAATGGAAAAATGCTTGGCTACTGTTCGAACGCAATGGAGAATCTCGAACCGTTCAACGAGGCAAGTATTCCGTAATTCTGACCTCGATCGGTGGGGCCCCAGTTAACTTCAATGCCGTTACCCGCATGTACTCGCAGTTGTTTTTCGGTAAGAGAACGCAGAGCGCCATCTGGAACGGGGGCGTGCTCCCCTAAAAGTAGACCAGTTGGAATGTTAGGATCTCCGGGCATGAAGGAGGTCCGAGATGAAGAAGAAGCGGTTTACGGAAGAGCAGATT